>JAHEAO010000030.1 GCA_024642725.1 Paracoccaceae bacterium | reverse complement strand
TCGCGCCCCACCCGGTGCTGCGCATAGAACCCGTGCCCGCCGTCCCGCGTCGTCAGAAACCAGACAACGGCAATGATCGGCACTGCAATCGGCAACAGGGCCAAAGCCGCGAAAAAATCCAAGACCCGCTTCCCCCAAAGGCGATAGGGGCCAGACGCTGCGGCGCGGCGTGCGGAAACGGTCGAAATCTCATGGGAAAGCGAAATACTCATACTGGGAAACGTCCTGTTGGCAGCAGTTTGAACGGGTAGACCAAACAACAATATACACGAATTTCAGAGTCTTTTCTTAAATTTAGCTTAAAGTATTTTCGACATTTGCTGCGTTTTTCCCAACTTTCTGAACCTCAGCCCGGTTTTTTTGCGGTTGCAGAAACATTCCTTCAGAAATCAGGGCTAAGGTGACCCAAACGACTCGGGGTGAGTCGCTGCGCCGGGGCTCCGGCAGGTTTTCGGGTGGGGACGACGGATGTTCCGGTTATCAAGATTGTGCCTCGGGCGCGATTGCCGCGCCATCTTCGGCAGGTTCGTTCTGCTGCTGTCGCTGGTCCTCGCGCCCCCCCTGTCGGCGCGTCAGGCCGCGATCGTGATCGGCAATGATCGGGGCGGTTCAGTCGAGGCGCGGCTGACAACGCTTCGGCACCTGAGGAACAGCGGCACCCGGGTCGAAATCCGCGGCGATTACTGCCTCTCGGCCTGCACGATGTACCTTGGTCTTGCAAATGTCTGCACGACGCCGAGAACTGTTTTTGGGTTTCACGGACCGTCTTCAGAGATTTACGGCATCGGTCTCACGCCGGCCGCCTTTGAACACTGGTCGCAAGTCATGGCGCGACATTACCCCGAACCGATCCGGTCATGGTACCTCAGCGTCGCCAGAAACCGAACCATGGGTTTCTACTCCGTCCGGGGGAGCGACCTGATTGAAATGGGGGTGGTGGCCTGTTCCACCAGTTGAACGGCCGCGACGGGCTTGCCGCGTAGGGAGCGGAAGCCTGTACAGCACCAGCCTGCCCTGTCGCCACCGCCTCCGCAACCTGTGCGATGGCTGCGGCCTGACGCGCGTCGCCGGTACTGCGCGCCAGAACATCAAGGGCCGCAGACAGCCCCGACAGGGCGTCAGGCGCTGCGGTCTTTGAATCCTGCAGCAAAAGCGCCGCGATGAATCCGATCTGGCTGTTGAACTCCGACTCCGGCAGGTCAACGGCGCGCAACTCTTCGACGATTGCCCAAACCTCGGCGGCGCATTGGCCCGCGTCACAGGCCGCGGTTAACGCCGCTTCATCGAAAAGCGCGGCCTGCGCAGCGACCGGCATGGCGATCATTGCCGAAAGGACAACGCCCACCGCCCCGATCACAGCCGTTCTGCCTGCAGCCCGCATCTTTCACTCCTGCTGTTCAGGGCATTTCCGACAGAGAATGATTAAGCCTAAATTAACGCTGTTCCGCTTTTGATGATCGCGTCCGGCGCCCCGGACCGGTTTTCAGAATGGAACATCCCTTGGCCCCGAGACGCCTGACAGAGACAGCCTGTGCCGCCGCCCTTGTGCTGGCAGGTCTGGCCGGCCTTGTGCCCGAACTCAGAGCAGCGACAAGCAACCTGCCACCTGACCCCGGCCTTGCGGCGACGGACCTTGCACCTGGGCTGTCGCTCGCTTCGCGTCAAAACGCTCTGTTCCGCTGCGACCGGGCAATGGCGGAACCGGGCTTCGCACTGCTTGGCGATCTGACGCGGCAGGCAACAGCGCGGGCCTGTGCAGACCTCGCGGTGGGTGTTCTGCGCGATGCGCCCAGCCATGGCTTCGCGCATTTCATCGCCTCCACGGCCGCCCGCGCGCAACACGATACCGCACTTGTGGCAGCCCATCTGGCGGCTTCGCAGCGCTTGGCGCCTTTCGAAGGCTGGTTGGCCGAACGCCGATTTCTGATGACCCTGCAGACGGGACCGGACGCGCAGCGGGATCTCCTGCCTGCGGATGTGGCCGCACTCATGACCACGCAAGCCGGCGCGGAAATGCTGGCGGCAGCGCTTTCCTCGCCGCAGCGTGACATCATCCTGATGACGGCCGAGCGATCCAGCCCGGCAGATCGCCAGCGTCTGCTCAACATCCTCAGACGACAGGCAGGCGGAACATGATCGGCGCCGCCCCGATCTTCGGCCCGCTTTCAGACGGCAGCCTCTCCGCCTCGCCACGGCGCACACCGGGCCCACAGACCGCACAACCCGCGCGCGGCATCTCTTTTACCAAGAACCTTCTTGCCATCCTGCTGGCGGCGCTGGTCCTTTGCATTGCAATCCCGGCAGGTGGCACACCGCCGCTGGTCGGGCTTTTCGCGGCGATCGCGGTCGGAACGCTGTGCCTTTTTGCCGCCATCGCCTTTCCGGCTGCCCGCAAGCCCACGACAGCCGGGACCGATGCGATCCTTCTGACCGGCCTCGCTTTCTGCGGCTTTGCGCTCTTGCAGGCGGGCCTTGCCTGCTTGCCGCTTGCCGAGCGGCCACTGGCTCTGGCCGATCGCAGCCTGATGCTTCGCCCCGGCAGTCTTTCGCCCTCTGCAACCTTGCTGGCCACGGTGCGGGCAGCCGCAACGCTCGGGTTTCTATGGCTCGTACTCTGCATCTCCCGCAATCCGGAACGCGCCCGGTGGACCGGCACCGCGCTTTTCGCCGGCGTCGTCGCGCAATCGGTATGGGCGCTGATGTTCCTCGCCAGCGATCATGCAACGGCCTATCCGGGTTCGGCGGTTGGTACCTTCGTTGGCCGCAACGCGCTGGCCACGCATCTGGGGATGGGGCTGGTTCTGGGTCTTGCACTTCTGCGCCCCGGCCGTCCCTCGGTCATCCTCTGGCTGGGACTTGCCTCGATTGGCGTGGCGCTTCTGGCAACGCAATCGCGCATGGGGTTGGCCGCAACGCTCTGCGGGGGCCTCCTGGTGTTGGCACTGCGCCGTCCCGGCAGATCCCGCGCCGCGATTCTGGGCGTCACCGCCTTCGTTCTGGCGGCAACGCTCGGGCAGGGTGTCGCCGAGCGCGCGGTCTGGGCATCGGCAGAGTTCGAAACACGCCGACAGCTTTACGCTCAGGTCTGGCAGATGATCGCCGCGCGCCCGCTGACCGGGTTCGGTGCCGACAGCTTTCCGCTCGCCTATGAAATCTTCCATCGCCCGCCGGTGCCCGCGGATCTCGTCTGGGACCGGGCCCATTCCACCTATCTGGCGCTCTGGGCCGAATCCGGCCTGGTCTTCGGCTCGCTGCCGCCGTTGGCCGGCGCTCTCGCCTTTGCCCTCCTATGGCCCCGCCGCCAAGCGCCGCTGGCCGCCGCTGCGATCGCGGCGCTTTGCCTGGCCGGGCTGCATTCTCTGGTCGATTTCAGCCTGGAAATACCTGCCAATCTTTATCTGCTCCTCGCCGTCACCGGGCTGGGGCTTGGGGCCGCCCGACCCGCGAAAGGATAACACCATGAGCAATTCCGAGATTGAACTGCGCAGCATCTTCGCCGTTCTGCGGCGCCAGATCAGGGTGATCGGCATGATATTCGCGCTGATCTTCGGGCTTGCGGGTCTCTACCTGCTGACTGTCACACCGACCTATACAGCCACCGCGCTCGTGCTGGTCGATCCGGCACAGAAGAACCTGCTGGATCCGTCGCAACCGCAGGGCGGATCGGCGGGCAGCGACAATGCCCGCGTCGACAGCGAGGTCGAGATCCTGCGATCCGACGCCGTGGCGCTGGCGGTGATCGCCGCTGAAGGCTTGATCGCCGACCCCGAGTTCGGCCCGCACCTGTCCCTGTCGGAAAAACTCGCCCGCGCCGTCGGCATCGCCCATGCCGCCGAAGCGCCGGCCCCCGCGCTGGTGGCGGGCACGCTGGCAAGGGTGAAAGAGGCCGTCTCGGTGCGGCGGCGCGGGCTGACTTACCTGATTGCGGTCGCGGCGACGTCGCAGGACCCCGACCGCGCCGCCAAACTCGCCAATGCGATGACCCGGAATTACATTCGCCAGCAAGTAGAGGCCAAGATCACCGGCTCACTGGCTGCACGGGACGCGCTGCAAGACCAGATCACCGCGGCCCGTAGCGGATTGGCGGAAAGCGAAGCCGCGTTCGAGGCTTTTCTTGACCGCAACATCGCCCGGATCGCGGCCGAGACAGGCCGGGCAGACATCGCAGCGCTGCACAGTGATCTGATTGGGCTTCGCGCTGAAATCAGCCAGCAAACGACCCTGCGCGCCGGTGCGGCACAGGCGCTGCAGGCCGCGGACTGGCAAGGGCTGGCCAAGACCTTGGGCGATGAGGCGCTCGCCCGGATCGGGGCAGAGCGTCAGGCTCTTGCGGATCGACTTTCGGAAACGCCAGATACGCTAGGCAACGCGGACCTGCGCGGCGAACTGGCGCGGCTCGAAGCCGAGGCGCAAGACCGATCCGCCACGGCATTGGCAGAGCTCGGCGACCGGATCGGCGCGCTCGATCGCTCTGCGACCCAGACCCGTACCGACTTGCGTCAGCGACTGGTGGAAACCGAGCTTTCGCCGGACCTTCTGGCCGAGATCTTCACCGTCCAGCAACAGTCGGGGATCGCCCGGACCCAATACCAGACGCTGCTGGCGCGCCTCAGCGACGTTGAGGCGCAGGCCCGGATGCAACTCGCCGACGCAAGAATCGTCTCGCCCGCTCTCACCCCGGCTTCCGCCAGTTTTCCCAACAAGGCACTGGTCCTGTTCGCCGCGTTCGGGCTGGCGACGGGACTTGGCGTCAGCACCGCTTTCTTGAAGGAATACTATATCGGCGGCGTCACCTCCGCACTTCAGCTCAGCGAAATCCTGCAGGCCCCCGCCGCCACCTCGCTGCCCTTCACGCCCGAACACAACGAAGGCCGGTTCAGCGTTGCCGAACGTATCGTCGATGCGCCGCTGTCGGTCTACGCGGAATCCGTGCGCAAACTGCGCGCTGTTGTCGATCAGGCCTTCCGCGCCGTGACACCGCCGGGCAGCGTGTCACGCGGGCGCGTCGTTTTGGTCAGTTCCGCGCAGCCCGGCGAAGGCAAGACCACGACCGCGCTGGCGCTGGCGCGCACCTACGCATTGGCGGGCAAACGGACGCTCCTGATCGATGCGGACCTCAGAATGCCGTCGCTGCATCGCCAGCTGGGATTCGAACCCGATGTCGGATTTCTCGACTACCTGCGCAATCCCGAAGGCTCAGAGATTTCAGGCAGCTTCTACGCCCGCGACCCGGCCAGCCCGCTGGCCCTGATCATGGGCGCAGGGCGCAGCGACATTCCGACCGACCAGCTTTTGAACTCCGCCACGTTCGAGGCGCTGCTGGATCAGGCCCGCGATGTGTATGACATCACCATCATCGATTCACCGCCCCTGCTGCCGATCGTCGATGCCCGCTACATCGCGCATAACGCCGATGCCGTCGTGCTGGTGGTGCGCTGGGCGGCAACAAGCCAGAGCGACCTGCGCGCGGCGGTGCAGCCCCTGCGCGACGCGATGCGGCCCGAGGCCGCGTTGGTTCCGGTGCTGAACCAGCAGGCCGCGCCGGCACTTTCTGCGAAATACGATCCCTACGGCCGTGCTTACTCGGCCGCGATCTGAACCGCGCCGGCCGCGCTTCCAAAGATCAGCGTCTCGTAGCTTGCCAGCACATTGGTCCAGCGGAAATCGCGCGCATGGCGCTGCCGGGCGCCCATCCGCGCGGTGTAGTGAATCAAGTCGTTCCCGGCAAAGGCGCGGATATGCTCGGCACAGCTGTCCGTATCGGAGAAGAAGCGTTGGTCCTCACCCGCCGTCCAGCGGTTGAACGGATTGTCATGTGCAATGACCGCATTGCCGGCGCCCAGCGCCTCGACCAGCGAGGGATTGGTGCCACCGACCTGATGACCGTGCATATAGCCCCGCGCGTGAAAGCGCAGGGACCGGACCGTTTCACCGTCATAGATCGCGCCGGGATACAGCGTCCGGTTGCCACCCGCCGCCCGAACCGCCCGGTGGTAGGCATTGTCGGGATCAAGCCGGCCAAGCACAGCCAGATCGGTATCGGTCTCAGCGGCGCGATGGGCCCGCACGATCTCAAGGATCGAGTTTTCGGGCTCGACCCGCGCGATCGAGATGAAATAGCGCCCCGGCACCAGCCCCAGTTCGCGTACCGGCGCGTCCGACGCGGCACCAATGATATCCGCGCCGTAGGGAATCATGATCGCCTTGTGCCGGCAGCGCTTTTCGACATGCCGCGCGATCTCTGGATGATCGGCGATCGGCGCCGTCGAGATATTCGACCCGATGACCTCATTGAGAAACAGCCAGAGTTTGGCCGGGGCCGACCATTTCTTCCGCTTCCACTCGACCCCGTCCATGTTCATGTAGACTTGCCGCCCGGCCAGACGCTGCAACACGTTGAACACGGCCGTGTTATAGCCCAGCACAAGATCGTGCCCCGGCTGACCAAGGACGTGGCGGGCGCAGGCCAGATCGAATTGCATCGTCCCGGCGACGCCACCGCGCGACGGGCAGAAATGCACCCGGTGAACACCGTGCCAGTCATCCTCGCGCCCGTCCCGGTCCAGAGGATCATCGGACTGACAGTAGACAGTTACAGAAACGCCCCGCGAAACGAGAAACAGTGCAAGCCGTTCGGCAAAGGTTTCGAACCCGCCATGTGCGGCGGGAATGCCCCGCGTTCCAAGGATATTCAGGTGAAGTCTCTGGCGCATGTCGGCTCTCCCGTTCTGCCGCGCCGGGCCGTCGCGAAGCGAACGAAACCCGACAGGTTGAATTCATCTAAAATCCGAACGGCTTAACGCCGGGTTAACCAAACATGCATTTACTCCGAACCGTGAAACGGTCCCCGGAAAGCGGACAGCGGGTAAGGGGTTTTGTGCGATGAGTATTCGCCGACAGGCGCAGGTGACCTTTGCCACCAAGATACTGGCCGCGGCCATCAGCTATGGGTTCGCGATCCTGCTGGCGCGCGTGATGACGCCCGAAGGCTTTGGCCAGGTCGCCTTCTTTCTCAATGCTGCGGCGCTACTGTCGGTCGTGGGGGCCTGCGGCCAGCAGATCGCCATGATCCGCTTCGTGCCGCCGCTTCTGGCCTGGGGCGACCGCGACGAAACCTTGCCTCACATGGTGGGCATTGCCTATTGCAAGGCAATCTTCGGGGCTTTCGCTTTGTTTGCGGCGGCACTGGGCCTTACCGCGGCCGGCTTCTTTCCGCGGCTCGACCCCGCGCTCGCGCTGATGGGTTTCGCGCTGATCCCCGCGATGGGCTGGATCGACATCCAGTCGCATCTCGCGCGCGGCTTTCAACGCCTGCCCCTTTCGATGATCCCGAAAGAGGTCCTGTGGCGCGGGCTTTCCGGGCTGCTGATCATCGGCGCAGCCCTTCTCACCGGCCAGCCCCGACTGCCGCCGGTCGCCGTGATGGCGGTCCTGCTGGCCGTCCTCGTGCTGCTGGCAGTGGCGCAGGGCGCTGTTTTGCTGCGGCAGACGGGTTTTGTTCCCGGCTTCACGCAGGGCTGCAATGCCGTCAGGATGGCCGACTGGCGGGCGACGACCATACCCTTCTGGATCACCTCGGTCTCGAATGTCTTTCTGGCCAATGCCGATGTGATTGCAGTCGCACTTTTCATCGGCACGGCAGAGGCCGGCGTCTATTTCGCCGCCAACCGCCTCGCGCAGCTGCTGGCCTTTTTCGTGACCAGCCAGAACATCGTGATCGGGCCGCAACTGGCGCAGGCATGGGCACCGGGCGACACCGCCACCATTGCCGCCATCCTGCGCCGCACGACCCGCGCCACGACGCTGCCAACGCTGGCCGCAGGCGCTGCGATGCTGCTGGCCGCACCGTGGCTTCTGTCCCTCTTCGGCCCTGAATTCAGCACCGCAGCCGCCCAGCTGCAGGCGCTGGTGCTGGCCGCTGTCATAAATGCCGCCACCGGTCCGGCCGATATCGCGCTGAACATGTGTGGCCATGACCGCGCCGCGATGCGCGTCAGCGCAATCAATCTGGGCGTCGCGGCGGCGGCACTCGGCCTTGGGGCGGCACTCGGCGGAGCTTTCGGCGTGGCACTCGGCGTTCTGGCGGCAACCCTTCTGCGAAAGGCGATGTACTGGGCGGTCCTGCGCCGCACTCTGGGCCTTCGCAGCGACGTCTTCGCCCCAGCATCGGTTCCATCATGAACGCCGCCCGAATGCTCGTCGCGCTTGTGACACTGCGCTGGCTGGCGGGGATCGCCGACAATGTCGGCGCAAGGGCAGCCTCGGAAATCATGGCGCTGGCGATGCTGGCCGCGCTTGGACTTATGCTGCTGGCCCGGATGCGTCTGGCTCGCGACAGCGGCCTGCTGGTCGCGGGGCTTCTGGCCTGGCTTTTCACCGCCGCGCTCTCGGGGCTCTCGACACCGCTGCCGCGCCCGCTCGAGGCCGCGGCCCTGCTGACGCTGCTCTTGCTCTACGCGCTCTTTGCGAACGCCTGCCTGCTCTGGCTGCGCGACCCTGCGGCCCTCACACCGCTGCGCCGCTTCCTGACAGGCTTCATCGCAATCGGCGCGGCGCTGTCTGTCTGGCAGGTCGCCTCGGGCAGCGGCTTTGTCGATCCCGGCAAACCCGGCGTGATCCGCGCCTTCGGCAGCGACGTGCACCCGGTGTCCTTCGCGATCCAGATCCTCGCTGCGGCGCTGGCGCTTGAAATCCTTCGCGTCAAGACGGGCGCGCGCGCCGGTCCGCTGCATCTGGCGCTTCTGGCGCTGGGCGCACTGGCGCTTTACCTGACTTTTGCGCGCACAGCGTGGATGATGGCGCTGCTGGTGCTGGCAATCACGATCTGGCGGCGTGGTGGCAGCCTGCGGAAACTGGCGCTTCTGGCCATCGCCCTGCCGCTCGGCGCAGCCGCGCTGGCTCTGTCCGACCGCTTTGCCGATCTCGCCAGCCTGCCCGCCTTCTGGCAAAGCTTCAGCTTTGCCGAGGCGGTCTTCGATTATCGCTATATCGACAATTCGGTCAGCTGGCGGATGGTCAACTGGGCCTATGGCGCGCAGCAGGCGCTGCAACAGCCGATCCTGGGTTTCGGCCCCGGTCAATCGGCATATGCCAGCCAGTTCAGCCTCGAGATGCACAACATCCTGCTCGAAGGCTTCTTCGAAGGCGGCGCGCTTGGCCTGACGGCCCTTGTCCTGACACTTCTGGGCCTGTTCAGCCTGCACCGCAATCTGCCGCGCGCCACAGCCGCCGATGCCCATGCCCGGAGCCTTGCAAACGGCTTTGGCGTCGCGCTGCTGCTGGCCGTGCTTCTGTCCACGAGCCTCGTCGACCAGTTGATGACCGTGCTGCTTTATCTGATCCTTCTGGCGGTCGCGGGATGCCCCGCAAGGCCACAGGCCGACCCGCAGCGCCCTAGCTGGCTGCCGCCCGGATCGCGCGGATATTGGCACCATACGGGGCCGGATTGCGGACCGATCCACCCTTGAACACCGCCGATCCCGCGACAAGCACATCCGCACCGGCCGCCACCACCAGCGGAGCGGTCACGGGATCGACGCCGCCGTCGATCTCGATATGCACCGGCCGGTCGCCGATCATCGCACGAATCGTGCGGACCTTTTCAACACAGGAATGGATGAATTTCTGGCCACCGAAACCCGGGTTCACCGTCATCACGCACACCAGATCAACCATGTCCAGCAACGGCTCCAGAACCGAAGCCGGAGTGCCCGGGTTGATCGCCAGACCCGCCTTCACGCCGGCGCCGCGGATCGCCTGCAATGTCCGGTGGATATGCGGCCCGGCCTCGACATGAGCGCTGATGATATCGGCCCCCGCTTCGGCAAAAGCCTCGATATAGGGATCGACCGGCGCGATCATCAGATGCACGTCCATGACGGTCTTGATATGCGGCCGGATGGCTTTGCACGTCGCCGGGCCGAACGTAATGTTCGGCACGAAATGCCCGTCCATCACATCGACATGAATCCAGTCGGCGCCCTCGGCCTCGACCGCCTGTATCTCGCGCCCGAAATCGGCAAAATCGGCGGACAGGATCGACGGCGCGATCTTTACGGTACGGTCGAAAGTCATGGGCGATTCCCTTTTTGCTGCCCCGGTCTAGCGCGGATCGTAGGCCCCGTCACGGCCTCCGGTCAGTCTTGCTGCAAAGCGGCATTCCGCCGCTGCGACGCGGCGGCCCATGTTCGCGGCCAACCGTCTGTGCTAGCTTTGACACATGGACAAAAAGCGCCTCTTTTCCGATGAGATCTTCCGCCCCGGGGAATCGGTGCACTTTACCCGCGCGGTGCTGTCGCGCCGCCCGATCCGTTCCATCCATGACCATGATTTCTATGAAGTTTTCTGGCTTCACCATGGCCGCGCCCGACATTTGATAAACGGTGCGCGGGAAGTCCTGACCGAGGGCGACATGGTGTTCATCCGCCCCGCCGACAGCCATGCCCTGCAAGGGCTGGGCGAAGAAACCCACCTTGTGAACATCGCTTTCCCCGCCGCCCTGATCGACAGCATCGCCGACCGCCACGACCTTGGTGGCCGGTTCTTCTGGTCGCAGGGCGCGGCACCGGACAAGGCCAGGCGTGATATCCGCCAGCTGGCGGACCTGTCGCGTGCGGCCCTGCGGCTTGAAACCGGCCACCGTTCCGCACTGGCCGCCGAGGCCTTTCTGCTGCCGGTCCTGTCCGATCTTGAGGGCAACGCCGCACCCCTGCCCGAGGCCCTGCCAGACTGGCTGGCACAGGCCTGTGTTGCCGCCTATGAACCGTCGGTGTTTCGCGACGGCGCCGCCGGTCTTGCCCGCTCCGCGGGCCGGGCACATGCCCATGTCAGCCGGATGATGCAGCGCTATCTCAGTGAAACCCCGTCGGACTATGTGAATCGCATCCGCATGACCCATGCCGCCACCGCCCTGACCGGGACATCCGACCCGCTTGCAGAGATCGCGGCGGAGGTCGGGCTTCCGAACCTGTCGCATTTCCACCGGCTGTTCCGCGCCCAACATGGCCTGACCCCGGCAGAGTATCGCCGCCGCTTCCAGAAGAACGCCATCCAGCCGATTTGACCATCTGGTAAAATCTTGCCAAGCGCTGCGACCCGTGCCACGATAAGGTTTCGACGCAGGGAGGCCAGCTGTGCAAGTTGACACCAGGACAGGGACCGCAACCACCAGCGCCCAGCTTCCGCAGATTCACGAACCGCGCAATCCGGGCATGGATCTGGATATGGATTGGGTCGCCTCGGTGCAGGCCAATACCTCTGCCATTGAACGGCGCGCCGCGACGCTTCCCGGCCGGCGATCGGTCAAGAAGGAATACCAGGCGGCGTGGCTCTTGAAAGCGATCACCTGCATCGATCTGACGACGCTGGCAGGCGATGACACCGAAGGCCGCGTGCGCAGGCTTTGCGCCAAGGCCGCGCATCCGGTGCGACAGGATATTCTGGATGCCCTCGGGGTCGGGCCGATCCATACAGGCGCTGTCTGCGTCTATCATGAAATGGTCGAAACAGCCGTTGACGCCCTGCGCGGCACCGGCATTCCAGTTGCAGCGGTGTCCACCGGCTTTCCCGCCGGCCTGTCGCCCTTCCGGCTGCGCGTCGCCGAGATCGGCGAAAGCGTCAAGGCGGGTGCCGAAGAAATCGACATCGTGATCTCGCGCCGCCACGTTCTGACCGGCAACTGGCAGGCGCTCTACGACGAGATGCAGGAATTCCGCGCGGCCTGCGGCGAGGCGCATGTCAAGGCAATCCTTGCCACCGGCGAATTGCAGACCCTGCGAAACGTGGCGCGGGCAAGCTATGTCTGCATGATGGCCGGCGCCGATTTCATCAAGACCTCGACCGGCAAGGAAAGCGTCAACGCCACCCTGCCCGTCAGCCTGACGATGATCCGCGCCATCCGCGATTACCACGCGCGGACCGGCATCCGAATTGGCTACAAGCCTGCAGGCGGTATCTCCAAGGCCAAGGACGCGCTGACCTATCTTGCGCTGATCAAGGACGAACTGGGCGACCGCTGGCTGCAACCCGACCTGTTCCGTTTTGGCGCATCATCGCTGCTGGGCGACATCGAACGACAGCTCGAACACCACGTCACCGGCCGCTATTCGGCCGGTTACCGACATCCGCTGGCCTGACCGCGTGCTTTCGGGCAGGACAGGATCATGAATATTTGGGAACAGAAGAAGCCATGAACATCTCAGAGATATTCGAAACGATGGACTATGGCCCGGCCCCGGAAAGTGCGGCCGAGGCGATGGCTTGGCTTGACACCCATGGCCGCAAGTTCGGCCTGTTCATCGACGGCAGCTTCACCAAGCCCGCAAAGGGCTTCGACAGCCGCAACCCGGCCAATGGCTCGGTTCTGGCGAGTGTGACGCAAGCCACAAAAAAGGATGTCGACGCCGCCGTTGCCGCCGCGCGCCGCGCGCAGGGCAAATGGGCGAAACGATCCGGCCATGAGCGGGCGAAAGTCATGTATGCGCTGGCCCGGCTGGTGCAGAAGCATTCGCGCCTGTTGGCGGTCTTGGAAACGCTCGACAACGGCAAGCCGATCCGCGAAAGCCGCGATATCGACATCCCGCTGGTGGCGCGGCATTTCTATTATCACGCGGGCATGGCCCAATTGATGGAGGCCGAACTGCCGAACGCCGAACCGCTTGGCGTCTGCGGCCAGATCATCCCGTGGAACTTCCCGCTGCTGATGCTGGCATGGAAGATCGCGCCCGCCATTGCGATGGGCAACAGCGTCGTGCTGAAGCCTGCCGAATACACCAGCCTGACCGCTCTGTTGTTCGCGCAGATCTGCCAGGAGGCGGGTGTGCCAAAGGGCGTCGTCAACATCGTCACGGGCGACGGTGCGGTCGGCGAGATGATCGTCGGGCACGAGGGCATCGACAAGATCGCCTTCACCGGGTCGACCTCGGTCGGGCGGCGCATCCGCGAGGCGACCGCCGGGTCGGGCAAGGCGCTGACGCTGGAGCTGGGCGGCAAGTCGCCCTACATCGTCTTTGACGATGCCGACATCGATTCAGCCGTCGAGGGCCTCGTCGATGCAATCTGGTTCAATCAGGGGCAGGTCTGCTGCGCGGGGTCGCGCCTGCTGGTGCAGGAAGGCATTGCCGACAGGTTCTACACCCGCCTGCGTGCCCGGATGGACAAGCTGCGGCTGGGCGATCCGCTGGACAAATGTATCGACGTCGGCGCCGTCGTCGATCCGGTGCAACTGAAAACCATCGCCGATCTGGTCGATGGCAGCCGGGGCGAAGGCGAGGTTTACCACGCCTCGACCCCATTGCCCGATGGCTGCTTTTACCCGCCGACCCTGATCACTGGTTTGCATCCGGCGGCAAGGCTGATGCAGGAAGAAATCTTTGGCCCGGTGCTCGTCGGCACCACGTTCCGCACGCCGGCCGAAGCGGTCGAACTGGCCAACAACACCCGCTACGGGCTGGCCGCCACGCTCTGGAGCGAGAATATCAACCTTGCCCTCGACATCGCGCCGAAACTGGCCGCTGGCGTTGTCTGGGTCAATGCGACCAACCTTTTCGATGCAGCTGCCGGTTTTGGCGGCGTGCGGGAAAGCGGTTTCGGGCGCGAAGGCGGCTGGGAGGGCCTGCGCGCTTACACCAAGCCCCGCCTCGCGACCAAGCCTCTCAAGCATATTGAACCGGCGAAAGCGCCCGCCGAGGCCGAGGTCACCGGGCTGGATCGTACCGCCAAGCTCTACATCGGCGGCAAGCAGGCCCGGCCGGATGGCGGATATTCCGCGCCTGTCTGGTCGCCGCGCGGCCGCTTGCTGGGCCATGCGTCACTCGCCAACCGCAAGGACATCCGCAACGCGGTCGAAGCAGCGGGGGCTGCCAAAGGCTGGGCAAAGACCACCGGCCACCTGCGCGCGCAGATCCTCTATTATATCGCGGAAAACCTCTCGGCCCGCGCCGGCGAATTCGCCGACCGCCTGCACGACCTGACCGGCGTCCATTCCAGAAACGCCGCGGCAGAAGTCGAAGCCTCGATCAGCCGCCTGTTCACCTACGCGGCGTGGGCCGACAAGCTGGACGGCGCGGCCAAGGGCGTGCCGATCCGCGGCATAGCGCTTGCGATGAACGAACCCGTTGGCGTCATCGGCCAGTTCTGCCCCGATGACTCCCCGCTGCTCGGGCTGATTTCCTGCCTCGCCCCGGCCGTCGCGATGGGCAACCGCACCGTCACCGTCGCGTCAGAGGCTTTCCCGCTGGCCGCCACCGATTTCTATCAGGTGCTCGAAACCTCGGACCTGCCCGGCGGCGTCGTCAACATCCTGACCGGCAGCCACACAGACCTGGCACCGCAACTGGCGGGCCATATGGATGTCGATTCAGTCTGGAGCTTCTCGTCCTCGAACCTCTCCGCCGTGATCGAAAAGGAAAGCGCGCGGAACCTGAAACGGACATGGGTCAACAACGCCCGGTCCCGCGACTGGACCAGCCCGGCGGGAGAAGGGCGCGAGTTCCTTGCCCAGGCGACAGAGGTCAAGACGATCTGGGTGCCCTATGGGGAATAGCGGGCGCGCCGCCGCATGATCAGCCGGGCCAGTCTGCCCTACTGGATAACGGCCGCGCTGGTCCTTGCCACGGCTGTCACGCTCTTGGCGATGGGACGGGTGCCGATCTGCACTTGCGGTTATGTCAAACTCTGGCACGGCCAGACCATGACCAGCGAAAGCTCGCAGCACATTTTCGACTGGTATTCGCCGTCGCATCTGCTGCACGGTCTGATCTTCTACGCCGCGCTCACTCCGTTTGCCGCACGGCTTTCGATCGGCTGGCGTCTTGTGATCGCCACCATTGTCGAATGCGCATGGGAGATCCTTGAGAACACAGACGCCATCATCCAACGCTACCGCGAGGTCACCATCTCGCTCGACTATTTTGGCGACAGCGTGATCAATTCGACCTTCGACATCCTGTCGATGATCTTCGGTTTCTGGCTGGCCTTGCGCCTTCCCGTCTGGGCCAGCGTCGCGATCCTGATCGGTTTCGAACTGCTGACCGCCTACGTGATCCGGGACGGGCTGACGCTGAATGTCATCATGTTGCTCTACCCGATCGAGTCGATCATGGAATGGCAGGGCGGCATCTAGCGACGCGCCGAACGGCGCATCAACGACAGCCCCACACCGCCAAGTACCAGTGCCGAAGCCAGAATGAATCGAGCACCGGGCAGTTCGCCCAACAGCAGCAACCCGCCAGCCGCCGCGATCACCGGCACCGTCAGTTGCGCGACCGCCGCCGCAGAGGGCGCCAGCCGCGGCAACACCGCGTACCACAGCGCATATCCCGCACCAGAGGTCAGCGCCCCGCTGACGACGGCAAGCACCGCCCCGCGTGCGCCCAACCCGTCAGGCTGCAGAACGAACACAATCACACCCAAAGGCAAGGCCAGCGCAAAATTCACCGCCGTCGCTCCGGTCGGATCGCTCGCCCCGCGCCCCAAAAGCGAATAGACACCCCAACCGACGGCCGCTGCAGCCATCAGTGCTGCACCCGTGCCATCGGGCACCGCAGCCCCTTGCGGCCACAGAAGAACGACCAGACCTGCAAAGGCGATGCCCGCCCCCAGCCAGCGCCGCAGTGCGATCCGTTCGCCCTGCAACAGCGCGCCTGCAAACATCGTGATCTGGACGCCGCCAAACAGGATCAGCGCGCCGACGCCCGCCTGCAATGTGACGTAGGCAAATGAAAACCCCAGCACGTAAAGCGCCAGCGCCCCCGCTCCCAAAGGTCGCACCAGCGCTGCCCAATCCGCCTTGCGCGACCGCAAGATGACAATCGCCAGCAGCACAGCGGCGCCCGACGCCAGCCGCACCAATGCGAATGCCGCAGGCCCCGTCCCGTCGGCCCCGGCCAGCGCCAGCCGGTTCAGCAGCGAATTGCCGGCAAAGGCCAGCATGACGAGAGCGGTAAGAAGCAAAAGGCGCATGGCTGATCCTGTCGCCGTGCCGGAGAAAGGTAAAGCGCCTGCTGCGTTGCCCGAACCACCTAACGCCCGGCCTCGGGCACCTCGGGCACAGGCAGCACCAGATCGTAGGTCCAGTTGAAGACAAACGCGTAAACCAGGTAGAAGCCCGCAAAGGCGATATCCATCATCAGCGCCTGCAGCAGGCCGACACCAAGGTACCATGCGATGAACGGTATCAGCAGGATCAGCAGCCCTGCCTCAAACAGCACCGCATGCAGCACCCGGACCACTGGCGACTTGCCGACCCGACCCGTCAACCACAACTTGGCATGGTCGAACATCAGGTTGTAGACATAGTTCCAGACGGTGGCGAGTGTCGCGCCGACCACGGCGACGACCCCGATGTGCTGTACCTTCATGTCGAAGGCCCAAGCCCCCAACGGCGTCACCAGAACCAAACCGATGATCTCAAAGCTGACAGCGTGGCGAATACGGTCTTTCGTGCTGCGCATGACACTCCCCTTTTGGGTTATCGGGCCGTCCCGAAATATTTCCCGGTTGGGGCAAGGCCGTCCTCGCTTGTGTTGGCTTTGTAGTCAAGAATTCTGCGACAACAAGCCGCCAATGGCCGAAAAGAAAAAGGGCGCCCTCTCGGACGCCCTCTCCCAATTCCGAACGGGTCGGACAGCTTACATCATGCCGCCCATGCCGCCCATGCCGCCCATGTCGGGCATGCCGCCTGCAGATTCTTTCTGCGGCTTGTCGGCAACCATGGCTTCCGTGGTGACCAGAAGGCCGGCAACCGAAGCTGCGTCTTCCAGAGCGGTACGGACAACCTTGGCCGGATCGATCACGCCGAACTTGAACATGTCGCCATATTCCTCAGTCTGTGCGTTGAAGCCAAAGTTCTTTTCCTTGGACTCGCGCACCTTGCCGGCAACGACCGAACCGTCGACGCCTGCGTTCTGTGCGATCTGGCGCAGCGGAGCTTCCAGAGCCTTGCGGACGATCTTGATGCCGGCGTCCTGATCGGCGTTCTCGCCTTTTAGACCGTCAAGCACTTTACCGGCCTGAACCAGAGCGACACCGCCGCCAACAACAACACCTTCCTGCACAGCAGCACGGGTTGCGTTCAGCGCGTCATCGACACGGTCCTTACGCTCTTTGACTTCGATCTCGGTCATGCCGCCAACGCGGATAACGGCAACACCGCCTGCCAGCTTGGCAACGCGTTCCTGCAGCTTTTCCTTGTCGTAGTCGCTGGTGGTTTCCTCGATCTGCTGACGGATCTGGCTGACCCGTGCTTCGATCTCGGCCTTTTCGCCATGACCATCGACGATGGTTGTCTCGTCCTTGGTGATGGTGATCTTCTTGGCCGAACCCAGCATGTCGATGGTGACGTTTTCCAGCTTCATGCCCAGATCTTCGGAAATCACCTGACCACCGGTCAGAATGGCGATGTCCTGCAGCATGGCCTTGCGGCGATCGCCAAAGCCCGGTGCCTTGACGGCAGCGATCTTCAGACCACCGCGCAGCTTGTTCACGACGAGCGTGGCAAGGGCTTCGCCCTCAACATCCTCGGCAATGATCAGCAGCGGCTTTTGCGACTGGATAACCGACTCGAGCAGCGGAACCATCGGCTGCAGCGAAGACAGTTTCTTTTCGTGCAGCAGGATCATGCAGTCTTCGAGATCTGCAATCATCTTGTCGGCATTGGTCACGAAGTAAGGCGACAGGTAGCCACGGTCGAACTGCATGCCTTCGACGACTTCGGTTTCCGTTTCCAGACCCTTGTTTTCCTCGACGGTGATCACACCCTCGTTGCCGACCTTCTGCATCGCATCAGCGATCTGACGACCGATTTCAACTTCGCCGTTGGCAGAGATGGTGCCGACCTGCGCGACTTCGGCGCTGTCGTTGACCGGACGAGCGGCCTTCTTGATCGCTTCCACGACCTTGGACGTTGCCAGATCGATGCCGCGCTTCAGGTCCATCGGGTTCATGCCCGCTGCGACCGACTTCATGCCTTCCTTGATGATGGCCTGAGCCAGCACGGTGGCGGTGGTGGTGCCGTCGCCGGCCTCGTCATTGGTGCGGCTGGCGACTTCTTTCACCATCTGCGCGCCCATGTTTTCGAACTTGTCTTCCAGTTCGATCTCTTTTGCGACCGTCACACCGTCCTTGGTGATACGCGGTGCGCCGAAGCTCTTGTCGAGCACGACGTTGCGGCCTTTCGGGCCCAGCGTAACTTTGACCGCATCAGCGAGGATGTTAACACCCTTCAGCATGCGATTGCGGGCATCGGTGTCGAATTTGACGTCCTTAGCAGCCATTTGATTGCTCCTGGTTGTCTGAATTTAAGGGAATTGCGAAGCGATCAGGCGATAACGCCAAGAATGTCGCTTTCTTTCATGATCAGCAACTCTTCACCGTCAAGGGTGATTTCGGTGCCGGACCATTTGCCGAACAGGATCTTGTCGCCCTTCTTGACGGACGGCGCGATCAATTCGCCGGAATCCTTGCGGGCACCTTCGCCCACGGCAATGATTTCGCCCTCGGCGGGCTTTTCTTTCGCGCTGTCGGGGATGATCAGACCACCCTTGGTCTTCTCGTCGCTCTCGACGCGTTTGACCACTACCCGGTCGTGCAATGGTTTGAATGCCATCTCTGAACGCTCCTTGTTTGCGTTTCTCCCATGCCCCGGACCTGATCCGGGGCGTTAGCACTCTACTGTGGTGAGTGCCAACGTGCTGCATGTAGAGAGACGCTGGATAGGTGTCAACCAGACTGTTGCAAAAAATCACTATGGATCCGAGCAGGCGTCAGGAAAAAGTTGAACCGAACCGATTTCCGGAGTATCCGACCGCCAATCGCAATTGCGATGGAGGATTCTAACATGAACAAGAGCAGCACCAGCAGCACCGCCTGCTAAGCCCCGCCGATGCCGCGGGCATCGGAGCTTTCGAATCCAACCAATCACATTGCGAGCCTTCCATGACACATAGTCCTGTGGACGTGCCGCCATTCGCGCACGTCAAATCCCATCCGGGCCCCGATTCCGTCGGTCCCGTCCCGTTCAATCGCCGCGCACTGCAGGCCGGAACCGCGATTGCCAGCGCAATTCGCGGCGCCCTGTCGCTTGCCCCGGCATCGGCCTTCGTCGCCCCGCCGGTCGACGGTCGGCCCGTGCCGGCAAGCGTGGTGCCCGATGGCCCCCCTTCGGTCGGCGACCGCCTCCGGCGCGTCGTCGGCATCGGTCGGAACCGTGGTGACGCACCCGAACAGGCCCCGGCCCGTCCGCCTCGGCTGATGCCAGGCGATACCGGTCGCCATGTCAACGCTATGCCTGCCCATGCGATGGCCGCAGGCGGGCGCCCGTTGATGATGAAGATACCGGGCCGCTGATCCATGCTGCCGGGCCGACTCCCATCGGCCCGGCAGATATCGTTTGCATGCCTTTGCCGGTTCCCCTGGCAGTGAAGCAGAACAAATCGGGAACACCCTGATGCCAAATCTGTCTGGCTATCGTCTTGGGTTGCTGCTGACGACGATCTCGGCAATTGCATGGAGCACGACGGGTCTGTTCACCCGGATCATCCCGCTCGACAGCGCCTCGACACTGGTCGGCGGCGGCGTGGTGTTTTCAGCCGTCACCTGGCACCTGCTGCGAAGCGCGCGCAAGATCCGGCCGGTCTGACCGGCCTCCTGACCCTTGGCCCGTGCCAGCCGCCGCCTGCCCCTTCGGTGTCAGGGCATAGACGCCGGTCGCCACCCGCTCGAACCAGCCATAGTGATCGTCGGCCATGATCCGCGTCGCCCGCCCCACCCCGGTCGCCCGCGCGACCAACGCGCCTTTCGTCGGCCCGTTCTCTGCCAGATGGCCCGCACATAGAATCGCGTCCTGCCGGTAGGCTGTCACCAGCCCAATCCGCGTCTGCCCGCCCAGGTTCGGGTCTCCGACGCGGCGCTGAAATTCGCGCAGCAACCGGCCCTTGCGCGGCTTCGACTTCACCGGCCGGTAAGGACCGGGATCGCAATGCACTTCGACCAGCCCATCGCGCAGTCGGACCGTCATCAGCCCCAGCCCCAAGCGGCGGCACAGCCCGGTATTGTCCTTGATCGCCTTGCCGAACCGCCGACCCGACCCGCGCGGCACGCAGATGTAGACATCGTCCGCAATCGCCTGCCGCGCCGCGGCCTGATGGAAAAGCGACAGCGAAAACCCGGTCTTCAACTCAACAATGACCGGATCGTCCTCGCCCCGGATCCCCACGACATCGACGGCGCCGATCTCTGCCTTCACCTGATAACCCTGCGATTCCAGATAGGTCTTCACGGCGGGGTAGAGGTCGGATTCTTTCGGCTTCGGCATCGGTCCCATTCGGCGGAAAGAAAGCGGGGCATTTTGGCACAAGCTAACTTCGCCACAGCCGGGTGACAAGCTGAAGGCCGACGCCTATAAGGGCGCCGAAAACGCATCAGACTGGACAGATCCATGACCATCAAAGTTCTCGGCCACAAAGCCCCCGACACCGATTCCACCGGCTCCCCGATCATCTGGGCCTGGTATCTGACCGAAGTGCTCGGTCGCCCCGCCGAAGCCAAGCTGCTCGGCGAACCCAACACCGAAGCCGCTTTCGTGCTCAAGCGCTGGGGCTTTGCAAAGCCGGAAATCATCACGGACGTGGCCCCCGGCGACGATGTCGTCATCGTCGACACCAACAACATCGCCGAACTGCCGCCTTCGATCAACGAAGCCAACGTCATCCAGATCATCGACCACCACATGCTGCAGGGCGGCCTGAAAACCAAGACGCCGATCGACATCACGATCCGGCCGCTGGCCTGCACCGCCACCATCATGCACGACCTGATGGGCGACAAGGCCGCGCGCATGCCCGATGACATTCGTGCGGCGATGCTGTCTTGCATCCTGTCGGACACGCTGGAATTCCGCTCACCCACAACGACCCCGCATGACCGCGCGGTTGCTGAAAACCTCGCCGGTCAGCTTGGCATTTCGATCCCCGACTACGCCGAGGAACTGTTCGCCGCGAAATCCGACGTTTCCGCCTTTTCGGATGCCGAACTCCTGCGGATGGACAGCAAGGAATACGAGGTTGGCGGCAAGGATTTCCGCGTCTCGGTTCTCGAAACCACCTCGCCGGGCGCAATCCTTGCCCGCAAGGACGCGCTGATGAAGGCGATGGGACCGGTTGCGGCAGAAGACGGCGCTGATCAGGTGCTTCTGTTCGTCGTCGATATCCTGAACGAAGAAGCGACGCTTCTGGTGCCCAACGATCTGGTCAAATCGGTCGCGGAAAAGAGCTTCGGCGCGAAAGTATCCGGAGACACCGTTGTTCTGCCCGGCATCATGAGCCGGAAAAAGCAGATCATCCCGAATCTCAAGGTCTGAACCGACACGAATTCTTTAACGAAGGCGTTAAGGTTGCCGTAAGGCTTTAACAAACGCATCCAAAAAGGGGCCGGGCGGACCGGCCCTTTGCAGCAAGCGGGGATCACATGACCGACCTGATCGAAAGACTTGCCGATATCTCGGACATCTATGACGCGGTTTTCTGCGACCTCTGGGGATGCCTGCATAACGGTCTCCGCCCGTTCCCCGATGCGGTCGCCGCATTGCAGCAATTCCGCGCGAAAGGCGGCGTTGTCATTCTTCTGACCAACGCTCCGCGCCCGCGCGGTTCGGTGATCCGCCAGCTCGACAAGATCGGCGTCCCGCATGACGCCTACGACGACGTTGTGTCCTCTGGCGACGCCTCGCAATTCGGCATGGTCTCGGGTCTGGTGGGCAACAAGGTATATCATATCGGGCCGGAAAAGGACGCGGGCTTCTTCACTGACCTGCCCGCGGAACTGGACGCAAGCGCGATCAGCCGCGTACCGCTTGAGCAGGCCGAAGGTATCATCTGCACCGGGCTTTTCGACGACCAGACCGAGACCCCCGAAGACTACCGCCCGACGCTGCTTTACGCCAAGCAGAAGGCCATGAAGCTGCTCTGCACCAATCCCGATATCGTTGTTGATATGGGAGAAAAGCGGCTTTACTGCGCCGGAGCCATCGCCGCGCTCTATTCCGAAATGGGCGGCGAAAGTCTCTATTTCGGAAAGCCGCATCCACCGATCTACGATCTCGCCCGGCGCCGTCTGGCGCTGCTCAAGCGCGCGCCCGACGACCGGATCCTGGCGATTGGCGACGGTATCCACACCGACATCCAGGGCGGGCTTGCCGAAGGGTTCGACACGCTGTTCGTTACCGGTGGACTGGCTGCGACTGAATTCGGCACCGACCCGCAAAGACCCGATCCGCTGAAGATTCAGGCGTGGTTCGACGCGCATCAAATCGCGGCCACAGCTGCGATTCCGTTCCTGCGCTAAAGATTGTCCTTGTAACAAAGTTGCGCTGTTTCCATATTCTGGGAATATTTATTACCCAAAGGATTGCGCAACCGCCCTTCCCCCGTTATGCTGCACCGCAACATGACGCGAAGGATTCGGGACGATGCTGGACAATATGCCCCGCGGGACCATCTGCATAGAAGACCTCGAGATCGGTATGCGCCGCCACCTGCGCAAACAGGTGACCGACCGGGACATCGAACTGTTTTCGGAAATCAGCACCGATCGTAACCCCGTGCATCTTGATGATGACTACGCCCGCGACACCATCTTCGAAGGCCGTATCGCGCATGGCATGCTGACCGCCGGACTGATCTCGGCAGTGATCGGCGAACAACTTCCCGGCCACGGCACCGTCTATCTCGGGCAGACCCTGAAATTCATGGCGCCCGTCCGCCCCGGCGATGTCGTCCATGCCGAGGTTCAGGTCACGGCCATCGACCATTCCCGCCGCCGCGTGACCCTTGATTGTCACTGCGCGGTCGGCGATACGGTCGTCCTGAAAGGTGAGGCCATGGTTCTGGCGCCAAGCCGCAAGTTCGACTGACAAGGGGCACGCGCCCCGCAAGGGGCCCGATGCGCATACTGACTTTCTGGGATGGCCTGAAAAAGGAAGATCGTGGGGCCAGCGCCGCGATCGGCAATTTTGACGGCGTTCATCTCGGCCACCAAGCCGTCATCGACATTGCCCGGACCGAAGCGGAACGCCTGAATGCCCCGCTTGGTATCCTGACCTTCGAACCGCACCCCCGCGAATTTTTCGCCCCCACGGCCCCGCCGTTTCGCCTGATGAACGCGGAAACCCGCGCCAACCGGCTGCAGAAACTCCGGGTCGAACGTCTTTACCAGCTGCCCTTCGACGCGATCCTCGCCGGCCTGACCCCCGAACAGTTCGTCCAAGACATCATTGTCGATGGCCTTGGCCTGCGCCATGTCGTTGTGGGGGCGGACTTTCACTTCGGCAAAGCCCGGGCGGGGACGGCGCAAGACCTCAAGACCCTTGGGGCCTCTTTGGGGTTCGGTGTCACCATCGCCGCACTCATTGCCGTGGCGAAAGGCGAAGTGTCCAGCACCGCGATCCGCAAGGCGCTCGCCGAAGGCCGGCCCGCAGATGCTGCCAAGATGCTGGGCCACTGGCACCGTATCGACGGAGAGGTTTTCGGCGGCGACCAGCGCGGCCGCGACCTTGGCTACCCGACCGCCAACATGTCGCTGAACCGCCTGCACCCGCCCAAATTCGGCATTTACGCCGTCAAGGTCGATGTTCTGACCGGGCCGCACAAGGGCAGCTACGATGGCGCGGCCTCGGTCGGCGTGCGCCCGATGTTCGGCGAGAACAAGCCCAATCTCGAAACCTTCATCTTCGATTTCACCGGCGACCTTTACGGCGAGCACCTGTCGGTCGCCTTCGTCGAATACCTGCGGCCCGAAGCGAAATTCGACAGCCTCGAAGCGCTCGTCAGACAGATGGATGCCGATTGCGCCCGGGCGCGCGACGTGCTGTCATCGGTTTGAAAGCGCCCCGTTTCAACCTTTTTTCACGGGCTCCCCGATGACCGATCCGATCCACCGCCACGGCCTGCGCCCAAGATACTGGGAAAAGGTGCCGCTGCAAAAGATGACCGCCCCAGAATGGGAGGCGCTCTGCGACGGCTGCGGCAAATGCTGCCTGAACAAGATCGAGGATGACGAAACCGGAGAGGTCTTTCTGACCCGTATCGCCTGCCGTCTGCTCGATGACGAAAGCTGCCGCTGCGGGCAATATGAAATCCGCAAGCAGATCGTCCCGGAATGCATCGTTCTGACCCCGGGCAATATCGAAAGCCATGCCTACTGGATGCCGCAGACCTGTGCCTACCGGCTCCTTTGGGAAGGCAGGCCACTCTTTGACTGGCACCCGCTGATCTCGGGCGATCCGGCCACGGTCCAGCGCGCTGGCGTTTCGGTTCAGGGTATCACCATACCGGAATTTGAAGTCGATGAAGACGACTGGGAAGACCATATAATCGAGGAACCGACCTGATGTTTTTTGGCTCTGACACTACCGCCCCCGCGCACCCCAGCGTGCTCAAGGCGATGGCCCGCGCGAATGAAGGCTATCCGCATTCCTACGGCGCGGACCATGCGATGGACGAAATCCGAGCCCAGATCCGCGATCTTTTCGAGGCCCCCGATGCCGCGGTTTACCTCGTCGCCACCGGCACCGCCGCCAACGCGCTGATCCTCGCAACGCTTATCGACCCGTGGCAGGCGGTGTTCTGCCACCGCTCCGCGCATATCGAAACCGACGAATGCGGCGCACCGGAGTTCTATACGGGCGGCGCCAAACTTGTCCTGATCGACGGCGAACATGCCAAGATCTCCCCCGACGCGCTGAAGAACGCCTTGTCCACGACCGGACAGGTCGGCGTTCACGGCGTCCAGCGGGGCATGTTGTCGCTGACCAACGCCACCGAAAACGGCACGATTTACACGCCCGCCGAGGTCGCTGCCCTGACCAAGATCGCCCATGCCGATGGCCTGCCCGTCCACATGGATGGCGCGCGGTTCGCCAATGCGGTCGTCGCCGCTGGCTGCACCCCGGCCCAGATGACGTGGAAGGCCGGCGTCGACGCCTTGTCTTTCGGCGGCACCAAGAATGGCCTGATCGGGGTCGAAGGCGTCATCTTCTTTGACCCCAAGCACGCTTGGGAATTCGAACTGCGGCGCAAGCGCGGCGGCCACCTCTTTTCCAAGCATCGCTATCTGGCCGCCCAGATGCAGGCCTATCTCGACGGCGACCTGTGGCGGGACATGGCGACAGCGGCCAACGCAGCGGCTCAACGGCTTTCCAAAGGCATCCTGACCATCGAAGGCGCATCTCTCGTGCACCCGACACAGGCAAACGGCGTTTTCGCCAGCTGGCCCCGCATCGGCCACCGCAGGGCCTATGCGGCAGGCGCTGAGTATTACTTCTGGCCCGAAGGCGCCTCGCTCGAAGGTCCGGATGATGAAACACTCCCCGCCCGCCTGATGTGCAGCTGGTCCACGACGAACGACGATGTCGATGATTTCCTGGCCGCTATCCGCGGCTAGCTGCACCCGACAGGAATGGCCCGATCAGCGCGGCGACCTCGACCGGATGGGTCAGCGGCAGCATATGCCCCGCCCCTTCGACGGTCCGCACCCGCGCGATGGCAAGGCGACGCGAAAGCTCTTCCGCGACCCGCGATATGATGGCCGGGCTTTTGGCTCCGCGCAGGATCAGGACGGGCATTCTCAGCCTGTCAAGGGCTCCGTCCTGCAGAACCTCATGGTCCAGATCGTAGTTCAGCCCCCGCGCCGCAGTCACAAGATGGATCCGTGACACGGCACTTTTCAGCTGTGCCTCTCTCATCGGCACGCCGGACCCCCATACATCCGTGAACGCCCGCACGGCCGCCGCAAGGTCACCGTCTTCCAGCGCGGCATAATAGGGCGCCATCTCTGTTTCATGCTGAACATATTCGGCAAATCCCCGCGCCGCCGCGAAAAGGACGGGCTCGATCAGCACCAGACTGCGGATCTTGTCTGGCTTCCGCAGGGCCAGCCGCAGCGCGACCAGCGCCCCCATCGAATGCCCGATGACATCCATTGGCTCCTTCAGGAATGCCCCGGCAACGTCCACGCAACGCGCGCCATAGTCGCCTTGCCCGTCCCACGGATCGGATTCGCCATGGCCCGGCAAATCAAAAGCGGTCAGCGCCAGATCATTTCCCAACGCGGACGCAACCGACCGCCACGCACCCGAATGGGCCAGCCCGCAATGGATTGCCAGCACCCGACGCGCCCCAGAGCCAAAACCTTGCCAGTATATTCCCTGCCCGGCGCAAAGCGCCCATGCCATCAAAGGCGCCCGGAAAGATGCGCGTCCAGATCGTCCAGACGGTCCTGCCCCCAGAACCGTTCGTCCGTTTCAGTGATGTAGAATGGCGCGCCGAATGCCCCGCAATTCACCGCCTCTTCCAGATTGGAGGCATAGGTTTCCGCCCCCGCCAGCAGCCCCTTGTCCGCCAGCGACGGATCAAAACCTGCCGCACTCAGGCACTCCCGGATCACATCGTCCTCGGCGATATTGCGCTCTTCCGCCCAGCATGCCCGCGTGATCGCGTGAACCAGGTTTCCAAGATCACCGCCGCCAGCCGACTGCGCTGCAATCACGGCATAAGATGACGGAGCAGGGTTTGCAGGCCAGTACATTGGCTTGGGGTTCAGCTTCAACCCCGCCTTCGCCGCCTGCCGGCGCAGTTCCTGCAACCGATATTCCTGCCGCGCGGGATGGCGGTCCGCCGGTGCCGTGCCGCCGGTCCGCGCGAAAAGTGCGATGACATCAAGCGGCTTGTAGGTTATCGACGCCCCGTGTTTGGCCGCGATCTCCTCCAGCCTTGTGCCCGCAAGGTAAGTATAGGGCGAAACTGTCGCAAAATAGTAGTTGATCTGGGCCATTTGCCGCGCCTCCCGTTCGCATTGTTTGCAAGACCGTAGCGGGGTGATAAGCGGTGTCAACGTCACGAATCCTTTACAGGATCCGAACAAAGGGAAGCTGCCATGGCCGCCTCGAACGAGCCGAAACTTATTTCCGGCAACGCCAACCGCTCACTCGCGCAGGCCGTCGCGCGCAGGATGTCGATGCACTTGGGCGGGAAGATCAAGCCGGTCGACGCCCGGGTGGAACGCTTCAATGACGGCGAGATTTTCGTGGAAGTCTTCGAAAACGTCCGCGGCGAGGATATGTATATCATCCAGCCCACATCGAACCCGGCCAACGACAACCTGATGGAATTGCTGATCATCGCGGATGCGCTGCGCCGGTCTTCTGCTGCACGGATTACCGCAGTGATTCCGTATTTTGGCTATGCCCGCCAAGACCGCCGCACAAAGGCACGCACGCCAATTTCAGCAAAACTGGTCGCCAATCTGATTACCGAAGCCGGGATCGAGCGCGTGCTGACCATGGACCTGCACGCAGCCCAGATTCAGGGCTTTTTCGACATTCCCGTCGATAACCTGTATGCCTCGCCGGTTTTCGCGCTGGATATCGAGCATAATTTCAAGGATGTCCGCGACGATCTGATGGTCGTGTCGCCGGACGTCGGCGGCGTGGCGCGGGCGCGCGAACTGGCGCAGCGGATCAACGCACCGCTGGCGATTGCCGACAAGCGGCGGCCAAAGCCCGGCGAAGTTGGTGAACTGACCATCATCGGTGACGTCAAGGACAAGGTCTGTATCATTATCGACGACATCGTCGACACCGCCGGCACGTTGTGCAAGGCGGCAGAGGTGGTCAAGGAAAGCGGCGCCAAGGAAGTGCATGCTTATATCACGCACGGTGTCCTGTCCGATCCAGCGGTCGAACGGATCGGCAATTCAGTGATGAAAAGCCTTGTCATCACGGATTCGATCCAACCTACACCGGATGTAATCGCCGCCAGCAACATCCGCATCGTGCCAACCGCCCCGATGTTCGCGCAGGCCATCATGAACATCTGGAACGGCACCTCGGTGTCGTCGCTGTTCGATCACGAAACGCTTGGGCCGATCTACGAAGGCATGTATTCGAAATAGGCGTCAGGGCACGTCCCAGCCGTCATCATCGTGCAGCTCCCCGATCGCCAGCCAGTTCGCGCGGACCCGCGCCACGCGGGTATCGCCCCATGTCCGGAACACGATCGAAAAACCCGTCGCAGTGACATCCTCCGCTGAAATGTCGGCACGCTGGTTCGTCTTCTGATCCATGTCCCACATCGACATGGAAATCTGCATGACAGGCGGATCCTGAAAAGCTTCGGAAAACCGGATCGCCTTGCGCATCTCGCGCGGCCCGTTGCCGGTCCACATCTCGCCATCATGCTCGAAATCGGAAAACAGGATGACCGACCCGTCATCGATCCCCACAATATGATTTCTCAGACGACGCATGACACCTCCTTGAACCTACACTCTCTTAGTCGGGCCGGACCGCTGCCGACAAATGCAAATGGCCCCGCACGAACGTACGGGGCCATTCTTTGTAACTTTCCGCTCGGCGATCAGGCCATCAGGTCCAGCATATGGACCAGATCGGCGACGAACCGATCCGACATGTCGCGCTCGTGGCCGGAATGATCCGACCGGCGTTCCTCGGCCTCGGTCAGGATGGCCTGAACCTCGTCCCGAGTGACCGCTTCCCGCGAAAACGCCTTTTCAGCCAGCACCGAAACGCTGGTCGAAGTGATCTCGGCGAACCCGCCAACGACCAGATATTCCTTGGTGGCGCCATCGCTGACGACCTTCAGGAAACCCGGGCGCAACGTGGTGATCGTCGGCGCATGATCCGGCATCGCCGTCAGATCGCCTTCGGCGCCGGGGATCAGGACCTCGGTTGCCGAGGCAGAGGCAAGGCTCCGCTCCGGCGAGACCAGGTCAAATTGCATCGTATCGGCCATGTCGGCTCCTTACGCGGCTGCTGCCAGACGCTCTGCCTTGGCAATCACTTCATCGATATCGCCGACCATGTAGAAGGCGGCTTCCGGCAGGTGGTCATATTCGCCAGCCACAACTGCCTTGAACGACGCGATGGTCTTTTCCAGCGGAACCTGAACACCGTCCGAACCGGTAAAGACCTTGGCGACGTCAAAGGGCTGCGACAGGAAGCGCTCGATCTTACGGGCGCGGGCCACGGCCAGCTTGTCGTCTTCGCTCAGTTCGTCCATGCCGAGAATGGCGATGATGTCCTGCAGCGACTTGTAGCGCTGAAGCGTTTTCTGAACGTCGGACGCAACCTTGTAGTGCTCTTCACCGATGATCAGCGGATCAAGCAGACGCGATGTGGAACCCAGCGGGTCCACGGCCGGGTAGATACCCTTTTCCGAAATCGCACGGTCCAGAACGGTCGTCGCATCGAGGTGCGCGAACGACGTTGCAGGCGCGGGGTCGGTCAAGTCGTCGGCAGGAACGTAAACGGCCTGCACGGACGTGATCGAACCCGATTTCGTCGATGTGATCCGCTCCTGCATGGCACCCATGTCAGTGGCCAGCGTCGGCTGATAGCCCACTGCGGACGGGATACGTCCAAGAAGCGCGGACACTTCGGAACCAGCCTGCGTGAAGCGGAAGATGTTGTCCACGAAGAACAGCACGTCGGCGCCGGTCTCGTCGCGGAACTGCTCGGCCAGCGTCAGGCCGGACAGCGCAACGCGCATACGGGCTCCCGGCGGCTCGTTCATCTGACCGTAGACCAGTGCGATTTTCGATTCCGACAGGTTGTCGGGAACGATAACGCCGGATTCGATCATCTCGTGGTAAAGGTCGTTGCCTTCACGGGTCCGTTCACCAACACCGGCGAACACGGACACACCAGAGTGCACTTTCGCGATGTTGTTGATCAGTTCCATGATCAGAACGGTCTTGCCAACGCCGGCACCGCCGAACAGGCCAATCTTTCCGCCCTTGGTGTAGGGGGCCAGAAGGTCGATAACCTTGATGCCGGTCACCAGAATTTCGGTTGCGGTCGACTGTTCCGCGAATTCAGGTGCGGGCTGGTGGATGGCGCGCTTTGTCTTGGACTTGACCGGGCCCTTTTCGTCAACGGGCTCGCCGATGACGTTCAGGATACGGCCCAGCGTTGCGTTGCCCACGGGCATGCTGATCGGCTCGCCGGTGTCACGCACTGTCGTTCCGCGCACCAGACCTTCGGTCGCGTCCATAGCCACGGTACGAACGGTATTCTCGCCAAGGTGCTGGGCAACTTCCAGAACCAGCCGGCGGCCGTTGTTTTCGGTTTCCAGAGCGTTCAGAATTTCGGGAAGGCTATCCTCGAAGTGAACGTCCACAACGGCGCCAATCACCTGGGTGATCTTGCCGACTGCTTGCGCTTTTGCCATGTTGTTTCTCCGGTTTCTTTAGAGCGCCTCGGCGCCCGAGATAATTTCGATAAGCTCGTTGGTGATCGCAGCTTGGCGCGAGCGGTTGTACTGAATGGTCAGCTTTTCGATCATTTCGCCAGCATTGCGCGTGGCGTTGTCCATCGCGGCCATCCGGGACCCCTGCTCAGACGCCCCGTTTTCCAGCAATGCCGAGAATATCTGCGTCGCGACACCGCGCGGCAGCAGGTCGGCCAGGATCTCTTCCTCGCCGGGTTCGTAGTCGTAAACGGTGGCCGATGCGCCCTCGCCCTGATCTTCGAACTTGGCGGGAATGATCTGCTGTTCGGTCGGTATCTGGCTGATCACAGACTGGAACCGGCTGAAGAAGATCGTCGCAACATCGAACTCAGCGGAGTCAAAGCGACCAAGGACATCCTTGGCGATGCCCTGCGCGTCCGCATAGCTCAGCCGCTTGACCGCCGTAAGATCGACATGGCCAACCATCAGGCTGCCAAAATCGCGGCGCAGCTGGTCGCGGCCCTTCTTGCCGACTGTCAGGATCTTGACGGTCTTGCCGGCGCGCTGCAGCTCATGCACCTTGGCGCGGGCGAGCTTGACGATCGAAGAGTTGAAACCGCCGCACAGACCACGCTCTGCCGTCATGACCACCAGAAGGTGAACGGCTTCGCTGCCGGTCCCCGACAGAAGTCTTGGTGCGCTGTCAGACCCCGCGGCCGCAGCCGAAAGCCCCGCCATGACGGCATTGAAGCGTTCGGTATAGGGGCGCGAGGCTTCCGCAGCTTCCTGCGCGCGGCGAAGCTTCGCCGCGGCAACCATTTGCATGGCCTTGGTGATCTTCCGCGTCGACTTGACGCTTTCGATCCGGTTTTTCAGGTCCTTTAGGCTAGGCATGTCCCTGTCCTTTCAGGCCTCTTAGGCGAAGTCTGCTGCGAATGCGTCAAGCGCGGCTTTGATCTTGTCCTGGGCTTCGCCTTTGATCTTCGGGTCTTCCTTGGTGATGTAGTCCAGAAGATCGGCGTGCTTGCCGCGCAGATGGTTCAGCAGGCCAGCTTCAAAGCGACCGACCTGGTTGACCGGCAGCTTGTCCAGATAACCGTTGGTGCCTGCATAGATCACGCAGACGATCTCGGCGTTGGTCAGCGGCGAATACTGCGCCTGCTTCATCAGCTCCGTCAGACGCGCGCCGCGGTTCAGCAAACGCTGGGTCGCCGCGTCAAGGTCCGAACCGAACTGTGCGAAGGCCGCCATCTCGCGGTACTGCGCCAGTTCCAGCTTGACCGGACCGGCAACCGACTTCATCGCGTTGGTCTGGGCGGACGATCCCACACGAGACACCGACAGACCGGTGTTCACGGCCGGACGGATACCCTGATAGAACAGTTCCGTTTCAAGGAAGATCTGACCGTCGGTGATCGAAATCACGTTGGTCGGAATAAACGCGGAAACGTCGCCGCCCTGGGTTTCAATGATCGGCAGCGCGGTCAGCGAACCCGAGCCATTGTCCTCGTTCAGCTTGGCCGAACGCTCCAGCAGGCGGGAGTGCAGATAGAAAACGTCGCCCGGATAGGCTTCACGTCCCGGCGGACGACGCAGCAAGAGCGACATCTGGCGATAGGACACGGCCTGTTTGGACAAGTCATCATAGATGATCAGAGCGTGGCGGCCGTTGTCACGGAAGAATTCCGCCATGGCAGTCGCCGCATAGGGCGCAAGGAACTGCATCGGAGCAGGGTCGGATGCGGTCGCGGCGACGATGATGGAATATTCCATCGCGCCGTTCTCTTCGAGCTTCTTGACCAGCTGGGCAACGGTCGAACGCTTCTGACCGATGGCGACGTAAACACAGTAAAGCTTCTTGGACTCGTCCTTGCCGGCCGCGTCGTTATAGCTCTTCTGGTTCAGCATCGTGTCAAGCGCCACGGCGGTCTTGCCGGTCTGGCGGTCGCCAATGATCAGCTCGCGCTGGCCACGGCCAATCGGGATCATGGCGTCAACGGACTTAAGACCGGTCGCCATCGGCTCGTGAACCGATTTACGCGGGATGATGCCCGGTGCCTTCACGTCGGCAACACGGCGCTCTTTCGTCTTGATCGGGCCCTTGCCGTCGATCGGGTTGCCCAGACCGTCCACAACGCGGCCAAGCAGCGCGTCACCGGCGGGAACGTCCACGATCGAGTTCGTCCGCTTGACGGTGTCGCCTTCCTTGATGTCGCGGTCAGAGCCGAAGATGACGACGCCGACGTTGTCGCTTTCCAGGTTCAGGGCCATACCCATGATACCGCCCGGAAATTCGACCATCTCACCGGCCTGGACACTGTCCAGACCATATACACGCGCGATACCGTCGCCGACCGACAGAACGCGGCCCACTTCAGCGACTTCGGCCTCTTTACCAAAGTTCTTGATCTGGTCCTTAAGGATCGCAGATATTTCGGCTGCCTGGATTGCCATTATCCAACCTCTTTCATTGCATTCTGAAGGTTACCGAGCTTGGAGCGGATCGAGGTATCGATCATCTTCGAGCCCACCTGAACGATAAGACCGCCGATCAGACTTTCATCGACGGACAGATTAATTTTCACATCCTTGCCGACCGACGCCTTCAGCGTCTTGGCAAGCTTGTCTTGTTGCGCCTTGGTCAGCGATTTCGCGGCGACAACCTCGGCTGTAATCTCGCCTTTTTCGTCGGCGATCAGACCGCGCAGCGCCTTGGCCAGCTGCGGCAGCACGAAAAGACGGCGTTTGCTGGCCATCAGGTTCAGCGTGCTGGTCATGGTCGGCGAAAGTTTCATGGCCTTTGCAAGTGCGCCAATGGCCGCTGCTTGCTGATCGCGCGTGTAGATCGGGGAATTGATCAGCGATCCGAAATCGGCGCTTTCCGACATCGCGCTTTCCAGAGCAGACAAGTCGGTTTCAATTTTCGCGATGCTCTTGCTTTCTTTGGCCAGTTCAAAAACGGCCGTGGCATAGCGCGCGGCGATGCCAGTTGAGATCGAAGCTGGTTCGGACACGTCCACCCTTCCGATGTCTTAAGCCCTGAATTGGACCACCAGAAGGCGGATCAAGGCAGCTGGTGCCACAACCGAAGCTGGGCGTCAAAATCGGCGTGGGTGTAGCAGAGGCTTTTGCACCAAGCAACCGCTTTGACCCGATTTTCGAAGCTCTTTACACCCAATAAAATCAGGGTTTTCGTGGGGGTGCGACCGATTGCACACATTTGGACACCGGCAGATTCGGTGTTTTCGGGTCAGGACGGTCGAATCCTGCCCGGATCAGATCGGCTTTGCTTCGGGCTTCGCGATGCTGTCAAGCACGCGCAACGGCCGCCGCACCGCCTCCGGCAGCCCCGGTCGGGTCGGGGCATGGACCCTCTTGCTGGCCTCGATGATCAGGACGCCGCCCGCGAAATAGGACGATATCCGGCGACCGGTCTTTTCCCACATTGGCCCGGTCTTGAGCCAGAATCGCTTTGTCGATGGCGGCTGGAACAGAGCGGCAAGGTGGCGCTCGGGGACAAAGGCGTGGCGTTTCAGCTGCGCCTCGAGCTGGGTCAGGCTATAGGGGCGGCCGAAACCGAAAGGCGTCAGATCGCTGCGCGACCAAAGCCCGGCGCGGTTGGGCACCACCACCATCATCTTTCCGCCCGGCCCCAGCACACGCCAGCATTCCTCCAGCAGCGATGACGGATTCTCGCTCGTTTCCAACCCGTGCATCACAACCAGCTTGTCGACATGGCCGGTTTCCAGCGGCCACAGCGTTTCCTCGCAAAGAACACTGACATTCGGCATACCAGCCGGCCACGGCATCACGCCCTGCTGTCCCGGCATCAATCCGATCACCCGGCGGGCGTCTTGCAGATAAGGCCGCAGCAAGGGAACGGCGAAACCGAAACCGACGACGGTCTGACCCTTCGCCTCGGGCCAGAGTTGAACGACCTGGTCGCGCACGGCACGCTGCGCCGCCCGCCCAAGGCCGGTCCGGTAATAGAAGTTGCGCAGGTCGACGACGTCGAGATGCATTGCAGCCTGGCCCTCTTTCGGCAATTCTGGGGAGAATACCGAACAAGAGACGGAATGCCATGCCCTTTGAGATCGTGACGATCCCCTGCCTTCAGGACAACTACGCCTTCCTGCTTCACTCCACCGAGTCCGGTGAGACCGCGGTGATCGACGTCCCCGAAGCCGGACCGATCCTCGCCGCCCTGTCCGAGCGCGGCTGGCAGTTGTCCGAGATCTGGATCACGCATCATCACTGGGACCATGTCGACGGGGTCGCCGATCTCAAGGACGCGACCGGGGCCAAGGTCATCGGCGCGGCCAGCGACGCCCACCGCCTGCCGCCGCTGAACCACGCGGTCAAGGACGGCGAAACCTACCGCTTCGCCGGGGCCGGCGTGCAGGTCCTCGACGTGTCCGGCCATACCGTCGGCCACATCGCCTATTACGTGGCGGATGCAGGCGCGGTCTTCACCGCCGACAGCCTGATGGCACTGGGCTGCGGCCGCCTTTTCGAAGGCACGCCCGACCAGATGTGGAACAGCCTTTCAAAGCTAGCCGCCCTGCCGCCCGGAACGATCGTCTGCTCAGGCCACGAATACACCGCGAACAACGCGAAATTCGCGCTGACCATTGAAAGCGACAATCCTGCGCTTATCTCTCGGGTCGGTGCTATCGAAACCGCCCGCGCCGCCGGTCAGCCGACCGTTCCATCCACGCTTGCCAACGAACTGGCAACCAACCCATTCCTTCGCGCCCACCTGCCCAACGTCAAGGCAGCACTGAACATGAAGGACGCGGCAGATGCCGAAGTCTTCGGTGAAATCCGCCGACGCAAGGACGCATTTTAGGCCTTTGCACGAAAAGGCCCCAATTGCGGCCCCAATTTCGATCACATTTGCTCTCAAAGTGGAAATGTGGACGATAAATAGGAAAAAACGCTTGAAGCTCGGGCAATAACACCGAACTTTAAGATTATGAGGCCACGGTTGGTTCGGGGCGCTCGGCCCTCTCCCGACCCAGATCAAGGAGCACATTCGCGTGCCGTCATTTTCGAACACTCTGGAACAAGCGATCCATTCCGCGCTGGCCCTGGCAAATGCGCGACGCCATGAACTGGCGACGCTGGAACATCTGCTGCTGGCGCTGATTGACGAACCGGACGCCGCCCGCGTGATGCAGGCCTGTTCGGTTGACCTCGAAGATTTGCGCAGGACGCTGACGGAATTCATCGACGACGATCTTTCGACGCTCGTCACCGATATCGAAGGCTCCGAAGCTGTCCCGACCGCCGCTTTCCAGCGCGTGATCCAGCGCGCTGCCATCCACGTGCAATCCTCCGGCCGGACCGAAGTGACCGGGGCAAACGTGCTTGTGGCGATCTTCGCCGAACGCGAATCCAATGCCGCCTATTTCCTCCAGGAACAGGACATGACCCGCTACGACGCGGTCAACTACATCGCCCACGGCGTCGCCAAGGACCCGTCCTTCGGTGAAAGCCGCCCGATCACCGGGTCCGAGGATATAGAAGCCGAAATCAACGGCGAGGAAGGCAATGGCGAAAAGAAGGAATCCGCGCTCGCCAAATATTGCGTCGATCTGAACTCCAAGGCCCGCAAAGGCGATGTCGACCCCCTGATCGGACGCGAACACGAGGTTGAACGCTGCATCCAGGTGCTCTGCCGCCGGCGCAAGAACAACCCGCTTCTGGTTGGCGATCCCGGCGTCGGCAAAACCGCCATCGCCGAAGGGCTGGCGCGCAAGATCGTCGATGGCGAAACACCCGAGGTTCTGTCCGAGGCGACGATTTTCTCACTCGACATGGGCGCGCTTCTGGCCGGAACCCGCTATCGCGGCGATTTCGAGGAACGGCTGAAAGCCGTCGTGAACGAGCTTGAAGCGCATCCGGACGCGATCCTGTTCATCGACGAAATTCACACCGTGATCGGTGCCGGTGCCACGTCCGGCGGCGCGATGGATGCCTCGAACCTGCTCAAGCCCGCGCTTCAGGGCGGCAAGCTGCGCTGCATGGGCTCGACCACCTACAAGGAATACCGCCAGCATTTCGAAAAGGACCGCGCCCTGTCGCGCCGGTTCCAGAAGATCGACGTGAACGAACCTTCGGTCGAAGATGCGGTGAAGATCCTGAAGGGCATCAAGCCCTATTTCGAAGAGCATCACGACGTCCGCTACACGTCGGACGCGATCAAATCGGCGGTCGAACTTTCGGCCCGCTACATCCATGACCGCAAGCTGCCGGACAAGGCCATCGACGTGATCGACGAAGCGGGCGCTGCCCAGCATCTTGTTGCGGAATCCAAACGCCGCAAGACCATCGGCGCGAAAGAGATCGAGGCTGTCGTGGCCAAGATCGCCCGCATTCCGCCCAAGAACGTCTCCAAGGACGATGCCGAGGTTCTCAAGGATCTCGAACGCTCGCTCAAGCGCGTCGTCTTCGGACAGAATGCGGCGATCGATGCGCTGTCCTCGGCGATCAAACTGGCCCGCGCCGGCCTGCGCGAACCCGAAAAGCCGATTGGCAATTATCTCTTTGCGGGGCCGACCGGCGTCGGCAAAACCGAGGTTGCCAAGCAACTGGCCGACACGCTCGGTGTCGAACTCTTGCGCTTCGACATGTCCGAATACATGGAAAAGCACGCGGTTTCCCGGCTCATCGGCGCGCCTCCGGGCTATGTTGGCTTTGATCAGGGCGGCATGCTGACCGATGGCGTCGACCAGCACCCGCATTGCGTGCTGCTGCTCGACGAAATCGAAAAGGCGCATCCGGATGTCTACAACATCCTGTTGCAGGTCATGGACCACGGCAAGCTGACCGATCACAACGGACGTCAGGTCGATTTCCGCAACGTGATCCTGATCATGACAACGAACGCAGGTGCGTCGGAACAGGCAAAATCGGCCATCGGCTTTGGCCGCGACCGGCGCGAGGGTGAAGACACCGCCGCGATCGAGCGGACCTTCACACCTGAATTCCGCAACCGTCTGGACGCTGTCATCAGCTTTGGTGCGCTCCCGAAAGAGGTGATCCTGCAGGTCGTCGAAAAATTCGTGCTGCAACTCGAAGCGCAGTTGATGGACCGCAACGTTCATATCGAACTGACCAAGCCCGCCGCCGAATGGCTCGCCGACAAGGGTTATGACGACAAGATGGGCGCGCGTCCTCTGGCCCGCGTGATCCAGGAGCACATCAAAAAGCCGCTGGCAGAAGAATTGCTGTTCGGCAAACTGACAAAGGGCGGCGTCGTTCTGGTTGGCATGAAAGATGGCGCGCTCGATCTGCGCATCGAAGAACCGCAAAACCGGCGGATCGAATCCAAGAAAAAGCCGCCGCTGCTAACCGCGGATTAAGGCGGTTCGGACCCCAAAACGAAGGCCTCGGACCAAGTCCGGGGCCTTTTTTTGGGCGTGATTCCTGCGGGTGTCGTTGCTTGCCGGTCGACCCCTGATGCGCAGGGCTCAACCGATCTGGGCGACGCCCACGACGTAATTCTTGCCATAGGCCTTCGCGCATTTCGGGCAGGTGGTGTAGAAGAAATACACCTTGTCGGATGTTCCGCCCTTCTGTTGCGCCAATTCCAGCATCTCGCGGTGCCAGTCCTTCATCTTGCGGTAAGGCCCCTCAAACACCTTGGTGATGAAATCCCCGCTCAGCGTCACGCTGTCTTCCTCGGGGACCGGGGCAGCGACCGCGAACAGGTGCTCGGACTGCCACGGCGAAAGGTCGCGGCTCAGAACAATGTAGTCATCCGCATCATAAGCCGCGGCAGCCTCGATCCGGCTTTGAACACGGGCGAATACCTTGCCCATGTCCAGCGGGATATGCATCGCGCTTTTCGTCGTGGCGCGCAGGAACGTCTTGTCCTTCAGGTGCAACGCCTGCCCGTCCCACCCCTCGGGATTGAACCTTGCGCAGCACCCGGTGGTGTTCACGCTGTCATCGTAATGAGGAAGTACATTGGTCTGCATATCCGCCTCCTTCAATGATCCGATAGAATACCCCGTTTCCTGCGAAACGCCCATGATTCACATCAACCCTGCTGGCTTTTCAAAGCCACCGGGGCCGCCCTGCGGGCCGGTCGAAATCCCGGTCGAACGGGCCTGAAACGGTTAATATCTGGTAAACAAAAAAGCCGATTTTGTTTGCTTTCAAAGGCTTGCGATTACGTCCACATGTGGACACTATCGCTCGGTCAGCTTCAACTCGATCCGTCGATTCTGCGCCAGGTCTTCGGGGCTGTCTCCCGCTGCAATCGGTTGGAATTCCCCGAACCCGGTCGCCGCCAGCCGGTCCGCCGGGAACCCAAGATCGTCGGTCATGAACCGAACCACAGCCAATGCCCGCGCCTGCGACAATTCCCAGTTATC
>JAHEAO010000150.1 GCA_024642725.1 Paracoccaceae bacterium | reverse complement strand
ATGAAGTTGCTGACCACTGGGGCGAAGCTGACATTCAGTGCCCAGTCCTGTCCGAATTGGTCATTCTGATCGAGGTAGTAATCGATGCCGACGTCGATCTTGACTGGCGTATTGCCGAACTTCACCACTTTGCGGACAGACAGGTTGAGCGGCAAAGTCCAGTCTTCCGTTTCCCAGTCATAGGCAAACTTACTGTCAGTGTAGACGGTCCAGGAATTCTTGAGAAACAATCCGGCCTGCAATTCCAGCACCGTTCTGGAGTAGTCGTAGTCGCCGTCGATATCCCACTGATGCTGCGGAAAGGCACCAAGATAACCCTTTTCGGCGATGTAGAAGACTGCCGCCTCCGGGCCGAGGCGCCACTGCTCTCCGGACACGTCACTATAGGTCGGAATTGTACCCTGCAAACCTCCGACAACTATGAGCTGCCCGCTATCTAGTGGTATTGTGCGCCCGTAGGCGATGTCGAATCCGACATCCGCCCAGCCACTCACCGTGTCAAAGCTATTGGTTGCCGTATTGAAGACTGGCTGATCCCAGACATAGGCAATGGCAGGTCGAATGAACAGGTTGTCGGTTGAGTTCATGGGAAAGGGCAAGACAGGCTGGAACAGGAGCGTGTTCGAGCTTTGATCGCTTGCGCCGGGCAGACTCCCCTGAAAATTAGTGCGTGTATATTTCAAGTTTAGTGTCGACAGAACACCGTTGGGATTGGCCAGCTGTTTCGATATGTCGTCGGTCGAACTCTGTTGGGATGCTCCGACGTCATCGGAACCGATGCCTGTAGCATTCTGCGAGACGGGATCGTATCCGTTTCTGGTCACAGTTTCCGGGAACCGGAGCAAAGGTGTGGACCCTTCACTGTTGTCCATAGGCTGAGCCTCGGCCGGCAAGACATTCAGTGCAGATGCCAGAACACCGATCGTAACAGTAAGAAAAGGCTTCATTTTGTATCAGTCTCCATGTTCAATTACGTGGTTTGAGTTAATCCGTGTGCCGGGGTTTCTCCGGGTATTTTGTATCCAGACATTTGCGGTGCCCTCATGACCAAAGCGGTGAATGAGTTGCGCCCCGCATGTTTCAGGCCGCCCGAGGTGGGAGCCTTGGTCGAAATGAAGAGGGGCTGAACGATATCTTCAAAACCCGACACACTGCTCTGACCCGGTGCGATGCCGTCGAGATCGATAACCGGAACGATTGTGCGAGAGATCAGGTTCCAGTCTTCACTGCACAGATCAACCGGGCCTTCGGAGGACCGGATTTCATTGCTCTGCATGTCTTCAACAAGCTTGTTGAGGTCGTCGGGGCTCATTGGTTAGGCTCCTCTGATTGGTCCGGTATCATTGCTTGTCCCCATGTCGGCCTCCTTGTCTCAAAGAAAGGAGGCAGAGCGTCCAAGAAAATTCTCGGGGCAACTCAATGAAAACACTATCAGAGGTTCTCACAGATTCTTATACCGTGGAGACCGAAAAACTCAAAAAACTGGATTATAAGGTATAGTTAGCCTCTAGAGGACAGCAGATGCAATCCAAGTCGAATCCACGCTATACACGCGGTGTTATGCTGCAGCAGTTCGCCCGACCGTTCGTGGAGCGCGGCGGCAGTATCGAGTCGGTGCTGCACCGGAACGGTATCCCTGATGCGGCACTGCGGGATCCAAAACGCCTTGTCGAAGCATCCGCCTTTTATGCTGCGCTGGAAGATATGGCAGACGCACTGAAGGATCCATATTTCGGTGCCACCGTGGCTCGGAACGCGGCATTCGAAGGTGTTCCTTCACTGCGCGCGGCTGCGAGCACTGCTATAACCCTCGGCGATTTCCTCATTGGGGCGATCCTCGAGGTTGATCTGCAATTCGACAATGTGGCCTACGATCTACGAGTCAGTCCGGGAGCGGCGGTCTTTCAGATCCAGCGGACGCGACGGGTGGAGCGACCGACACCTCAAGCCGACGCGATTGGCGTTGTCTTCTACACGACGGTGATCAAGCTGTGCTTGGGGGCGCGCTTCGACCCCCAGAACCTGCTCGTCTTGGCCCATTCGTTCGACGGTGTGCCAAAAGGCCATCTGCCCGCGCGGGTCCTTGCGCAAAGCAAGGATGTGGCATTGGCCATCAGCTTTCCGCCCGATTGGCTAAAGGCGCCCTTTCGGCTTGAGTGGCGAGCGAGGAGCACTGGAGACTATCATGCAAACCAATCACTGCGACCCATACTGCCGCTCGCCATGGTGCGAGAGGTGCTTCAGAGCAACATTTCCTCAGGCGAGTACAGCATTGCGGACCTAGCATCAGCCTGTGGTCTGACCCCTAGAGCGCTGCAGCGACTTCTTGCAAAAAACGGCACGTCTTTCCGTACGCTTCGGGACGAGATTTGCCGCGAGACGGCCAAGGAACTGGTTCTCCGAAGCGAGATGCCTCTCAAGGAGATCGCGGTCCAAACCGGGTTCTCCAGTGTGGTTGCTTTCGGTCGAAGCTACAAACGCTGGACGGGCACCTCGCCGGGAGCACACCGCCTCGGCGCCAATGACGGTTGATGCAATTGGTTTAACAGCATTCCCGAGCGGCCATCCGTTATGCTCAAAATGAATGCGCACTGAAGGCGACCCGATCACCACCAAACCAACGTGTTGGTGGACCGTCTTTTCCGCTCTACCAACCTCGGGCAACGCTTCGATCTTGCGGGCGCAGAGAA
>JAHEAO010000149.1 GCA_024642725.1 Paracoccaceae bacterium | reverse complement strand
CATTTGCCGAGCTTGGGTGCGAGGAAGGCAGCGATGATAGGCTAGATGCCGGAGTTTTCCAGTATCTTTGCGCCTGAATTGCGATCTTGATCGGCTGTCAGAAATTGAATTGCCTGGTTTAAAAATAAGGTGCTGCTAGGTCGTATTGAGCCTACGATACAAATTCAGAATAATGAGGAGAGGAGCGATGGCCGGAAGCGTCAACAAGGTCATAGTCATTGGCAATCTTGGAGTTGACCCGGAGATACGCGACCTACCTAGCGGTCAAAAGGTGGCCAGTCTTCGTGTTGCTACCAGCGAACAATGGACGGACAAACAAACCAGCGAACGTCGGGAGCGTACAGAATGGCATTCCGTCAGCGTTTTTGACCCCAATGCTGTAGGTTACGCGGAGTCGTACTTGCATAAAGGCGACAAGATCTATGTCGAAGGTCGCCTCCAGACACGCAAGTGGCAGGATCAAAACGGCGCGGATCGATACAGCACCGAGATTGTGGTGAACTCTATCGGAGGGCAACTAATTGGCATCACCTCTCGCGGTCAAGCCGACGAGATAAGTCAGAGCGATCGGCCCAACCTCTCAGATAACACTAGTGCCTCCATCAACGATGACATCCCGTTCTAGGCTCTGGACCTATAAACGGTTCACGGCGTCAATGTCTGCTTCCTCCCAGAGCAGAGATTGGCGAAAAACGCGGCTATGACCGCTTCGCGGACGAAGCTGCCTGATGCTGATGCAGCAATATTTGCCTTTGCCCGGTCATCAAATTTCCGAGGCAGTCGCTGCACTGCGGCAGGATTTCCTCAAAGCGGCCGTTCGCAATGATCTGAGGGATAGAAATCCAAACGGGTCGTTCGCTGTGCCTGCGTGGGATGTCTGACACACCAGCTAAAAGTTATTTTTTGTTCAATGACGAAAGGCCCTGACAACCCATTCCTCGCGGTGAGCACGGCGTCCCTCCTCTAGACGGTCCTCTTCGTGCATTCTAAAGTGGTCTTTAAAGACGGCCGGATTGGCGTAAACCACTATCGCGCGAAAGTTACTTTGTGAATGCCACCGTGGCGGAGAGAAGTAAAAGAAATATGATTAAGTCTTTGATCTATGGGGCAACTGCACTTGCCGTATCAACGCTGCCGGCTCTTGCAGAGTGGCGTTTCAGCGATGGCCAGATGCCTATTGCCTTCATCCAGGCAAACAACATGACCCTTGAACTGCAATGCGACCGGATCCGGTTCGCACCCGCTGGCTATGAGGACAGCGAGGACATCGTCGCCAAGCAGGCCATGTCCATTCGGTTCATGAAGAACGGCGCGACCGAGGTCGGTGCTTTCCAGGTTGGACAGGTGAACGCGACGGTGGAGATCGCGGACAACTACCCGGTGGAGGTCCTGTTCAGGGAAGAAGCTGACTATGCGTTCGTCTTAGATCAGATCTCGGCAAACGCGGTTCTAAACCTGTCAATGATCGATCAAGACATCAGCTACGGCATTTTTGACCTCAGGGGATCGGCGGCAGCGATAAGGTCGCTGAGGAGCGCATGTACTGGCTCGGGTCAACAAGCGGTCGCTTCGATGGAGGCGCCGGAGGGCGTCGTTTATTGCGGTGGCGGGCAGATCAAGCGGCAGATCGAATACAGGATCCTCGACAATTCAAGCGATCAATGGGACGCGCGCGTCACCATTAATGGCGAAACGCAACGGGCGATGACATCTTATAGCTACTTCGGAAATGCCGAAACGCCCAAGGACTTCGTTGTCGCCCTTTTGGCTGAGTATGCACCTGAGCTTCTGATCTTCCGGAATGGGAATGAAAACTGGCTGGAGTTTGGAGATTATAGGTATGACCAATGCAACTGACGCACTGGCCCTGTAGCTCCACAAATTCATTGAGTGGCCACGTAGTGCGACGGATCGCATTTGTGTGTCTCGGCGCTGCAGCGCTTCCAACCGCGACCATGGCCGAAGACATCTCGATGCTTCCTCAAGCTCTCTTAGCAAAGGTTGAAGACGCAAGAGCCGCGTGCTCGGTAATTGAGAACGGGGAATTCGCGATTGAGTGGGGCGCGGTATCCCGCGTCGACCTGGATGGCGATCTTCGCGCAGACTGGGTGCTCGACGAGGTTCATTTTGCTTGCTCGACTGCCGCGTCACTCTTTTGCGGAACCGGTGGCTGCATGTCGCATTTTCTCGTTGGGGATCAGCTTGGCTCGCTTCTCAATCAGGGATGGGAGATGGCCAACATCGTTCCAATCCGGGTGCTTCTTGCTGACGTCCATGGCGCGCGATGCGGCGGCATCGGACCCACGCCTTGCGTGACAGCCAGCGTCTGGGACACCGAGGGCGGCGTCTGGCGCAGCACAGCCGCGGAATGGGAATAGGTCCCATGAAAGTCCGGCTTTTCTTAACGTATCATCTGGGCCAGCCAGTTCGCATTGCGAAGCCAGATATTTGCCAGAGAGCTCTGATACCATTTTTCTTGATTTGGGCTGCGGTAGGGTCCGCTGCCGCTCAACCGACCGTAGTGGATTCAGCGGCCTTCAACCCCTACAGCGAGACGGCCATGGCGATCACTGGGCCAGTGATCTTGTCCTCCGAGCGCATTGTTTTTGAGATGGGCAGTTTTCTTGACCTGGAATTGGTCGAGCCCGCTGTGCCGGGTGGATGGGGAGCTTCGGGCGACGTGCCGACCGCGA
>JAHEAO010000148.1 GCA_024642725.1 Paracoccaceae bacterium | reverse complement strand
GGCTCAGGACCAAGTCGTCATCACACAAGCAGAACAACGGAACCTGATTTCCCTGTTTGAAAAGACCTGGCGGCGGCCTCCTACCGCCGACGAGCAAAGAGGACTTGTTGAAGAGCGGCTACAGCAGGAACTGCTGTACCGCGAAGCGCTTGCCCTGGGTCTGGACAAGGATGATGTGGTGATCCGAAGGCGGCTTGCCCAAAAGGTCGAGTTCGTCGTCGATGACATGGCAGCGGGTCGCTCGCCCTCGGATGACGAGTTGAGTGCATTCCTCAAGCAGAATGCACAGCGCTATGCAACGGAACCGGCGGTGGCATTCCGGCAGGTATATCTCAGTGCTGAACGGCGCGGGCCACGTCTGATCGAGGATGCAAAACGTATCCTGGCAGAGCTGCAAACAGGCGATGATCCGTTATCGTTTGGCGATCCGACCGTGCTGCCTCAAACTATGCAAGCCTCGCCGCTGTCGTCGGTAGAGCGCGTCTTCGGGAAAGAGTTCTCCGCCGCGATCGTGGATGCGCCGGTTGGCAGCTGGTCAGGCCCCTTGCGGTCAACCTACGGCGCGCATCTCGTGCAAGTTCTGGACAAGCAAGGCGGGCAAGCCGCCAGTCTGGAAACGGCGCGGACGCAGCTTGAGCGCGATTGGCGCGAGGCGGAACGACAGCGAGCAAAGGGCGCCTATATCAAGACCTTGAAGGACAAGTATTCGATCACCATTGAACCGGCACCGGGGGCTGCTCAATGATCCGGTTCGGCTTGATCATTTGTCTGCAATTGCTGTTCGCCTCCCTGGCGTTTGGACACGAGGTGCGACCGGCCTACCTTGAGATCCGTGAAACGGAGCCTGTCCAGTACGAGATCCTCTGGAAAACGCCGGCCCGTGGCGATGCCACGATAAGGCTTGAAGTCCAGCTTCCTGAAACCTGCACTGACCTGTCGCCCAGGAGTGTTGTGAATGATGGTGCGGCGCAGGCCGTTCGCTGGCGAGTGCGCTGTGAGGGCGGGCTGGCCGGTGAGAGTATCGTGATCGACGGCCTCAACACCACAATGGTCGAAACCATCGTGCGCTTTGAGCGCGCTGACGGGGCCACCCAGAGTGCCCGGCTGATGGCCGGAGAAGCCTCCTTTGTCGTCGACAAGCCTTCCACGTTCTGGGGTGTGGCTTCGGTCTATCTGCCACTCGGTGTCGATCACATCCTGCTCGGCTTTGACCACTTGTGCTTCGTGCTGGTACTGCTGTTGCTGATCAGGGATGTGCACCGGCTGATCTGGTCGATTACGGCGTTCACGGTGGCCCATTCAATCACGCTGGCTGCTGCCTCATTGGGCTGGGTGACGGCGCCGTCCGGGCCGATTGAGGCGCTGATCGCTTTCAGCATCGCGGTTGTCGCTGCCGAGGTTATTAGCGTTAATAGAGGTGAGGATGTACCTGGATCCAGTCAACCTTGGATCATTGCCTTTGCTTTCGGGCTGTTGCACGGCTTCGGTTTTGCTGGTGCTCTGAGCGAGACGGGCCTTCCTGCCGATGCGGTTCCAAGTGCATTGTTGTTCTTCAATGTCGGCGTTGAAGTGGGCCAGCTTATCTTTGTCGGATGCGTGCTGGCGCTGGCATTCCTGATAAAACGGCTATGGCCGGGCGTAATTGTGCCGGCCTCGACAAGCGCGGCTTATGCCGTAGGGGCACTTGCCGCGTATTGGACAATCGACAGGGTTGTTTCCATCGTTTGATGGCTGATCTGGATGATTTTTCAGTGAGCCGAAGTCTTGCAGCAAATTGCAACGATGGAAGACATTCTTTGGCGTGCCGGAGATTGCGCGGATTAGACTAACCAGTAATCGAGCCCTTATCGGGATCGAGAATGAGCACCTTTTGGTTGTCCATCATGTACTCAAGATCAATGGTGCTCTGGGCCTGGCAGGGCAATGGCACCACGACCTTGCCACATCACGATGTCGATGGATGAGCTGTCCACAGCATTAAGAGCAGACCCTAAACATTCCTTAGAGCGGATTCCGTTCATTCTGGGTCGTATCCACACGAACTGAAGTAGTTGGCGCATTCGTCAGGCTGGAAGACGTCGACGAGCTTGCCGATAAGGTCCCAGAGGCCCGCAACCGTTCGCTCGCCAGCCTTGCGCAGCAAGGCCTTGAGGCGGGCAAAGGCTTTCTCGATTGGGTTAAAGTCTGGACTGTAGGGCGGAAGGAACACCAAGGTGGCGCCCACCGCCTCTATAAGTTCACGGGTAGTGTCCAGAATCTTTCGCACATTTTGTCAGGCGACGGCTCCGTGGGTTGAGGTTTGCTCCGCGTAGAGCGGCGCCATGTTCATGTACTTGCGGGTCGACCATTGGCTGCCCGCGATGTGCCGCAACCGCGCTGCTGCCAGGTTCAGGCAACTTTGGCCGTCCGGGAAGGCGCCGACAACGCGGGTGCGTCGGCGGATTTCCTTCAAGATGCGCTCCAACGGGTTGTTGGTCCTGATCTTCAGCCAATGGCTGTCGGGGAAACTGTAGTAGCTCAGCGTCTCATCAATGTGCGCCTCGACGAGATCGGCAGCTTTGCCCAGCTTCTGGCGGCGCAGCTCGTCGATGACCGCAGCGGCCTTCTCCCGCGCCGCCTCCCGGCTTTCCTGGGCATGGATCGCCTTCAGCATATGGCTGATCTCCCGCACCTTCGTCGTCGGCACATGGCTGA
>JAHEAO010000147.1 GCA_024642725.1 Paracoccaceae bacterium | reverse complement strand
GAACCGTCCCTTGTTCCAAGGATGACGCTTCGGTTTGACTGCAGGAAGTTGAATTTTGGGCATGAGTTTTCCTCAATCCATCCCTCCAACTCCAAGCGTCGACACCGTGTTGACCAGTGGACTCTATTGGAAGAACCGAGCGGCTGGTTTGGAAAGCTTTCACAAAGTGGAAACGTTGCACCACTGCATGACGGCTTCGAGCCGATTGTGTTCTCTAATCTGTCAATATGCTTTCTCATTTTGCGGTTCTTGACGTCTGAGGTTGCCTTGGTTCTCTTCGAGCTCACGGGCTCATGATGGGGTTGGCTGGGTGTGGATCGGCAAGGTTGAAACCGCGATCAGATCGGTGGTCTGCGCTGTCGCTACAAAATCGTCGCCATGGTCCACGCCCTCCCTCGGGCGTCTTCCCGTGTGGGAACTGTGATTTAGGAATCCTCGGTTGTTCAGGGTCTGGTCATACGGCCTGGAAGTCAGTCTGATCGCGCATCATGGCATGCAGGATGATTGCAAGCCGCCTGGCCAGCGCCACCCGCGCCTTTCTCATTGTCGAGCGCTGCCCGATTGCGAGCGCCCACGATTTCAACTTCAGCGGTGCCGCATATCGCGTGAGCATCACATTTGCGGCTTCATAGAGCAGCGTTCGGACCCGCAAATCCCCACGCTTGGAGATACTTCCGGTGTAATCCACCTCGCCGGACTGGTGGCGTTTGGGAACCAGCCCGAGATAGGGGCCTACATCTCGCGAACGCCTGAAACGCGTCGGATCATCGATAGCTGCGGCAAAGGCCAACGCCGTGATCGGACCGACTCCCGGCACCGTCATCAGGCGGCTGCAGGTCTTTGATTTACGGGTCATTGCTTTGATATCACTGTCAATGGCAGTCACGGCCGTCAATATCGCTTCGCGCGCGGCAAACAGACCCCGCAGCGCGGCATGCAGGCCAGGGACGCCATCGCTGACCTTCAGCGCCGCGTCTTTGAATGCTGGCGACAGAGCCCGTGGTAGTCGCACACCAAATACGACGACCTGCCCACGGATCTGATTATCGATGGTCACGCGTTGTCCAACCAGCTTCTTGCGGGCTGCGATCAGCGACCGGATCGCATGAGCGGGCAGTGATTTGACATGGGTAGGTTTGTAAAATCCCGTCCGCGCCAAATGCGCCAACCCACGTGCGTCATTGCGATCTGTCTTGTGCCCAGCCAAGGACTTCAGGGCCTGATATGCCTGTCTGCTCTCGATGCAAACGACCGGGACACCAAGCTCCGCCAGGCCGTGGTGGAGCATTGGGGCCATCCGTCCAGTCTCAAAAACAACCTTGGCGCAGGTGGGCCCGGCGGCGAGAAACGCGGCGATTGCCTTGGGTGTCGAGGATGCTTTCCCTTCCCTGATGAGTGCCCCTTCACGATCAAGAATACAGATATGCGTCTCTGCCATAGACACATCCAAACCAGCGAAATAGTCCATCGGTTAGTCTCCTTTTCATTGACATGCGCATCCAGAATAACAGGGGATGCAGCGTGCCGACCCTGATTGCGCCATGTTGAAAAACTCTGTCAGAAGACATTCGGTCCAAAATTTTGGAACATCATTCTCCCAAGCCGCGCTCTAGAATACAATATTCGCAGAAAGCCAAAAGGGCGGGAAGACTTTCTGCCAATTTGCCCTCTCTCACTCGCACGTCGAGTTTTTCAACATAATCAGCCCGAAGCGGTTCCACCCATAGACGGTTGCCATCAATTGCAAATCGTCTAGCGGCAGGCTAAGCAGTTTAATCTGACAGGATCGGCTGTTTCAGCCCTAGCCCTCAGAAATGCGGCGCAGCTTCTGCGTTCATCGAACATTCACGGTGATGCGTGTAACGTCACTCAAGTCCGACACCTTTGGTATTTCGAGCGGGTCGCGACGACCAATACATTGATTTGAATTCGGCCCGCTTTGGTGGCCGCTAGCAAGAACGCTGGAGGAAGTGAAATCCATGAAACTGCTAAATCAATCAATTCGGGCTCTGGTGCAGAATGTTGCGGAATACTTTGCCGATCTAAAAGCGGAAAGACTTCGGACGCATCTCGACTGGAGTCGGCACGAAGCCGACGGAAAGATCAGGCGTGTTCGGGGCAGCTAACCAGTGACGGGCCCGATGGGTCTTCACTGGTGACGGCAATTAGAAAAATAAGGCGAAAGCATAACCCAGAAACATGACGACTGTTGTGGCGTGGACGGGAGCGGGCGATGCTCCGTTTTTGTCGCATGCGGAGTTTGCAGAAATTCGCCGCCGTCCACGCTCCTGTCTACAACCACTTAAATCAGGAACGCAGTCTTTCAACTCGACCCAATTTCAAGCTCAACCGCGCCGCCGGTCTTGCCGAGTGGCGCTCCCTCGGCGCGACATAAGGGGCAGCTTCATTGTCCTTACAGAGACTGGTTCGAATCCGTCTGACACCACCGTCCGCAGAGTTCTTGTGCCTCGACAGATCCCACCGATATCGACCGCGCTTCGAAAAATACCACGACCAGTAATCGCGCGAAGCTCCTTGCGATTGAATGAAGCATCGTCTTATCCTTGGTCGCGGAGCCAAACACCGCCACGGGTCTTTCGGATCTAGCAAAACGGAGGGGCCTCAATGCGATTTCGAAGTTGGCTCGCTACCACCTTCGTACTCGCGATCACACAGGCCGTTCTTTCCCTGCTGCTC
>JAHEAO010000086.1 GCA_024642725.1 Paracoccaceae bacterium | reverse complement strand
CAGCACCGCGTCGATGGTGGGATCGGCAATGATCTCTGCCGTGGTGCGGGCCACCGTGCCATATTGAGCGGCCAGCTTCTCGGCATTCGCCGGGATGTAGTCCGACACAGCGGCAAGCGTGCTGCCGGGATTTGAAGAAATGGCCGTCGCATGCACTCCTGCAATGCGTCCTGCCCCGAGAAGACCTACCTTGATCATATGCTTTGCCTTGTTGTTGGCCACGCCGGGCCGGTTGTCAGAGTCTGATGGATTGCTGGTCTGAGCGCTCTGGCGCGCTGCGTCCAGCACGGCAAGGGATCGTGCGCCTTGTTCTGCAGTGACGGGCGGCGGGAAGCCGCCCCTCACAGTCTTGGCGGGCCCGCGCGCATCGATGGCGTTCAATTCTGACGCCGAAAAATGGCCGTGAAACCCGCTTTGGTGCAGGAGTGTGATCGTAATGCCGACATCCATCAGCCCGCGCCACGATACCGGTAAGGGTGCAACCTTTGGCCGTCGCAATGAAGGGCGTGTGGAAATGCTGCCCACCCGTGCCGTAACCGACAACACCAATTCGCAGCATCAGCCTTGGACTTTTTTCAAGAAGGCGTCATACTCGTCGTCCTTGATCGCGACAGTATGTTCCGGCGCTGGATAGCCGCCGCTATCGACATCAGCCTTGTAGTCCTTAAAGGCCGCGATGCGCTCCGCCTGCAACCGCTCAAGCTCGGGCGCGAAGTTGCGATAGACCTTGCCATGGCGGGGTTTGTGGTTCTTGCCATAACCGCAAACATCTTCGGTAAAAAGATATTGCGCATCGGCATGTTTGCCCGCGCCCATCCCCAACATTATGAGCGAGGAGTTCTCCGTAAGGAATTTTGCCACGCGGTCTGGCACGACCTCGAGTTCTGCGCCGAAGACGCCGATCTTTTCCAGCATCTGGGTGTGTTTCCACAGCGCTTCGGCCTCGTCAGCCGTCTTGCCCACGGCGCGCCAGCCCGTCCAAGTGATATAGGACGGAATCAGCCCGATATGACCCACCACCGGCAGGTGGTTGTCGCAAAGCAGTTTCTGAATGTCATAGGACGCCGAGCAATAATAGGCATCGCCGCCCAGGCCCGCATAGTGGAACGCGGCCCGGAGGTAGTCTTCTCCGGTGGCGATTGGGCGGCCTTCGAACCGGCCCCAGCCACCAAAGGGAAGACCGACCTGAACGAAGCAATCTCCGGCGGCCTCACGCATCTCGGCATCAAAGAACTTGCCTTCGATGGACAGCATGTGAATCCCAGCAGCATTGGCCGCCGCCGCTTCATCGGGCGTTGTGACAAACAGCATCGAGATCTTCTCGCCACGCTTTTTCATGGCTCGGATGTCAGCGACGTGGGGGCGGTTGTGGTACATGATGAGATATCCTTTGCGATGTCAGGCCGACCGAAGCAGCCGTTTGAGGTTCTGGGTCGGGTCGCTGAGCACCGCTACCTCAACAGGTGCCGCCTTTTCGATGAGCTTTTCCAAGACTTTGAAATCCTTGGTCATGGACTGCCCAACGCCAACCACTGCGGCAGCCGAGAGGGCGCCGTCCTGGCACTGGAAAACCAGAGATCCGTCGCCGTCCACAGCGCGTTCGACGATCGGGCTGTGCAGATCGAAAAGCCCGGCGGCCTGAAGCGTCAGGTCGTATTGGTCGGACCAGAAATAGGGAACGTTCCCTGCGACAACGCTCTCCCCCAGCATCGCGCCTGCGACAACAGAACCCTGATCCTGCGCTGCCTTCCAGCTTTCAAGCCTGACTCTGCGCCCTTTGTAGGGGAATGAACAGCAATCCCCGGCGGCATAAATGAACGGGTCCGAGGTACGGAAATTTCCGTCCACCGTAATTCCGTTGTCTATGTGCAAACCGGCATGTTGGGCCAGATCGGTTGCTGGCATAGACCCGATCCCGGCAATCACGCAGTCAAAAGTCAGCGGCTCTTCTCCGGCAAGCGCGATCTGCGTTGCATCGGCGCCAGTCACCTGCCGGCCAAGCATCAGCTCGACACCTTCCGCGAGATGCCGCACAGCAATCCTGTCAGCGATCTGTGGCGGGACGGCGCGGGCCAGAACGCGCGGTGCCCCCTCGACGACAACGACCTCTGCCCCTGCCTTTCTTGCAGTAGCGGCAAGTTCAAGGCCGATGAAGCCCGCGCCAATGATGCCGATGCGCGCGCCGGGCTGGAATCGGGTCAGGATCGCAATGGCATCGCTGTCCGTGCGCAGGGTAAGACACCCCTCGAATCCCGGCAGCACCCGCGCACGTGCCCCGGTTGCAAGCAGCAAGCGGTCGTAGGACAGGCTTGACTCGTCTTGCAAAAACACTGTCCGGTCAGAGGGTTGGATATTCGCCACACTGGTTCCGAGACGCAAATCGATCCGTGCTTCGGCATAGGCCACGACAGGACGGATTACTTTGGGCTGGCTGTCAGGGTTTTTCGACAGCGGCGGTCGTTCATAGGGCAGCGCTGGCTCGTCACCCAGCAGCGTGATCGCGCCATCGTAACCACGTTCGCGCAGCGCAAAAGCCGCCCGAACGCCGCATTCCCCTGCTCCTATGATAACTATTCCCCCCATAGCCTAGACCGTGAATGCCGCTCGGAACGCGCCAAGAGCAGCTTCTTCATCGCCCTTGGCGTTGGCTTCCATGCCAACGGGGCCGGAATAGCCCATGTCCTTCAGCGCCTTCGCAATGCCGACATAATTGATCTCGCCTGTTCCGGGTTCGCAGCGACCGGGATTGTCCGCGACCTGAATTTCGCCGATCCAAGGCAAGCAGGCCGCGCACCAGCGGATCAAGTCGCCCTCGCCGATCTGGGTGTGGTACAGATCAAGGTTGATCCGAAGTTGCGGGCGATTGACGGCCGAGACCAGCCCCAGCACCGCCGCCGTGCTGCCAAAAGGGCAGCCAGGGTGGTCGATCGGATTCAGGTTTTCCAGCGTGAAGATCTGCCCGTCGGCCTCGGCCAAATCGCATATCCTGTGCAGGGTATCGCGGGCGCGCTGTTCCATGCCAGGGGCGAAAGCGCCAATCTGCGGGATCGGCACGCCCATGTCGCCAAGCCCTGTGCCGTGAAGGTTCAGCCGGTGAACGCCCAAGCGCCTGCCGATCTTCGCAGTCTCCTTAGCGGAGACGAGCAACATCTCACAGCCTTCGGCATCGGTGAGACGGCCTTCGAGGTAGCCGTTCATGATGGTAAAGGTCGCGTCGGTCTTCTCCAGTGCGCTGATGTCCCAGTTCGGCCAGTTCCACAGGCCTACGCCAAACCCCATCTCGTGCAGTCGCGCCGCACGCCAGTGGATGGGTTTGTCGCGCCAAAGCATTTCTGCGCAGGCAGCAAGCTGAAAGGCCATGTGTCAGATCTCCACAAAGACGCGGCCACCTTCGACCTTGGTCGGATAGGTGTGCAGATTTTCGCAGGCGGGTGGCGTCTCCACCTCACCGCTTGTGCAGTCGAAAATCGAGGAATGCTTAGGGCATTCAATTGTCGCCTCGACGACCAGCCCGTCGGACAGGTGCACATCCTCGTGCGTACACAGACCATCGGTGCAATAGTAGTTGTCCTGATGGTCCCGCACGATAATGAAGGTGCGGCTGCCGTGATCAAAACGGATCACGTCCTCTTCGTCGATGTCGGCTGCGGCGCAGGCGTCGATCCATTCAGCCATGGCGTCTCTCCTCAGATGTCTTGTGGTTTGAAGTCTGCGGGGGCGGCGGGCATCACGCCTTGAAGCAGGGCGACGGATTTCTCGAGCCCTTCTAGGGAATTGAGCAGCACGTCTTCGTGCTCGATACTCAGCCAGCCGTCGTAGCCACCCATTTTTAGCCGGTAGCAGAACTGCCGCCACCACTCTTCGCCATGGCCAAAGCCAAGCGTAATGTAGGACCAGCTGCGTGCAGGGATGTCCATCAGGCTGCCATTTTCCAGAAGGCTTGTCGTCGCCTGTTTCGGCGCGTTCAGGAACGTGTCCTTGGCGTGGACATGATAAACGGCATCGCCCAAGGCCTCTGCGGCGATCAGCGGGTCGGCTCCCATCCAAAAAAGATGTGACGGGTCGAGGTTGGCACCCACGACAGGCCCCACAGCGTCGCGCAACTTGAACAAGGACGGCACGTTATAAACGCACTGGTTGCCATGCAGCTCCAGTGCAATCTTTTCCACGCCACTTTCCTTGGCAAGTGCTACGATCTCGGTCCAGAACGGGATCAGCTTGTCCTGCCACTGATAGCGCAGGATCTCCTGCGTTTCGGGTGGCCAAGAACTGACCACCCAGTTGGGCATCACGTCCGCGGCGCTGCCCGCGGGCAGGCCCGACATGGTGCAGACGGTCTTGACGCCCATTTCACCTGCCAGACGGATGGTATCGCGCAACCCATTTCCCTGCGCAGGATCAGTGGGGTGCAGCGGATTGCCATTGGCATTGAAGCTGATGATCTCAAGACCCCGGCGGTCGAATTCGGCCTGAAAAGCCTTTTGCGCGGCGGCGTTGCCCAGAAGGTCGGACATACGGCAATGCGGCGCTGTCGACCATCCGCAGGTATTCACCTCGACCCCGCTGACACCCATGCGGGCCGCGTGGTCCATCATCTCGGCAAACGACATCGCGCCAAGGCTGTCGGATACGAACCCCAGTTTCATGCGTAAAACTCCGGTTTGGCGATCATCTCAACAGGCAGCTTGCGGCCCTCAGCCAAGGCACGCGCCCCGGTTTCAGCGACCTGAGCGGCGCAATAGCCATCCCAGCAGTCCGATCCGATCTTCGGGAAAATCTCTGTGTTTACGAAGCCAAGAAAGGCACGGTTCTGTCGCAGATAGGCCTCACGATAGCGCCCGCGCCAGTCGGCATCATAGCGGGTTGCGCTGGCAAGCTTCATGTCGGTGCGGGTGTAGGCCACGGTATTCATGGCGATGGAACCGTTTTCCCCCACCAGCTCGGCCCGCACGTCATAGCCATAGGCGGCGTTGTTGTTGACTTCGATGGTAACGATTTGGCCGTCGGTGGTTTCCAGCACCATCACGACAGGCGCCACGCGGGCATCCGACCGATTGGGTTGCCAAGCGGCGATAGAGGCATATTCAGTCCCGAGTACGTGGCGCACGACATCGAATTCATGCGGGGCAGAGTTGGTGATTGCCATGGCGCCGGTAAAGTCAGCAGCGGGCGTTTCCACGTTGCGGTGGAAATTGTGCATCATCAGCGCCCGGCCAAGGGTGCCATCGACCAGCGCCGCGCGCATGTCCATATAGGACTGGTCATAACGGCGCATGAAACCCAATTGAACGAACCGCGCACCCGCAGCCATCTCGGCCTGCATGACCTCGATGCATTCGGCAGGCTTCTGCGACAGCGGCTTTTCGCAAAGTGCGCGCTTGCGGGCCGCAATGCAGGCCTTGGACAGCGGGGCATGGGTGAAATCGGGACTGGCAATGATCACTGCGTCCACATCTGCCCGTCCAATGACGGCCTCGGGATCGCTGGCCACATCAGCCGCACCGCATGTATCGGCGACGGTCTTTGCCCGCGCCCCGTCCATGTCGCAGATCACCTGCAGCCTCGCACCCGGCAGGTCTTCCGCAACGATTCTCGCGTGATCCGCCCCCATGAGGCCCGCACCGATAATGGCAATTCGAATGGTCAATTTTGTCTCCGTTATAGCGGGTCTATCCGCGCGTCTTGCGGCGGCCACTGCCGCATCGATGTGGGCGAGCAATGAGCGATCAGGGGCACTTAGGCGTCTTGGGCTTCCAACTGTCCGTCAATATTGGCTTCGAGGTCGGCCATGGACTCGCCGCCGGCCATCAGATCGGCGATTTCTTCGCGGGACTTTTCTCCCTTTCGGAAATCGGCAGCGATTGCGCCACGGATAAGCACGGCGAAATGATCGCCCACCGCCATGGCGTGCATGACCTGGTGCGTGATAAAAATCACCGCCAGACCGCGCCGCTTGGCCTCATTCACAATCCGCAGAACGTGTGCGGCCTGTTTCACGCCCAGTGCGGCGGTCGGCTCATCCAATATCAACACACGAGCGCCGAAATACACAGCGCGGGCAATTGCCAGCGACTGACGTTCGCCACCAGACAGCCCGCCGACCAGCCGGTCGCCATCGGTGATGCGCGTGATGCCCATCTTCTGGACCTCGTCGACGGCGATCCGGTTCGCGCGCTGACGGTCAAACACCTTGAACGGACCAAAGCCCTTGGTTGGCTCGTGCCCAGCAAAGAAATTCCGGCCGATGGACATCAACGGATAGGTGCCGCCGAACTGGTGCACGGTAGCAATGCCCATCTCCTGCGCATCCTTTGGGCGCGCAAAGTTGACAGGCGTGCCATCCATAAGCATTTCGCCGCGCGTCGGCTGATGTACGCCAGAGAGCGTCTTGATAAGCGTCGATTTCCCTGCGCCGTTGTCGCCCAGCAGGCACAGCACTTCGCCCTTTCGGACTTTCAAGCTGATGCCGTGCAGCACGTCGATGGGGCCGAAGCTCTTGTCGACATGGCGCATCTCAAGAACTGGTGTGTTTTCGGACATGAGACGTTCCTCACTTCTTGCTGGTTATAGAGTCGCTTGACACGACAATGGACCCATCGGGTCCCTCAGGTTTCGCTTTCCGGCGTTTGCTGGGCGCAGCCCGCATCGCGAGGTTGCGGAAGCTTTCGTTCATCGCCACGGCAGCCAGCAGCATGATGCCGATGATCAGGTTGGACCAGTTGCGGTCGATGGCTGTGAAATCAATACCCTTGTTGACAATGGCAAAGGTCAGCGCGCCGACGAAGACCCCGGTCACCGACCCGAAGCCACCGGTGAGCAGGACGCCGCCCACGACGACACTTACGATGATGTTGAAGATGTCGTTCATCCCACCCGACACCTGTGCCGAGTTGAACTGAATCGCATTGCACATCCCGACAAAGGAGGCAGCCGTGGCCGTCAGTATGAACAACAGGATGGTCATGCGATCGACTGGGATCCCGGCGTTGCGTGCGCTTTCCTTGTCGCCACCCATCGCGTAAATCCAGTTGCCAAACCGGCTTTGATGCAGGAAGAACCAGAAGACCACGGCTAGACCGGCCCACCAAAGGATCAAAACCTGGTGACTGCCCCCGAACATCAGATCGCCGAACAGAGTCTTGGCCCATTCGGGCGCGGTCAACGGCACCGAAGCGGTCCCGGTCAGAAGCTTTGACCCCGCCAGCACCACGCCCTGCATCCCCACGAGCGTGGCCAGCGTGATGATAAGTGTCGGCACGTTGGTCCGCACGGCGAGGATGCCGTTGATCGTGCCGACGATGAGTCCGATCGCAATCGCCCCGATCATGCCAAAGACGATCGGCATCTCGTAATAGCCAGAAATGATCGCCGTGGTCATGGCGCCTGCCGGGATCATCGCGCCGATGGAAATGTCGATCTCGCCCGAAATCATCAAGAGCCCGACTGGCAGCGCGACAATGCCGATCCGGGCGGCGTAGTTCACCCAGCTTGCAGCCCCCGCCAGCTTGCCGATATCGGCACCGGCAAAAAGCACATAGAAGGCCAGCACGCCAATCAGGCTCAGCACGGAGGCGGCGGCAGGGCGGCGCAGAAGTCCAGAGATCAAATCCATTTGCTAGCCCCCTAGGTTTTCTTCGCCGCGGCGCTCATCGCAAGTGCGCGGAAGGTGTCATTGGACAGAACCGCCGCCAGCAGCAAGGCACCGACGATGATCGAGCCTACATTGGGATCGAGCGCCGCAAAGAACACGCCTTGGTTCACGACGGCAAAGGTCATGGTGCCCAGCAGAATGCCAAGGATCGACCCGGCCCCGCCGGTCAGCAGGACGCCGCCGATCACCACGCACATGATCGAGTTGAAGATGAAAGCCTGACCGCCCGCGACTTGCGCCTGCTGATAGGTCATCACCTGCGCCACACCCACGAACGCCGCGCAGAAGCCAGAGGCCATGAACAGGCCAATGGTCACCTTGTCGATCGGGATTCCGGCGTTGCGGGCGCTCTCGCGGTCGCCTCCAAGGGCGAGGATCCAGTTGCCGAGCGGTGAGACGTGCAGCACGTAAAAGAAGATTGCAGCAAAGCCGAGCCACCACAGGATCGTCACGCTGAACATGTTGTTGATGAACTGGCCCAGCAGGAATTTCGTCGTCGGATCGGGCACATAAGAGACGCTCGTCGATCCCTTAATCATAACGGCGAAACCAAGGGTCAGCCCCATGACAGCGAACATCACGCCGATGGTGATGATAAGCGACGGTATGCTGGTCCGCGTGACCAAAAGCCCGTTGACGAACCCGATGGCCAGCCCGGTGGTCAGCCCGCCGATGATTGCCACAGAAGCGGGCAGATCGTAATGGCCCGCCAGCATCGCCGTCATCATCGACGCGGCAGGCACGGTCGAACCCACCGAGATGTCGAACTCGCCCGAGATCATCAGAAGGCCGACTGGCAGTGCGATGATGCCGACTTCCGCCGCGATGTTGAGCCAGCTTGACCAGCCCGGCGCCCCCATGAAGACGGGGCCACCCAATGCGGCGAAGAAAGCAAAGACGACAACGAACCCGATCAGCGACCCTGTCTCAGGCCGTCTGGCCAAGGCGCCGAGCGACAAACGCCGCGCTCCTGTCTGCGTCTGAGATGGGTTCATGACACGTCCTGACCGAATGAGTGGAATGAATGGTGTGTCCGCCCGGTTGGTCCGGGCGGACACGGAGGAGGATCAGCGTGCGCCGGCTTGGACGCCTGCAATCACAAGCTCAACGTTGCTGGCGTCGATGATGCCCGGGCCGGTGAGGATCTCACGGGTCGGGATCGTGGTGCCATACTGGACGTTGTTGATCAGGATCGCGGTCGCGAAGAAACCCTGCTGATAGCCTTGCTGGTCAATCGCGCAGTCCTGCGTACCCGCCTGGATGTTGGCCAGGATCGAGTCATTGAAATTCATGCCGCAGACATGGACGGACCCGGTCTTGCCGGCCTGCTGGATGCCGCTGATGCTGGCGTTCGTGTCCTGATCGCCGATTGCGAACAGCGCGGTGATGTCCGGGTTCTGCAGCAGATGCGCGCGCACAGCCTGCGCCACTGCAGTGCTGTCGCCGAAGGCGGTGGCAGGCAGCTGCAGGACCGAACCGGTGCCTCCAGAAGCGGCCATGCCGTCGTTGAAGCCGCTGCAGAAGGCTTCGATATTGGCCGCACCCGGCAGCGTGTTGACGCAGGCACCGTTGGTGTGGCCCGCTTCCGCCAGATAGATACCCGCGGCTTCGCCCGACTTGTAGTCCACTGCGCCGACGTAGTTCATCGCGCCCAGACGGTCGGCGGCCTCGATGCCACCGGCGTTGTAGATCACCAGCGGGATGCCGGCGGCGACGACGGCCTCGAACGCCGGATCCATCGCTTCAGGCACCCAGTCGGGGCCGACGATGGCGTCTGCACCCTGGTCGATTGCCTGGCGGATCAGTTCCGCCGCATCGGGGCCGAGGTTGTCGTAGTTCTGCGGCCCCAGCCAGGTGACAGAGCCACCGTGCATTTCGGCAACGAGGCCGGCGTGCTCGGCGCCCAGTTTGACACGGGACCAGAACGGATCGTCCGGTTTGCCGCCGATAACGAAGATGTTCGGTCCATCGGCCAGTGCCATGGTCGCGCTCATGGCCAGCACCGCAGTCGCAGCAAGAAATTTGGTCGTCTTCATGTGGGTCTCCTCCCCATTGTAGTGCCGCAGATGCGGCAAGAATTCCGACAGTGTTGCGCCGATTGGTGCGATCACTCCGCCGGTGTCGTTTGCGCCCGCTTCGCCTTTAGTTTCTCTTTCTTCTGGCGGAAGCGCTCCTTCATGGCCTCGTCGGCTTCCTTGGAGCCGTCGTGCCAGTAGCCGAACCACTTATCGAGTGGCACAAGACCGTCAGCGCCGTAGTTTACCTCGAAGTACTTGTGGTGCAGGTAATGCGCGTAGGCGTGGCTATCGACCGGCGCGGTCTCGGTGATTTCCAGCT
>JAHEAO010000085.1 GCA_024642725.1 Paracoccaceae bacterium | reverse complement strand
TCCCACGCCAGCCAGGTTGCGGCCCTTGCTGCCATGGACTGCGATACCGAATTGCAGGCCAATCTTGCTGTCTATGCCGAAAACAGGAAACTGATGATGGCCGGTTTGCCCGATGCAGGATTTACACACATCGCGCCGCCCGACGGCGCATTCTATATTTATGCGGATATCTCCGAGCTTAGTAACGACAGCCGGGTGTTTTCGTCTGAAATATTGCGGGATGCAGGCGTTGCAGTAACGCCGGGGCTGGATTTCGATCCCGAGAGAGGACGCAACACGTTGCGGTTTTCTTATGCCCGTTCGACCGAGGAAATTCGTGAAGGCTTGAAGCGGCTCAAGAATTTCATGGACTCTAGGCAAGGTTTGCCAAAGCACTCTGGTGGGCTATGATCTGACAAAAAGAGCAGCATGCGCAAACTCATCTGGATATGTCTGATCGTTCTTAGCTTGTCGGCTGAAGGGTCCGCCGCACAGGAATTGTCTGCTCTGGCCCGTGTATTGCCCGGATCGAACCGAATTGTTGATCGTGGCGGCGAAGTGGAACTGACGATCACGATGTCGCAGGGCGTTCCCTATAGGGTCTTTACGCTGGATGCCCCAAGGCGGCTGGTCCTCGATTTCAACGAACTCGACTGGTCGGGGCTCAACTCCGAGACTTTTGAGTTTTCGAGCCGGATTGGCGAAGTTCGAACCGGCCTCTTCCGCGAAGGATGGTCTCGGATGGTCGTGGACATGAACGAACCGTTGCGCGTGGACACGGTCGTTCTGGATACGAGCGATCCGACGGCAGCTGTCTTGCGGGCACGATTGCTGCCAACTTCTTCGTCCGAATTTGCGCAATCATCCGGCTTGCCCGCTGAACTGCAGAAATCCGAACCGGTTGCAGTGGAAATCCCCGCTCCCAAGCAGCGCCAGACGGGCGAAAGCCCCTTGGTAGTTGTCCTCGATCCCGGGCATGGCGGCATCGATCCCGGCGCCGAATCCGATGGAGTCAGCGAAGCGGAGCTGATGCTGACATTCGCCTTGGTTCTGGAGGAGGCATTGGTGCGAACGGGTAACTTCAAGGTAGTTCTAACCCGCACCGACGATTCGTTTGTCCCGTTGGAAACCCGAGTTTCAATAGCTCGGAAGGCGGGCGCGGATGTTTTCCTTTCGCTCCATGCCGATGCCTTGATCGAAGGACGAGCCACCGGTGCAACGATTTACACGCTGGCAGAGGAAGCGTCGGATGCGGCGTCCCAGAAGCTTGCCGAGCGGCATGATCGCGGCGATCTTCTGGCGGGGGTGGACCTGAGTGGGCAGGGTGATGTCGTTGCCACCGTCCTGATGGATCTGGCCCGGACCGAAACGGCGCCGCGTTCGGAAATGCTCGCAGAGTCTCTTGTCGAGGGTCTTTCCAAGGTAACGCGTATGCACAAGCGGCCAAGACTCTACGCCTCGTTCTCTGTTCTCAAATCTCCAGACATTCCATCTGCCCTGATAGAGCTTGGCTTTCTGTCATCCCCTAAGGATTTCAAGCAGATATCGGATGCAGAGTGGCGAGAGGCTGCCGCCGGGGGGATCAAGGACGCCCTTCTGGAATGGCGGAAAGCCGACGCAGCCGCAGCGATTGGTCTGCGCCAGTAAAAGATGAGCCTCGCGCGACTGTGATACCGGTTGGCGCAAATTGGCCTTTTTCGGCAAGGGTACATTTTGACGCCCCGAGCGCTTATGTATAAAGACCGGACCAACGGAACATTGGGGGCAGGGTGCTCAGGTTCATTTTTTCATTTTTCGGCGGCATCTTCAGCTGGCTGACGATCGGCGTCTTCATGGCTGCCCTCACCATCGGCGCGGTCTTCTGGATGTATGGCCGGGATCTGCCCAATCATGAACAACTGGCGCTGTATACCCCCCCGACCATCAGCCGAATCTACTCGGGTGAAGGAAGAATCGTGGATGAGTTTGCGGAGGAGCGTCGGCTCTACGTGCCCGCGAATGAAATACCGGATCTGGTCAAGAACGCCTTTATCTCGGCCGAAGACAAGAATTTCTATCAGCACAAGGGATATGATCCGCGAGGCATGATCGCAGCAGCGATAGACGCAGCCCGCGGCGGTCGCCTTCGTGGGGCCTCGACGATCACGCAGCAGGTCATGAAGAACTTCTTGCTGTCGTCTGACCGGTCCGCTGAACGCAAGATCAAGGAACTGATACTTGCCAGCCGACTTGAGCAAACTCTCTCGAAGGACAAGATTCTAGAACTCTATCTTAACGAGATATTCTTGGGGCAGAATAGCTTTGGCGTTGCCGCTGCAGCCCAAACCTACTTCAACAAGACCCTTGGTCAACTCGACGCCGCAGAGGCGGCCTTTCTTGCTGCTTTGCCGCAGGCCCCGTCCGACTATCATCCAGTCCGCGCCAAAGAGCGGGTGACGCAACGTCGGGACTTTGTCCTACGAGAAATGCTGGAAAACGGCTATATCGATCAGCCGACTTACGAGGCGGCGAAAGCCGAACCGCTGAAATCGGTTCAGAACGGGGACTATGAACCATTTCGCGCGCAACTGCCGCCGCGGGACTACTTCACGGATGAAATTCGCCGACAACTCAGCCGCAACTTCGGCGAAGAGGAGTTCTTTGGGGGCGGGCTGGCGATCCGCGCCACGATGGATCCCGAATTGCAGGTCGAAGCGGCCAAGGCCCTTCGGGCTCAGCTCGAATCTTATGACCGCAACCTCGGCGTTTGGCGCGGCACCGGAAAGACCTTGCTGCCTGAGCAGTTGGTAGATGACGCGACCTGGCGCGCGGCCCTGGCCGAAGTAAATGTCAGCCGTGACGTGGACGGCTGGAGTCCCGCCGTCGTTCTGGAAGTTGGTGACAGTGCCGCTCTCATAGGGATCGAGGGGATTGATAACGATCAGGATGGACATTGGATTCCTGCGGAAGACGTGACCTGGGCGCGCAAGCGCCTGCCCGGCGGCAAATTGGCGGCCAAGGCCAAGCGCGCAGGCGATCTGGTTGAAGTGGGCGACGTGGTCTTGGTGCAGCAGATCAAGAAGGATGGGACTTTCGTCCGCTGGAGCCTTCGCCAGATCCCCGAGGTTCAGGGTGCCCTGATGGCAATGGATGTGCACACGGGCCGCGTTCTGGCGATGCAGGGCGGATTTTCGTACCAGCATTCGGTCTTCAACCGAGCGACGCAGGCAACGCGCCAGCCGGGGTCCAGCTTCAAACCCTTTGTATATGCCGCAGCCCTCGATAGCGGCTTCAGCCCGGCGTCGATCGTCATCGATGCCCCGATCGAAGTGAACACGCCGCAAGGAGTCTGGCGCCCGCAGAACTCTTCAAACAAGTTTTATGGCCCGGCGCCGCTGCGAACGGGTATTGAACAGTCGCGGAACCTGATGACCGTGCGTCTTGCGCAGGAAGTGGGAATGGACGTGGTCGCGGCCTATGCCGAGCGCTTCGGGGTCTATGACAACATGAGCCGTTTTCTGGCCAACTCGCTTGGCTCGGAAGAAACAACTCTGTTCCGGATCGTCGCCGCCTACGCCATGTTTGCCAACGGCGGTGAAAGGGTGGAACCCACTCTGGTAGACCGTGTTCAGGACCGCTGGGGCAAAACGGTCTATCGCCACGATCAACGGGTCTGCAAGGATTGCCAGGTTGCCTCGCTTGCTCCGGGCGCGGCCCCGGCCATACTTTCCGATCGCGAACGGGTGATGAACGCGGTAACGGCCTATCAGCTGACCTCCATGCTCCAAGGCGTGGTCCAGCGCGGAACGGCGGCCGGCAAGATCAATTTGCCTGTGCCTGTCGCGGGCAAGACAGGGACGACAAACGATGCCAAGGATGTTTGGTTTGTTGGCTTCACTTCGAACATCGTGGCCGGCTGCTACATCGGCTATGACAATCCGCGTACCTTGGGTCGAAGCGCTTTCGGGTCTTCTCTTTGCGGACCGGTCTTCAACGAGTTAATGCAGACGGCGACCGCGAAATATGGCGGTGGCCCGTTTCAGGTTCCCCCGGGTGGCCATTTCATCAAGATTGACCGTTTCACAGGCGCAAGGCTGCCCGATGACGCGACAGGAGATTTTGTCGTGGCAGAATACTTCCGTGACGGAGAAGAACCAATCTTCGGTCTAACCTATGACGGGGGCTTTGCGATGGGATCAAACTTGCCGCTTTACGCGCCCGGAGACATCGCCGAAGAGGGCAGTACCATACAGACCGTTACGGGAGATGTTGTGATCGTTCCCAAAAAGGCGGACTTCGGGACGGTGTCGTCTGGCGGTCTCTACTAGAGATGCTTGCCCGCGTCCTGCGCCGTTGATACACCCATCGTTCAATCAAGACATTCGGGAATTGAGGACCCATGCGGGCAGACACGGCGAACAAAGTTGAAGCGATCAGGAAGTCTTTGACGCTTCTCAAACAGCGTATGGGCTGGGAAACCGCATCGCATCGGCTCGAAGAATTCGACGCCATGATCGAAGACCCCAATCTGTGGAACGATCAGGAGCGCGCCCAGAAGCTGATGCGCGAACGGCAAGTTCTCATTGACGCCATTGCCGTGTGCAGAGGCATCGAGCAAGAATTGAACGACAGCGTCGAATTGATTGATCTCGGTGAAATGGAAGGGGATCAGGAGATCGTCGCTGAGGCGGAGGCCACGCTCAAATCCTTGGAAGAGACGGCCGCGCAAAAGGAAATCGAGGCGCTTCTTAATGGCGAAGCGGATGCGAATGACACGTTCCTGGAAATCAACTCCGGGGCCGGAGGCACCGAAAGCTGCGATTGGGCAAACATGCTTGCGCGCATGTATGTTCGTTGGGCCGAGAAACACGGATACAAGGTAGAACTGATTTCCGAAAGTCCGGGCGAAGAGGCTGGAATCAAATCGGCAGCTTACAAGATATCGGGGCATAACGCTTACGGCTGGCTGAAATCGGAAAGCGGCGTCCACAGACTGGTGCGTATCTCGCCCTACGATAGTGCGGCAAGGCGGCATACGTCTTTCTCTTCGGTTTGGGTCTACCCGGTCGTCGACGACAATATCGAGATCGATGTGCCCGCGAATGACATTCGCATTGATACCTACCGGTCGTCCGGGGCAGGGGGGCAGCACGTCAACACAACCGATTCCGCGGTTCGCATAACTCACTTGCCCACCGGCATCGTCGTAACCAGCTCTGAGAAGTCCCAACACCAGAACCGGGCGAATGCGATGGCCGCACTGAAGTCGCGGCTTTATCAAATGGAACTTGATAGGCGCAACGCCAGCATCCAGGAAGCCCACGAGAACAAGGGTGACGCAGGGTGGGGCAACCAGATTCGTTCCTATGTTCTTCAGCCTTACCAAATGGTGAAGGACTTGCGGACCGGGCATGAGACGTCCGACACGCAGGGTGTGCTTGACGGCGACCTTGATGGTTTCATGGCCGCGACGCTCGCGATGGATGTTTCTGGTAAGACACGGGCCGAAGCGCAAGCCGAGGATTGATTCGTATCAAAGTCCGTCGTTCAATGGCTGCCTAACCTGTCTGCAAAAGGGAGGGCAAAATTGACTGACGCACAGGAGCATCCGGAAGCTTCTCCGGTACCGGAGATCGGGACGGTCACAATCCGCGACATCCTCGCCGCACTTTCCTCCGGATGGTACGATTTCAAGACAGCGCCAGCTTTCGGCCTGTTTTTCAGCGCATTTTACGTTCTGGGCGGGTTTGCTCTGTTATTGCTCGGCGCGGGAACGGTGACTTGGACGCTGGCGGTTTCGCTGGGTTTCCCGCTCGTCGCGCCTTTTGCCGCGGTTGGCCTCTACGAAGTCAGTCGCAGGCTGGAGGCAGGCGAGCCGCTGCGATGGGGCGAGATCCTTGGCGTCGTAATCAGCGAGAAGGATCGCCAGATACCCTGGATGGGCGCAATCATCGTGATCTACTTTTTGTTCTGGACGTTTCTCGCCCACATGGTTTTCGCATTGTTCATGGGGCCTTCCGCTTTGGTTAATGTGTCATCTTCCGTCGAGTCGTTCCTGACGCCGCGCGGGATCGCGATGCTGGGCACCGAAATGGTGCTGGGAGGGATAATTGCCTTCTTGCTTTTCAGCCTCACGGTCGTCAGCTTGCCCTTGCTCTTGGAGCGCGAAGTCGATTTCGTTACTGCAATGTTGCTGAGCTTTCGCGCGGTGAAACAGAATTTTGGATCGATGCTGCTGTGGGCGGCGATCATCGCGGTGCTGACGATTCTTGCCATGATCCCGATGTTTCTAGGGCTTTTGGTGGTGCTTCCGGTCCTTGGACACGCAACTTGGCATCTCTATCGGCGAACACTCTACGATCCGATTTGAAGAACCGGGTCTGCAGAATACAAAAAAGGCGCCCTTAATTACGCGGGGCGCCTTTGAAATTGAAAGATCGGCTTCGATCAGTTCTCGGATTTTCCGGTCGCCACTGCCGCCTTGGGCGAATTGGCCTGCATCGGATCTTCCTGCCGCTGCACAGAGCCTTCGAAGTGAGCGCCGGATTCGATTGCAATCGTCTTATGAATGATGTCGCCTTCGACACGGGCGGACGAGGTGAGACGTACCTTTAGGCCACGCACACGACCAATGACCCTGCCATTCACAACCACGTCGTCCGCAAGGCATTCGCCCTTAACGGTCGCACCTTCTCCCACCGTTAGAAGATGGGCCCGGATGTCGCCTTCAACGGTGCCTTCGATCTGGATGTCGCCGGTTGTCTTGATGTTGCCAGTGATCACGAGATCAGAAGAAAGGACCGATGCCGGCGGTTTGGCTTTGGGCGTGCTTGGGGTGTAGTCCGACGGGGCCGGTTTCGACGCAGGTTCTGCTGCGGTCGACTTGTCGGCATCGCCCGATTTGGGGCCGGGTTCGTTGATCTTACTTTTGGAAAACATCGTTGGCTGCCTTGATATAGGTCATTGGGTTCACGGGCTTATCACCCACGCGTACCTCGTAGTGAAGATGAGTGCCGGTTGACCGGCCAGAATTCCCCATATCACCGATATGATCCCCGCGCGAGACCCTTTGCCCGACTTTCACGAGGATTTTTGATTGGTGGGCGTAGCGGGTTTCAATCCCGAACTCATGCTGGATCTTGACCAGACGACCATAGCCCGCCAGCCAACCCGCGTAGCTTACAACGCCATCTGCAGTTGCGTAGATCGGGGTGCCATAGCTGGAGGCAAAATCCGTCCCCTCGTGCATCCGGCCCCAGCGAACACCGAAGCCGCTAGTATAGCGGAACGACGATTTTATAGGGAGCGCAAAGGGCGCTTTCTCGGCGGCGATCCGGTAGAGGTTCATTTCGTCCATGCGTTCCAGGATCGCATTTGCGCGAAGACTTTCTGCGTCCGGCTCTTCGCCTCGCGTAGAAAATGTCAGTGGCGTAAGTGGTCCGCCCTGGCCAGAGTAACCGCTTCTAACGGTCTTGAGTATGCTCTCGGTCGGAAGACCTGCTGCTTTGAACATCTTGTCCAGCGGCTCCAACGAGAGGCTGACTGCATCTTCCAGCTGTGAAAAAATGCGATCATTCTTTTCTTCAAGCAGTCTGCGTTCGAGTTCCATCTCGGCAACGAGGTCTTCGGCCTTCTTGGCCGTCATCGCCATCAAATCCCGCTCAACCGCGGTATTCGTCAAAGCCGCTGACAAGAAATCAACGGCCTCGTCGGTATCTGGGTCCATCCTCTGGCCGCCGGGCAGTTCGGCCTCCCCCGACAACTGAGCGCTGAGCAACTCGGTATCCGATCTGGCCGCGTCTCTTTCCTTCATGGTCCGGCGCAATGTCGTCTGAATGACCTCAATGCCCTTTTCCATTTCCTTGCGACGATCTTCGGAATCCAGCAGTGTGATCTGCATTCTCGAAATCTGCTCCAGAGCGACATTGAAGCGCTCTTGAGCCAAAAGGGCCTCATCCGCCCTTGCATCACGCTCTGCCGATAGCTCGTTCAACCGCATTTCATAGAGCGCCTGCTCTCGCTTTGCCTGTTCGCGAACGTTCCCAGATCCGATGCTATCCATAAGAATGAAAGCTGTCGCGATGATAGACCAGGCGACGAACACCGATGTCCCGGTCCAGGCCAGAAGTTGTGCAAAAGGGGTCAGGCGAATGAATCGAGTCTCGTTGCGGTCAGAGCGAAGGTAAAGGCGCTGTTCGGGGAATGCCCGTTCAAGCGCATTTCTGATTGTGCGAAAAATATTCGACCGCAAGCCCGTGTCCCCCGTGTATTCCCCGATTCACGAGACCATCGTGGCTAGCCCGACGACAATCCTGATCGTCCATACAAACTGGAGATTGCTGCCGCAACATGTTTGCACCCGGCCGTCGCTAGGATGTCCGAGATCATTGAATATGGGCGGGAATTTGCCGACAGGTTTGGCGGTTTTGCCAATTTGGGGTTTGCAAGGAGTCCCGAACCTGCTGCCGTGAACTCGGCGACCATAAGTTCGTCACGGCCAAGATATTTGCTAAAGTATAGGGCAATTCTTCCAAATATGCCTCTGATGTTCCAACAATGAGTTGAAAATCAGGTGCGTATTTGTTTATGTCGGCACTCAGGGATCGCAATCGCGTTCCCCAAAGCAAAAAAGGCACGCCGGGTGCCATAAGAAAAAATGGGGAGTACGCATTGTCTGCACCTTCATCCGACAAGGCCTTTGTCGAGTTTGATCGCGTACAAAAGAGTTATGATGGAGAGGTGCTCGTCGTTAAAGACCTGAACCTCGCAATGCCAAAAGGCGAATTCCTGACGATGCTCGGGCCCTCAGGCTCGGGAAAGACGACTTGCCTGATGATGTTGGCGGGCTTCGAGACCGCCACGCATGGTGAAATTCGTCTGGGTGGCAAGGAAATCAACAATATTCCTCCGCATCGCCGCGGTATCGGAATGGTTTTCCAGAACTACGCCCTGTTTCCGCACATGACAGTCGGCGAGAACTTGTCTTTTCCGCTTGAAGTCCGCGGGATGGGCAAGGATGACCGGGATACGAAAGTCAAACGCGCTCTCGACATGGTGCAGATGGGGGCATTCGCCAATCGCAGGCCCGCGCAGCTTTCCGGCGGACAGCAACAGCGCATCGCGCTCGCTCGGGCGTTGGTGTTTGATCCGGCACTTGTTCTCATGGACGAGCCACTTGGGGCACTCGACAAGCAGCTTCGCGAACACATGCAATACGAGATCAAGCATCTTCACGAAAGCCTTGGCATTACAGTTGTTTACGTGACGCATGACCAGTCTGAAGCCCTGACCATGTCAGATCGGGTCGCAGTTTTCGATGACGGCATTATCCAACAGCTTGCGCCGCCTGATGATCTTTACGAACGCCCAGAGAACAGCTTTGTCGCCCAGTTCATTGGTGAGAATAACAAGCTGTCCGGAACAGTTCTGTCCCGTTCCGGGGATGCGGTTACCGTCAAACTTGCGAGCGGAGAGACATGCCAGGCTTTGGCAGTAAAATGCGGAGATGCCGGTTCCGAGACATTGCTGTCAATCCGGCCCGAACGGGTCCGGATCGGGGGCGCGAAAGACGCCAATTCAACCAAGGCCGAAGTGCTCGAACTAATCTATTTGGGCGATCACATACGGTGCCGATTGAATGTCCACGGGAACGACCAGTTCATTGTGAAGGTACCCAATGCGGCGGGGAAGGGTCCTCTGGCTATCGGCGACACGACGATGGTCAGCTGGGATGTCGAGGATGCGCGAGCACTTGACCCGCTGAAATAGAAATTCCGAAGCCAGAGAGCGGCTTCGGTCTAAAGCAACAGCTAGAAAACATGGGAGTTAAAAGCTGATGAAGAAGACACTAATTCTGACCACTGCCCTGACCGGGTTTGCATTTGCGGCCGCTGCCGAAGGGCAAGTAACCGTGATGTCCTGGGGTGGTGCCTATGGCAAGTCGCAGGATGAAGCCTATAACAAGCCGTTCGCCGCTGAGACCGGTATCACTGTGACGATGGTCGATGCCGACAACCCGGCGACCCCGATCAAGGCACAGGTCGAAGCAGGCAACGTTAGCATTGACGTGGCTGACGTTGAGTATTC
>JAHEAO010000146.1 GCA_024642725.1 Paracoccaceae bacterium | reverse complement strand
CGAAGGCGACGCCCACGTGGAATGGTTCGAAGGCAACTTCGAGGATTACGAAGAGGACAAGAAGCGGCGGCTGGGGGCAGACGCGCTGGAGCCGAAGCGGTTGAAATTCAAGAAGTTCACACGGTGAGTTTGGCACCAGCCAAACTCACCCGTGCGCGAAAGTCGTATTTGCGCAGCAAATGCGCGTAGCGGCACCCAGTTGAGTGGAGGGCAATGATTGGAGCCTAAACGATTGAAATTACAGAAGGTTACACAGTAGAAATGACCTGCCCCCCAAGGCTCCCTCATTCATAAGGAGAGTTTGCGGGTTTGGATTTCATATTCTTTGTCGTCAGTTTGGGCAAGCGCGTCGGGCGCGGAGCCCTCAAATTGCTCAAGCGCTCGACGCGCGTCAGCAGGTGTTTCATTCCCAAGAGATGAATGCGGCCTGACGTTGTTGTAATCGTATCGCCAGATCGCCAGTTTCCTTCGCGCGTCGTCCAAGCTGTCGAACAACTCCTCATTCAGCAGCTCATCCCGTAGGCTGCCGTTGAATGACTCGATGAAGGCATTCTGCTGCGGCTTGCCGGGATCGATGTAGTGCCAGTCAACGTCGTTGTCGTTTGCCCACTTCAGAATTGCCCGGCTTGTGAACTCTGTCCCATTATCGCTGACAATGCTGGCAGGCCTGCCATAGAGACGTACCAGCGCATCCAGTTCCCGCGCGACACGGGCACCGGATATGCTGGTGTCAGCCATCAGACACAGATTTTCACGGCAACAATCATCGTTCACGGCCAGAATGCGGAACTTGCGAGATGCGCCGAACGTGTCGGACAGGAAGTCCAACGACCAACGCTCACCTGGCCGCAACGCCACCGGCATTGGTGTCCGCGATCCACGCGCCCGCTTGCGGCCCCTTCTTCGGCGTACGCCCAGTTTTTCCTCAGTATAGAGGCGGTACAGCTTCTTATGGTTCATGATCATGCCTTTGCGCTCCAGCATCACGCCGATCCGCCGGTAGCCAAACCGACGGCGCTTGTGCGCGATAGCTTTCATCACCTCTCTGATTTCGGGATTGTCCGGCGGGCGTTCACACCGGACGGTCTTGGGATCAACACCGACAAGTCGGCAGGCCCGGCGCTGCGAGATATCGTGATCCCGCATCGCGCGTAGCGCTGCCTCTCGCCGCTCAATCGGCGTTGTCAGTTCTTTCCCAGCAGGTCCTTCAGCACGACGTTGTCCAGCATGGCATCGGCCAGCAAGCGCTTCAGCTTGGCGTTCTCATCGGTGATGGCACGCAGTTTCGCCGCGTCCGACACTTCCATGCCGCCATACTTCGATTTGAACTTGTAGAACGTGCCCTGGCTCACGCCATGCTTACGGCAGACGTCGGCTGTCGGCATCCCGGCTTCCTGTTCTTTGATCATCCCAATGATCTGGGCTTCCGTGAAACGGCTCTTTCGCATCTGTTTGCTCCTTCGAAACGTTGAGCAAACTCTACATTAGAACGCGGGAGGTTTCGGGGGGCAGGTCACAGCGAATGACCGTTTGCCGCCCTTCGTGACGAATGCGGTACCATTCATCGAGGGGAACTGTGGGCTCTGAACAGTCACCCGCGGCTTTTTCAACTTGTGACCGGTTTTGGGAGACGAACGGCAGGTCTTGCCGTTCGTCTTTCTTTCAGATGTCGATCTTCTCAGCGATACTTAGTGCGTCTTCTAATTCTACGCCAAGGTATCGCACCGTGCTATCCACCTTGGCGTGACCTAGCAGAAGCTGGACCGCGCGCAGGTTCCCAGTCTTGCGGTAAATCTGCGCCGCCTTGGTACGTCGCAATGAATGCGTGCCATAACTGCTCGGATCGAGACCGATCGCGGACACCCATTCACGGACCAGTCGCGCATATTGACGGGTCGACACATGTGGCCTGTCATGAAGCCGACTTGGAAAGAGACAGGCGCAAGCGAGCATCTCGGGACGACCTACCCAATTCCAAATGGAATCACGCGTATTTTCAGAGACCTCGAACTGCACTGGTCGTTTCGTCTTGCTTTGAACAACCGTGACGCGGTCGCGGACCCTGTCTCCAATAACGAGATCGGAAACCTTCAAGCGGACGAGATCACAGCCACGCAGTTTGCTGTCGATTGCAAGATTGAACAAAGCCAGATCCCGGAGATTGCTCGCGAGTTCGAGCCGGGCGCGGATGGCCCAGACCTGCTTTGGCAGCAAAGGGCGTTTCTGGCCAACCAGCCGTCCCTTGTTCCAGGGAATGCGCTTGGGTTTGACGGCGGGGAGTTGGATTTTGGACATGAGCTTTCCTCAATCCGTCCCTCCCACTCCTGGCGTCGACATCATGTTGACCCGGTGATCTTACCGAAAATCCAAATGTCCGGTTTCGAGGCGCTTTCGCGTACGCTGATGCTGCACCGCCGCATGACGGCTCTGAGCTGTGGTTTCAACGGGTCGCTGCAACACATTCCTCAAACTTCTCTGCCGGTGTATGATATTGCAAGGTCTTTCTGGGGCGCTCGTTGAGCTGGCGTGCGACGGCGCTGAGTTTGGCCTGGCTGAAGCCGGAGATATCAATGCCTTTCGGGAAGTATTGCCTGAGAAGGCGGTTGGTATTTTCGTTGCTACCACGCTGCCACGGAGACTGTGGATCACAAAAATAGACGTCGATCTTGGTGGCCATGGTGAACTTCACATGTCCCGCCATCTCTGACCCACGGTCCCAAGTCAGGGAT
>JAHEAO010000029.1 GCA_024642725.1 Paracoccaceae bacterium | reverse complement strand
TTCGATCTCTGACCCGTCGCGCATGTGGATCTTGTAGATGACCGAGGGCGCGGTGGTGATCAGGTCGATATCGTATTCGCGTTCCAGCCGGTCACGGATGACCTCAAGGTGCAGCAGGCCAAGGAAGCCGCAGCGGAAGCCAAAGCCGAGGGCGGCGGAGGTTTCCATTTCAAAGCTGAAGGAGGCGTCGTTCAGGGCCAGTTTCTCGATCGCGTCGCGCAGGTCTTCGAATTCGGCAGCATCGACGGGAAAGAGGCCGCAGAAGACCACCGGTTGCGCGGGTTTGAAACCGGGAAGCGCCGTGGCGCAGGGTTTCTTTTCATGCGTGATCGTGTCGCCGACGCGGGTGTCACGGACCTGTTTGATGGAACCGGTGAAGATGCCGATCTCTCCGGGGCCGAGTTCCTTGATATCGACCATCTGGGGTTTCAGCACGGCGAGCTTGTCGACCCCGTAAACGGCGCCGGTTTTCATCATCTTGATGCGGTCGCCCTTCTTGATGGTGCCGTCCATGACGCGGATCAGGACGACGACGCCGAGGTAGGAGTCGTACCAGCTGTCGACCAGCATCGCCTTGAGCGGCGCATCGCGGTCGCCCTTGGGGGCCGGCAGCCGGGTGACGATGGCTTCCAGCACGTCGGGGATGCCGATGCCGGTCTTGGCGCTGATTTCGATGGCCTGACTGGCGTCGATGCCGATGACATCCTCGATCTGGGCCTTGACCTGTTCCACCTCGGCGGCGGGCAGGTCGATCTTGTTCAGGACCGGGACGATTTCGTGGTCGGCGTCGATCGCCTGATAGACGTTGGCCAGCGTCTGCGCCTCGACCCCTTGGGTGGCGTCGACGACCAGCAGCGAGCCTTCGACCGCGCGCATGGAGCGGGAAACCTCGTATCCGAAATCGACATGGCCGGGGGTGTCGATGAGGTTCAGGATATAGGTCTGGCCGTCACGCGCCGGGTATTCGATCCGGACGGAGTTGGCCTTGATGGTGATGCCGCGCTCGCGCTCGATATCCATGCTGTCGAGCATCTGGGCCTTCATGTCGCGTTCGGCGACTGTGCCCGTCAGCTGGATCAGCCGGTCGGCAAGCGTGGATTTGCCGTGGTCGATATGGGCCACGATGGAGAAATTGCGGATGTTTTTGAGCTCGGTCATGATTGGCCGGATATGATGGGGATTTCGGGAAGCGTCAAGCGGGCGTTGTCGGCGATCTTGCCTGCGGGGCGCCATCTTTGGCGGTTCTGCGGGGGCGACGGAGGTATCGTAGCGCCTCGGCCGCTAGCGCATCGCCGCGAAGCAATCGGGCTTGAGCATATAGGCGCGCAGGTCCCTGCCCTCATAGGCCGTGCCGGTGGTGTCAATCGGGGCAAGGGCGGACAGTATCTGGCCGTTGCAGCGCACCTGTTTCTGACTCGTAATGAACAGGATTGTTCCCTTGGTCGCGGGGTCAAGCGGGAAGGTCTGTTCGTAGTAGTTCATCGCGCGACCCTCTGGCGGCACTGCGCGGACCGGGATCGGGTTGCGTCGGCCGGTGAGAAACAGGTCCGCCAGAAGGTCCCTGTCGCTGGTCACGATGGCGCTGGGGCGGATCTCGTCCGCGAGACCGATGATATGGCGGCTTATCTCATCGCGGCCCGTATAGCGCCCGAGTAGCTGATGGCCCCCGATGGTCAGACCGGTTCCAAGAATGGTGATCAGCGGAAGCGCCAGAGCGATGCCGCCGTTGATGCCGAACGACAGCCAGAGCCAGCGCCCGGACCGCGCCAAGAGCCAGGCGGTCGCGGCGAGTGTCCCTGCCAGATATGCAGCAAAGGCCCAGTTCCCATAGGCCCGCGACAAGAGCGCCTGCAGGCAGACCAGCGCCAGGATCGGCAAGGAAAACCACAGCAAAGAGCGGATCCGGGGATCGACTGCACGCACCGACAGCAGGAATGCGGCGAAGAAGACCGGACCTGCTACCGCGAACTGGGTCGCGACAAACTCCAGTAGTGCCGCGGGATGCAGAAAACTGCCCTCGCCTTCGCGACGGACCCAGCTGACATTGTCCATCGTATGCTGGGCTGTGGTCAGGTCATGGGACAGGTTCCATGCGATGTTGGGTGAGATGACGGCGGCGAAAGCCAGCAACAGGGCCATCGCGTTGCGGAGCGAGGGGCGGAAGCCGGGGATGAAGATTGCTGCAAGGCTGGCGCCAAGGAAGAAATAGATGCCCGCGTATTTGGCCATGAACGCCAAGCCAATCATCGCCCCGGCAGCGATGGCTTGCCAGAGCTTTCCAGTGTCGAGCATTCGCCAATAAAAAAAGAGCCCGGCAGCAAAGAACGGGGCCATGATCGTATCGGTAGAGATCATGATACTGCCGACCGAGACAATCGGCAAAGTGACATAGCCGATCGCGGTCCAGAACCCGGTGCGGTCGTCAAAGACCCTTGCCGCCCAGATGCCCAGGATCATCGATGTTGCGGCATGAAAGACCGGTGCGGGAAAGCGGATCCAGAATGCCGAATCCGACCCGGCGATATCAGTCATTGCGCGGATCACCCAGGCAATCAGCGGCGGCTTGGAGTAATAGCCGAAATCGAGGTTCTGTCCCCAAAGCCAGTATTGCGCTTCATCGACAAAGATGTCGGCCTGGGTCAGAGCCAAGGCTCCGATCCGCGCCAGCGTCACGGCAAGGACGATCAATCCGGCTTTCGCGGCCCAGTTATTCAGAAAGCCCGGCACGCTTCTTTTCCGCATGGATCAGCCAGAGGTTCCGCGAATAGATGAAAACCCCCAGTGACTGACCAAGAATGAAGACCGGATCGGCGCGGTAAATGGCATAGGCCAAAAGGATCACGCCGCCGCTGATCGAAAAATACCAGAACGCGATCGGCACGACCGACCGGCCAGCGCGTTCCGAGGCGATCCATTGCACGAGGAAACGCGCGGTGAACATCAACTGCCCGCCAAGGCCAATCACCACCCACCAAAGCTCCAACATGCTGTCAACATTCAGAAAATTGAGTATTGCGGTCATTTCTTGCGTCCGGATATCTTGGTTTCGGCGGCCTTTGCAGTCTTGCGGCGGCGCAGCAGCCACATGACCCCTACAAGGTCGACGGCCCCTACCAATCCACGTTGCCAGTTGGAATAGTTGGATTTGCCCGCAACCCGGGCCCGGTGACTGACATCGACCAGCGCGACCTGCCAGCCGTCGCGTTTGAACAACGCGGGCAGGTAGCGGTGCATGTGATTGAAGAAGGGCAAGGCCAGAAATGCATCGCGGCGAAACGCCTTCAAACCGCAGCCCGTGTCCCGCGTGCCGTCATCGAGCGCCCAGCCGCGCAAGCCATTGGCGAATTTAGAGGCATAGCGTTTGGACCAGGTATCCTGCCGTTTGACCCGTTGCCCGGCGACCAGCCCAAGATCGGCCGGGGCCTTGGGATCGATCAGCGGCGCATAGAGCTTTGGCAGTTCCGAGGCCGGATTCTGGCCGTCACCATCCAGCGTGGCGACAAATTCGCCCTTTGCCGCGCGCACCCCCGACATCACGGCGGCGCTTTGCCCGCCGGACTGGTCGTGCTGCAAGAGACGGACGTTATCGTACTTTGCCATCATGCCCCGAACGACATCTGCCGAAGCATCGGTCGACGCGTCGTCAACGGCGATCACCTCGATATCGTCTTTGGCGCAAGCCTGCAGAATATCGGCAATCAACGTGCCAATATTCTCCGCCTCGTTCTTCATGGGGATGACGATTGAAATCTGGACCATGACGCCGTTTTGCCCTTGCCTATGCCGTGGGTCTAGCGGTTTAGGGCGGGCATGAACAGGCCGTTTTAAGCTGCGGCAAATGTCAGGTGCGACGCGGCGTCGCCGCAAATGTGAATTGAATTGGCCATATCCTTGGGGCATTTTCACAAGTGTTTAGCGGGTCCTGCAGACATTGCGACTCGCAGGGGCGGAACAGGACAAGGCGGACATATGAGAATTTTGCTGCTGGCCCCCGCTTTGCTCTTGGCAATGACCCTGCCGGTGCTGGCCATCGGGACAATGGAACGGGCCTGTCTGAGTTCCAATCGGCAAGCCTCGTCGCGATCGCTTTGCAACTGCATCCAGCAGGCCGCCGACCGGACGCTTTCGGCTTCCGACCAGCGCACCGCCGCCACGTTTTTCAAGGACCCCGACAAAGCTCAGGACATCCGGCGGTCCGACCGCAGCAGTCACGAAGCCTTTTGGGAACGTTACACCCGCTTCGGCGCGCTGGCGCAGAAATACTGCGCCCGCTAGAGCGCGATCTTCCTGGCTTCCTGCGCTGACCGGTAGATGGCCTCTTCGATGCGGATCACTGCCAGATAGTCTTCGGCAAGGTTTTCCAGCGGCGCGCCGTCCAGAAGAGCGCTGACGACATGGGATTGCAGGGCAAAGACGCAGTCGCCGCCGAAACCGGATTCTGGCGAGGCGGGAAGCAGCAGATCGCCGGCAATAGCGCCGAAAGCACGGAAGGACACGGCCCCGTCGCCCGATAGCATGAGGCTGCCCCTCGGTCCTTCGACCAGCGCCTCTCCCATCGTGTGGCGCAGGTTCGGCGCGGCGTGATCCAGATGCCTGTTGCCATCGAAGACCGACCGCGCGCCGCTGGCGTGATCGAACAGGATCACCCCCGCGTCTTCCCCTTCGATGGCCGGGTTGAGATGGCGCAGGTCGGCATAGACCGCGCTGACCGGCCCGAGCAGGAACCGAAACGTGTCGATCCAGTGCACCGCCGTTTCATGGACAAGGAACCGCGGCATGGTCTGGAAATAGGGCTGCCGGTCCAGATAGGCGCGCGGCCCCTGCCCGTCACCCGGACGCAGACGAAAGCTGGCTTGATGCACATCGCCCAGCCGACCCGAGGCGATCTCTGCCGCCATCAGCCGGTACCAGGGCTGGAATCTGAAATTCTCGTGCACGATCAATGGGATGCCTGCGTCGGCGGCCAGCTGGGTCGCGACCTCCGCCTCTGCCAGAGAGGTGCAGAATGGCTTTTGACAGATGATCGCCCTTACCCCGGCATCAAGCGCCATTCGAATGGCCTGCACCTGCGCGGGCGGCGGCAGGATGATGTCGACGATGTCCGGGGAGGTCGCGGCCAGCATGGAGGCCAGATCGGGAAAGGCCCGTTCGCCCGTCGCCTTGGCCCGGCAGAAATCCTGATCGGCGACGCCAACGATTTTGGCGGCGGACATCCGGCCCCACGCATCATGGTGAAAACCCGCGAAATAGCCGGCCCCGACGCAGGCGACCTTCAGGCTCACCCCGCCAGCTCCCGCTCGATCGCCTCGGCGACTTCGCCTGTGCCGGCGCTGCCACCCAGATCGGCGGTCAGTACGCTTCCGCCCGCGATGACGGCATCCACGGCGCGGTCGAGCCGGGCGGCATCGGCAACCATGGCCGCGATGCCATGCCGATGCCCCAGCCAGTCCAGCATCATCGCGGCGGACCGGATCATGGCGACCGGATTGGCGATGCCCTGTCCCATGATATCGGGCGCGGTTCCGTGGCAGGGCTGGAAGACCGCGTGATCGTCGCCGATATCGGCCGATGGCGCCATGCCCAGACCGCCCATGAGACCGGCGCCAAGATCGGACAGGATGTCCCCGAACATGTTTTCGGTCACCATGACGTCGAAGGTCCATGGGCGCTGCACCATCCAGAGCGCCATCGCGTCGACATAGGCGTGATCCGCCTTCAACCCGGGATGGCGCGCGGCCTCGGCATCAAAGATTTCCCGGAAAAACGCGAAGGCGCGGAAGACATTGGCCTTGTCCACGCAGGTCACGCGCCCCTTGCCCACACCGGAGGCACGGCGCTTTTCCGCCAGATCGAAGCTGAAACGAAAGACCTTTTCGCTGGTGGCGCGGGTGATGCGCAGCGTCTCGAAGGCCTCGTCCTTGCGGACCTCTCCCCTGCCCTGTGTGTGAAACAGCCCTTCGGTGCTTTCGCGGATCAGAACGAAATCGATGGGATGCGTGGCCGCGCCGACAAGCGGCGATGGCTGGCCCGGCACGGTGCGGACCGGGCGGACACCGGCATAGAGGTTGAAAATCATCCGCAGGTCGATCTGTGGCGTGATTTCGGTGCCATCGGCATAGCGGATACCGGGCAGCCCCATCGCCGCGAGCAGGATCGCGTCGGCGGCCCGAGCGGCGTCAATCGATGCGGCTGGCAACGCCTCTGCGGTATCGCGATAGCACCCGGCCCCGCCCGGAAGATGTTCGAATGCAAGCGCATAGTCCGGTGCGGAGGCCGCCAGCGCGCGCAGAATTTCCAGCGCCGGGGCCATGACTTCTGGTCCGATGCCATCGCCTTCGAAAACCGCGATCGTGAATGTTTTGGTCATGGGCGTACCCCGCTTTCCTCGGCGGCATTCTCTGGCAGGTTGGAAAGTCTTGCAAGCGATGCCTGAAGCATGGTCCGATGGCAGGAGCATTGCAGCGGGAGGCACGCATGAGCGACCTTTGGGAGGTCTACGCAATCAAATACGCCGATCACAATGATCGGCCGAGGGCACAGAATTTCATCTTCACAGATGACCATCTTGCGCGCTCGCCACTTGATTTCTTTGTCTGGCTCCTGCGCCGGGGGGACGAGGTCATACTTGTCGATACCGGTTTCGATGGCGCCGAGGCAGAAGCACGCAACCGCCCGCTGGCGCGTGAACCCGCAGCGGTACTGGCCCCGTTCGGCTTGCGCCCCGAAGACATCACGACACTTGTCCTCACGCACCTGCACTGGGACCACGCCGGGGGCCTGCATCTTTTCCCCAACGCAACCTTGCATATGCAGGCGGCCGAAATGGCCTATGCCACCGGACCCTGCATGTGCCACGACGTGCTCCGCGCCCCGTTCACCGCCGATCATGTCTGCGAGGCCGTCAAGAGGCTCTACTCCGGCCGGGTGGTTTTTCACGATGGCGATGGTGAGGTCGCTGAAGGCGTCACGCTTCATTGTATCGGCGGGCACAGCCGTGGCATGCAGGCGGTGCGGGTCCGCACTGAAGCTGGCTGGATTTGCCTCGCCTCGGACGCCGCCCACCTCTACGAAAACCTGTGGACAGGTGTGCCCTTCCCGATCGTCGTTGATCTGGAGGACATGCTGAAAGGGTTCGAAACCCTGAAATCCCTCGCCTCACACCGCAATCTGATCATACCCGGCCACGACCCGTTGGTTTGTTCATTGTTCCCCAAAGCGGGCCCGGATCATGTTCTTCGGCTGGATCAAGGGATGACCGGAACGCTTCCCTATTGACCGCCACGAAAGGCGATCCTGGATATCCGGGATTGCAGCGGAGAGGCGGCGGCGATCCTTAGCCGTGCCAGAACGGTCGCCGCCTGCCCCTAGCGCAGCACGCCGGCGATCTTCATCCGGCGCGCGTACCAGATCAGGAACAGCGCAAAGAGGATAATCGCTGCGGTAAAAATCAATGCCTCGGAGCCGACGACATCCGTCATCCGAAGCTCTGCCAACCCGAAGCTGTAGACTGACGCCACGACGATCCCGGCGAATGAAAGAATGAAAGCCCAGAGTGATGAGGCGTTGCGCAGCAAGAGCAGCAGCGATCCCGCGAGAGCCAACCAGACGCCGACCGCCCAACCCGCTACTGCCCAGCTCGGGTATCCGTAGAAATAGTCGAGCTGTTCGGGGGTGAACTGGCCCATATAGGCCGCGTTTCGCGTCTGGGTCATGGTGTAATCCAGCGCGCCCATGGCATTCCAGAACAGCGAAACCAGACCAATGACCCACAGATGCCAGGGGGCTTTCATGTGACGTTCCTTTTCCAGCGCCGCGCGGGGCGGCGGAATCTTTTTATCACTGATATGATAGCAGGCCGGAAACCAGTTCCAAAACGGGATTCAGCGGAAGGCGGGACCATGCGCCCAGGTCGTCAGCGAAAACCGTTCCCCGCCGGTCACCGGCGTGACGCGGTGCAGCACGAAGCTGGGAAAGAGCGTGGCCTGCCCCCTGCCCCGTGATGCCTGCCGGGGCTGTGTGTCGGGCATCAGTTCCAGAACACCACCCTGATAGCCGTCCGGGTCTGAAAGCTGCACCACCAGCGTCAGCTTGCGCCGGGCTGCGATCCGCCCGTCGCCAATGTCGGAATGCCAGTCGAAATGACCGCCATCACTGGCGCCGTAGCGCGCGACCTGCGGGCTTTCACCAAATTCGCGGATGTCGAAGTCGAACATTTCGCGGTTGGCGCGGGCAACGATCGCGATGATCCGGTCCATGACCCAACCTGTGCCTTCGCAATCGTCAAGCCAGGCGATGCGGGCGCGGCGGATGTTGTGATCTGTGACAGCGCCGACCAGTCCGGCCTCGGCCAGTTCCGTCTCGGCGGCAATCTCGATGATGCGATCGCACTCTGCGGGCGTGAAGGCATCGGGAAAAGTGTAAGGGCTGTGCATGGGCAACGCGGTCCGGCTGTGCTGGAAAGCCGCCTTCTGGCGCGTTTCCGGGGCGCCCGCTTGACTGCGGGCGACCCGGATGAATGTCGTTTTCAGCCGTTGCCGTTGCCGGCAAAGGCTACTGCGTGCGGCGGTCTTATCGCTGCAGGTCGACGGGAATCTCGATGGTGATGTCGCCGGCCTTTTCGAATGTCAGGGTGACGGTCACGATATCGCCCTGTGCGAGCGATTGCTTCAGGCCCATCAGCATCACGTGATCGCCGCCACGGGCCAGCAAGTGGGTCTGGCCGGCGGGAATCGGGAAGCCTTCCGGCACGTGCAGCATCTGCATGTTGCCATTCGCGTCGGCCTTGTGGGTGTGCAGTTCGACCCGCATCGCCACATCCGAAGTCGCGTCGATCAGTTGATCATCCTCGGCGCCGGTGTTGACGATCTGCATGAAGGCGGCGCCGGATTTGGCCATCGCGCCGGAGGTGCGGACATAAGCGTCCTGCACTTCGATATCGCCTGCAAAGACCGGCAGGGCAAAGCCAAGCGCAACCGCGCCGGCGAGAACATGTTTAGCAAAAGACATCTTGTGTCTCCTTGTCATTGAATTTCAGGGGAATACGGTGGTCGCGTCAGACCACGGGCGGCCCCCTGGCCCGCGGCTCTGATCCGGCGATGCCGGACAGGGAAACGGGCTCAATGACAAATCCGATTTGATATTCGAGGCCGACCGCACTTGGTTCAGTCTGCGGCAGGTCGATAAAGGCCAACGCGCCCAGCGCGCAATCAGGACAGATATGGGCCGGGCCGATGGGATTGCCGTCGGCATCCAGCTGAATCTGGACCACTCCGGCCCCGGAACAGATGATGATGCTGCCCGCCGCATCCCGGGTCTGGCCACGCGCCATCGCCATCGTCACGCTGGTCAGCGCAATCGTCAGCGCAAGCGCAAAGCCTGCCAATCTACGGAGCCAAGTGGTCATGCTGCTGTCTTTACCGGCTTCGCGGGTCCGATGGAAAGCGACAAAGTGACGTCATCGCCCCGAGCGCGGCGATCAGACCCGGCGCAGCCGGATCACCACATCCACCTTGGATATTTCCGCGCCCTCCGGAAGGTCGGGAATACGCGAGATTTTCAGCTGGTCGGCGGGCGCGTCGGTCAACTCGGCGGTGTCTTCCCAGTAGAAATGCGGGTGATCGTCCATCCGGGTGTCAAAATAGCTCTTGGACCCGTCTACGGTGATTTCCTGCACGATTCCCGCTTCGCAGAACGCCCGCAGGGTGTTGTAGACCGTGGCCAGCGAAACCGCCTCTCCCGCATTTTCCGCAGCGGCAAAGAGGCTTTCCGCCGTCACATGCCGATTCCGTCCGTCGCCGACCAAAAGGGCCGCAAGGGCCACACGCTGACGCGTCGGCCGCAAGCCGCCAAGGGTCAGCCAGTCGGTGCCGCGTTCGGTCTTCTCGGTGCTGATCTGCATCGCTCTCACATCTTTTGCAGGGCTATATAAGGCTGCCGAGCGGATTCTATCAAACACAAATCGCGAATTCATCGGCACCGCGGCGCTATTGCCACCCCTCCGACACGGGTGATAGAGGAAGGAAGAGCAGTAAGACGAACGACAAGGGGGCATGGCTGGATGGCCGATTTTCCGAAGACATTCGACAAGGAAGGCTTGCTGAAATGCGCCCGTGGAGAGCTTTTTGGCCCCGGAAACGCGCAGTTGCCGACACCGCCGATGCTGATGATGGACCGGATAACGGACATCAGCGAGGATGGCGGCGAACATGGCAAGGGCCACGTGGTGGCGGAATTCGACATCAACCCTGACCTTTGGTTCTTCGAATGTCACTTCCCCGGAAACCCGATCATGCCAGGCTGCCTCGGTCTGGACGGTTTGTGGCAGCTGACCGGGTTCAACCTTGGTTGGCGCGGCTGGCAGGGGCGCGGTTATGCTCTGGGTGTTGGCGAGGTCAAGCTGACCGGCATGGTCCGGCCTGACCGCAAGATGCTGACCTACCATGTCGATTTCACCAAGGCCGTGCAGACGCGCCGCCTGACGATGGGCGTTGCCGATGGCCGCGTCGAAGCCGATGGCGAGACCATCTATTTGGTCAAGGACATGAAAGTCGCTCTTTCCGAGAGCTAGACGAAATATGAGGGAGTAGGCAATGCGCCGAGTCGTCATTACAGGGTTGGGGATTATCTCGCCCATCGGCAATTCCGCCGCCGAAGTCACCGCGTCCCTGCGCGCCGGCAAGTCCGGAATCAGGGCCGAACCACATTACGTGGAACATGGGTTCCGCAGTCAGGTCGCGGGAATTCCGCAGATCGATCTGGAAGCCAGTATCGACAAGCGCCAGCTGCGCTTCATGGGGCCAACCGCCGCCTATGCTTATCTGGCGATGGAACAGGCCGTAGCCGACAGCGGGCTTGAGGAAAACGATGTTTCGAACGACCGCACCGGCATCATCGCCGGGTCCGGCGGACCGTCCACGTCAAACCTGTTCGCGGCACATCAGATCGTGCTGGAAAAGGGCGCACCGAAGCGCATGGGGCCGTTCATGGTGACACGGGGCATGTCCTCGACCGTGTCGGCCTGCCTTGCGACGCCGTTCAAGATCAAGGGCGTGAACTATTCCATTACCTCGGCCTGTTCGACGAGCGCCCATTGCATCGGCAACGGGGTCGAGCAGATCCAGATGGGCAAGCAGGACATCGTCTTTGCCGGCGGCGGCGAGGAAGTTGACTGGACCCTGTCGTGCCTTTTCGACGCGATGGGTGCTATGTCTTCCAAGTATAACGATGCGCCGGAGACAGCCTCTCGGCCCTTCGACGCGACGCGCGACGGCTTCGTGATCGGTGGCGGCGGCGGCATGGTGGTTCTGGAAGAACTGGAACATGCCAAGGCGCGCGGCGCCAAGATCTATGCCGAGGTCACGGGCTACGGCGCCACGTCGGACGGCTACGACATGGTCGCGCCCTCCGGCGAAGGCGGCGAACGTTCGATGCGGCTGGCGCTTTCGACGATCGGCGACCGCAAGGTCAATTACATCAACGCGCACGGCACCTCGACCCCTGCAGGTGACGTGACCGAGGTCGAAGCCGTGCGCCGCGTGATGGGCGACGATCACCCGGTGATCGGATCCACGAAGTCGATGACCGGTCACAGCCTTGGCGCGACCGGTGTGCATGAGGCGATTTACAGCCTTCTGATGATGCAGGGCCGCTTTATCGCTCCTTCGATCAACGTGACCGAACTGGACCCGGCGATCCGCGAGGGCGAGATCGTGACCAAGCTGATCGATAATGTCGATCTCGATTCGGTTCTGTCCAACAGCTTCGGCTTTGGCGGCACCAACGCCACGCTTGTGATGAGCAAATACAACGGGTGACCCGACATGGCTGATCTGATGAAGGGCAAGCGCGGGTTGGTGATGGGCGTCGCAAACGAACGTTCCATCGCCTGGGGCATCGCCAGCGCCATGCATGCGGAAGGTGCGGAACTGGCCTTCAGCTATCAGGGTGAAGCTTTTGGCAAACGCGTGGAACCCCTGGCCGCCAGCGTCGGGTCGGATCTGCTCGTCGATGTCGACGTGACCGATGACGCATCGCTCGATGCGGCATTTGCGGCCATCGGCAAGAAATGGGACCGGCTCGATTTCATCGTCCATGCCATCGCCTTTTCCGACAAGAATGAACTGACCGGCCGCTTCATCAACACCAGCCGCGCGAATTTCCAGAACTCGCTGACCATCTCCTGCTATTCGCTTATCGACGTGACCCGCCGCGCGGTCCCGTTGATGACCGAAGGCGGCACAATCCTGACCCTGACCTTCCAGGGTTCGAATCTGGTGATGCCATTCTACAATGTCATGGGCGTTGCGAAGGCAGCACTTGAATCGACCGTTCGTTACCTTGCCAACGATCTGGGACCGGAAGGTATTCGCGTCAATGCCATTTCCCCCGGCCCGATGAAGACGCTGGCAGGTGCCGCTATCGGCGGCGCGCGCAAGACCTACCGCGAAACCGAAGCCAACGCCCCGCTGCGCAGCAATGCCACGCTGGAGGCGGTCGGCGGCACGGCTGTCTATCTTGCTTCGGAATACGGTGCCTGCACGACGGGCGAGATCGTGCATGTCGACGGCGGCTATCACGTGATCGGGATGGCTCAGCCCGAAAACCTCTGACCCGGAGAACCCATCGGGCATTCGGTTTCAAGGCCTGCTTTGGGGCGTCAGTATCGGCGTTTGGAAACAGTCTGTTACGGCGGAACCGCTACCCACATCCGGCAAAATTGCCTTAAATGGGACCTGAGCGATTAGGGGCGCTCACGGGTATAGGTGGTTCTGGCTTTTGATATTCTTCGTATCAGCTTCGATTTTGGGGGCAGCGCTGGTCTATGTCGGCGGCCGCAAGACGCCAGCCGGCCCGCCAATCACACTTTACGGATTCGACGGCGTGGGTGTGCTGATCGGTTTTGTCATTTTCACCCTTGCCGCCGTCGCGATCGGTCCGATCTTTGGGATGTCGCTTCTGATTACCCTGCTCTTTCATGAACTGGGCCATGTGATCGGCTATCAGATGATTGGTGCAGGCCCGACCCGGTTTCGCCTTGTCCCTTTACTGAGCGATGCGCCGATCTCTGATAAACCGCTGCGAACCGACGGGCAGGAGCTTCTGGTTGCCCTGATGGGGCCGGGATTCTGCATCGCACCGATGGTTCTGGCACATATCGCGTCGTTGATGCTGGCGGACAGCGACCCGGCTGTCGCCGAGAGTTTTCAGATCTTCGCCATCACCTGCGGGACCGTCAATTTCATCTTCCTTCTGCCCTTCTGGCCGCTCGACGGCGGCCATTGCGCCCGAGTTGCCGCCGCGAGCATCTGGCCCGCTTTCGGACCGGCGATTAGCGTCTTCATGACCTCGGCCTTTGCCGCTGCCGCGTGGCGCACCGGGTCATGGGCCCTGCTGGTACTGGCGGCAATCGGCGTGCAAAGCCTGATCCGGCGAAGCGCTGCGAACCAGCCGCCGCTTGACCCCGACACCGGCGTCATCGCCCTGGCAGCCTATGCATTCACGTTGGCGGCCCATTTCAGCGGTGGCTGGCAGCTGATCTCGCTTTATCTCTGATCTGCCCTTCCATCGGCTTTCTCCACATGCAAGTTTACCGCCAAGGAGGATCGCCCTTGCCCATCAAAGCCTGTGTTTTCGACGCCTATGGCACGCTTTTCGACGTAGCCGCTGCCGCGCGTGAAGCCGCGTCCGAACCGGGGCGCGATGCCCTTGCCGGCGTCTGGTCCAAGGTCGCCTCTGACTGGCGGCTGAAGCAGCTGCAATACACATGGCTGAGGGCGGTCGCGGATGCCCATACCGATTTCTGGGAGGTCACCCAGAACGGTCTCGACTGGGCACTGGAGGCCTCTGGGCTGGACGACCCGGACCTGCGCGAGCGACTATTGGCGCTGTACTGGGAGCTTTCGGCCTTTCCGGAGGTCCCGACGATGCTCGCCGAGCTGAAGGCGCGCGGCTACCAGACCGCGATCCTGTCGAACGGTTCGCCCGACATGCTGGCAGGCGCGGTCACATCCGCCGGCATCGGCGATCTTCTGGACGATGTGCTGTCGGTTGAGGACGTCGGCGTCTTCAAACCCCATGCCTCTGTCTATCAGCTTGTGCCCGATCGGTTCGACTGCGGCCCAGACGAAGTGCTTTTCGTCTCGTCGAACGGCTGGGACGCGGCAGCCGCCGCCGGTTTCGGGTTCCGCTGCGCCTGGGTGAACCGCGCCGGGGAACCGATGGACCGCCTTCCGTGGACGCCTGACCGGGTGCTGACCGACCTGACCTCGATTCCCGAAATTGCCGGAGTCTTCTGATGAAGAAATTTACCACGCGCGACCAGTTGCAGCTGGCCTATTCCGACGCGGGCGAAGGTATGCCCGTCCTGTGCCTGCCCGGCCTGACGCGTGATTCCCGTGATTTTGACTATCTGGCCCCGCAGCTGCCCGACGTGCGGCTGATCCGTATGGACTACCGGGGGCGCGGCCAGTCTGACTGGGCCGACCCGTCGACCTATACCGTCCCCACGGAAGCAAGCGACGTTCTGGAGCTTCTGGATCATCTAAAGATCGAGCGGGCTGCGGTGATTGGGACATCGCGTGGCGGGCTTATCGCAATGACGCTGGCAGCGATCGCCAAGGACCGTTTGCGCGGCATCTGCCTGAACGACATCGGGCCCGAGATCGCGCAGAGCGGGCTTGAAGTCATCATGACCTATATCGGACGCAACCCGTCGTTCCGCACGCGCGAGGAGATGGTCGCCGCCATGCCCGGGATCATGCCGGGGTTCGACAACGTCCCCATGTCGCGCTGGCGCGAAGAGGTGGAACGGCACACGGTGGAAACCCCCGATGGGCTGAAGATTCCTTATGACCCGAAGCTTCGCGACGCGCTGACCGCGATCGGTGAGCAGCCGGTCACCGACCTCTGGCCGCTGTTCGACGAAATGAAAGGCCTGCCCCTTGCCGTGATCCGGGGGGCGAACTCGAACCTGCTGAACCACGAAACGGTGACCGTGATGGGCCGCCGGCGACCCGATATGATCGTCGCCGAAGTGCCGGATCGCGGCCATATCCCCTTTCTCGACGAACCCGAGGCGCTGGAAGCGATCCACGCCTGGCTGGAGATCTGCCTTTGAACATAGAGATGATCCGCGCCGCCGCCGTCCGGCTTGCCGGCCATGCGCGGCGCACGCCGCTTTTGTCGTCGCCCTTCCTCGACGAGATTGCCGGAAGGCGGGTCGTCGTCAAACCCGAATGCCTGCAGCACACCGGGTCCTTCAAATTCCGCGGCGGCTGGTCGGCAGTCTCGGCACTTGATCCGGAGGTCCGCAGCCGCGGGGTCATCGCCTTTTCCAGCGGCAACCACGCGCAGGGCGTGGCGCTGGCCGCACGGCTTCACGGCGTGCCGTCGGTCATCATCATGCCCAGCGATGCACCGAAGCTGAAGATCGACAACACCCGCAGGCTGGGGGCGCAGGTCGTACTTTATGATCGCGATGGCGAAGACCGGGACGCGCTTGGCGCGCGGTTGTCTGCCGAACGCGGCCTCACTCTGATCAAGCCGTTTGATGAGCCGCAGGTCATCGCAGGTCAGGGCACGACCGGGCTGGAGATAGCAGAACAGGCGGCGGCGGAAGGAATCACAAATGCCGATGTTCTGGTCTGCTGCGGCGGTGGCGGGCTGACCTCGGGCATTGCGCTGGCGCTTGAGGCGGAGGCGCCCGGATTGCGCGCCCGCCCGGTCGAGCCGAAGAATTTCGACGATGTGGCACGCTCGCTTGTCTCGGGCCGGATCGAGCGCAACCAGCGCCCGTCGTCGGATTCGATCTGCGATGCCATCGTGACGCCTTCCCCCGGCGTGCTGACCTTCCCGATCATGCGGCGGCTCTGCGGCCCCGGTATTGCCGTGCCCGATGAAGACTGCCTGCGCGCCATGGCCGCCGCTTTCACCCGGCTCAAGATCGTGCTGGAACCCGGCGGCGCGGTGGCCCTTGCTGCGGCCCTCTATCATCCTGACCTGATCGAAGGCGAGGCGGTCGTCTGTGTGGCCTCCGGAGGCAATGTCGACGCCTCTGTCTTCAGGACCGCCTTGGAGAAATATGGTGAATAGTGCGGCACAGACATTCCGGATCGGAAGCTTCAACGTCAAGAACCTGATCGGTCCGGAAAAGGAATACTACCGCTTCGAAAGCTACACGGCTGAAGAGCACGCCTGGAAAGAAGACTGGCTGGCCGATCAACTGCTGTCGATGAACGCCGATGTCGTCTGCTTCCAGGAGATATTTGAAGAAGACGCCCTGCGCCACGTGGTCACCGAAACCGATGTTCGGGGCCTTGCGCTGAACAAGGCGACCATCCCGACGCGGTCCAAGAGCTATGCCCGCAAAGCGATCTTCGACAAGCTCGCCTATGCCCCCTACCCCGAGACGGCCCTAGCCTTCGCACCCAATGCCAGCGACGGCGAACCGGGCCAGCGCCGCCCCGGACTCGCCATTCTGTCGCGCCTTGGTTTCGTTGGCCAGCCGCAGGTGATCCAGATCCTGCCGAAGCCGGTCGAGATCGCATTTCAGGACCTGACCGGAGAGGACGCAGGCTTTTACCGCGTGAGCCGCCTGTCGCGGCCGGTTCTGAAGGCCCGGGTCCAGCTTGGCGGCCATGTGGTGACGATCTTCAACTGCCATCTCAAGTCCAAACTCGGCGAATTCCCCCGCGCGCCCGGCGATTCCTATGCGCCGGAGTCCAACCTGCTCGACTACAACGCCCATGCCCGGGGCTTGGGCAATATTCGCTCTGGCCTGCGGCGCATGGCAGAGGCCTGGGTGCTGCGCGGCCTGATCGTCGATGAACTTCACGCCGGCCGGCCCGTTATGGTGCTTGGCGATTTCAACGACGGTGAAAACGCGGTCTCGACGGAGATCATCACCGGCGAAGCACCTTTCCGCAACTACGCGTGGCTGCGCCGCCATGACGCCGCCGAAGCGCATCAGCGCTACACCAAGGAGGAAGCTGCACGAATACTCGAAAGCATCGAGAATGTGCGCCTTCACTCAGCCGAAAAGATGTTTGTGCGCAAGAGCTTGCGGGACATGGTTTACACGACGGCTTTCGGCGGGGTCTTCGAATCCATCGACCAGATTCTGATGTCGCGGCATTTCCACCCCGATTTTGAGGGGCGTATCGGCGAGATGGAGTATTTCAGCGTCTTCAACGACCACCTGACCGACGGTTCGCATCCCGAAGCGCCCTATAACAAGCTGGCCTCGGATCACGGCCAGATCGTTGCCCATATACGGATGCGCGGCTGAGGCGGCGGCGGGTTACCTAGGGTAAGGAATACCTGCCTTTCGCAATAGGGCAGTGGCGTGCAGACTCTCCCGATACCTATAAAGCCGGAAATCAATCCGGCGGGAGGTCTTAATGAGTTTCGTTTTATTCTCGCGCCCCGGCCTTCTGATCATGATCGCCGCCCTTGGATATGGCATCGCAACCTACCTGATGAAGATCACGGCCCATTCGGGCAACTATTCGCTGCTGGGCATGATCGCCTTTGCCCTGCTCTGCTCTGTCGTCGCCGAGATTCTGGTCTTGCAGCAGATGGAACTGGGTATCGCCTATATCGGGATCATCGCGGCTGAAACGCTGCTGGTTCTGGGCCTTGCGTGGACTGTCGGCGAAGGCCTGAACAATCGCGAACTCGTGGGTGGATTGCTTGTCGTCGCCGGGTCGATATTGGTAGCGGCGTGACCCTGCCAATTTAATTGACATCGCAAACTACCTTGGGCAGTGTCGGCTCCGGGAGGAACGCGATGCGAACGCAGGTCTGTATCATCGGTGGCGGGCCGTCCGGTCTATTGCTGTCGCAATTGCTGCACCTGCATGGGATCGCCACCGTTGTTCTGGAGCGCCGCACCCGTGCCTATGTCCTGTCCCGCATCCGCGCCGGGGTTCTGGAATGGGGCGGTGTCGATCTGCTGCGACAGGCCGGCGTCGGCGACCGGATGGATGCCGAAGGCTTCGTTCACGAGGGCACGAGGCTTTCGACCGGCAACCGCAGCTTCCGGATCGATTTCAAGGCACTGACAGGCCAGCAGGTCATGGTTTACGGCCAGACAGAGGTGACACGCGATCTTTACGAGGCCCGCGACAGGATGGACGGCAAGATCGTACATGAGGTGGAGGACGTGACGCTGCACGGTGCAGACAGCGATACGCCATTCGTCACCTACCTCAAAGGTGGAACCGAACATCGGATCGACTGCGATTTCATCGCTGGCTGCGACGGGTTTCACGGTGTCAGCCGCAAATCGATCCCGACCTCGGTGCTGCGCGAATTCGAACGGGTTTACCCGTTTGGATGGCTCGGCGTTCTGTCGGAAACGCCGCCCGTCGATCACGAACTGATCTATGCCCAGCACGAGCGCGGCTTCGCGCTTTGTTCCATGCGCAACGCGCATCTGTCGCGCTACTACATCCAGACGCCCTTGGACGATCCGCTGGACAAGTGGACCGATCAGGCTTTCTGGGACGAATTGCGCCGCCGCATTCCCGCCGATGCCGCCGAACGGCTGATCACCGGGCCGTCCGTGGAAAAATCCATTGCCCCCTTGCGATCTTTCGTGGCCGAACCGATGCGCTGGGGCAGGCTGTTCTTGGTCGGTGATGCCGCCCATATCGTGCCACCCACCGGGGCCAAGGGGCTGAATCTTGCCTTCAGCGACGTGCATTACCTGCGGGACGGCCTTGTCCGGCACTATCAGGGCGACGATGAAGGCATCGAAACCTATTCCGAACGCGCGCTCGCGCGGGTCTGGAAATCGGAACGCTTCAGCTGGTCGATGACGACGCTATTGCACCGCTTCCCCGACCAAAGCACATTCGACCTGCGGATGCAGGACAGCGAGCTGGCCTATCTCGAAAGTTCGCGTGCCGCACAAACTGCACTGGCCGAAAATTACATCGGCCTGCCCTATTAGGAGATGCCTATGCAAATGCTCGATCTCGGCGACATCCGCCTGCACTATGCCGATGAGGGCGATCCTGCAGGTGCGCCGGTCGTCTTTGCCAATTCGCTCGGCACCGATTTCCGGCTTTGGGACAAGATCCTGCCGCTGCTGCCGCCCGGCCTGCGACTGATCCGCTACGACAAGCGCGGTCACGGCTTGTCGTCTGCGCCCGCAGCCCCCTATTCTATGGGCGCGCTGGTCAGGGACGCCGAAGCACTTCTCGATCATCTGAAGGTAACCGATTGCGTCTTCGTCGGCCTTTCCATCGGCGGGCTCATCGCCCAGGGCCTTGCCGCCAAGCGGCTTGATCTGGTGCGCGCAATGGTGCTGTCGAATACCGGCGCCAAGATCGGCACGCGAGAGCTGTGGGACGACCGGATCAACGGCGTGAAAACCGGAGGCATCGAATCTCTGGCCGATGCCGTGATGGAGCGCTGGTTCTCCAAGGCCTTCCGCCAGACAACCGAGCTGACCGCCTGGCGCAACATGCTGACCCGGCAGCCAGCCGATGGCTACATGGGCTGTTCCGCCGCGATCGCGGGCACCGATTTCTACACCACCACTGCCGCTCTGACGCTGCCGACACTCGGTATCGCGGGGTCCGAAGACGGCGCCACTCCGCCCGATCTGGTCCGCGAGACCACCGATCTGGTCAAGGGCTCGCGCTTTCACCTGATCCGCGGTGCGGGACATCTGCCTTGCGTCGAAAAACCCGGCGAATATGCCGAAGTCCTGACCGAATTCCTGCACGAGGTTGGCCATGTCTGAGCGTTATGACCAAGGTTCCAAGACCCGTCGCAAGGTGCTGGGCGATGCCCATGTCAACCGCACCACGGCCGATCCCAATGCTTGGGAAGCGCCGTTCTTTGACCTGATCACCGAATCCGCTTGGGGCCATGTCTGGTCGCGCGAGGGGATCAGCCACCGCGAGCGTTCGATGATGACGCTGGCGCTTCTGGCCGGTCTGGGAAATATCGACGAATTCAAACTGCACCTGCGCGCCACCGCCAATACCGGGGCCAGCAGGGATGATGTGCTTGAGGTGCTGTTGCATGTCGCCATCTATGCAGGTGTCCCGCGCGCGAACCATGCGATCAAGATCGCAAAAGACATCTATGCCGAAATGGAGGCTGAACATGATTGACCCCGGCCGGCTGGTGCCCCGCGACCGCACCGCGCATCCTGTTCCCCGCGACCCCGAGTATAAGACAACCGTCGCCCGGTCACCGAACCTGCCGCTTCTGTCGATGGAATCGACCACGACCGAAGAAACCGGCCCGCGCTTTGGCCATGGGCTGATCGGCGCGCTCGACAACAACCTGATCCTGAACTGGACCAAGGGCGCCGCCCCTGCCGTGGGCGAGCGCATCCTGATGCATGGCCGGGTGATGGACGAATTCGGCCGCCCCGTGCCCAATACGCTGGTCGAGATTTGGCAGGCCAATGCCGGCGGGCGTTACCGCCATGTCAAGGACACCTATTTCGCCCCGCTCGATCCCAATTTCGGCGGCTGCGGCCGGACACTGACCGACGAGAACGGGTATTACGAATTCCTGACCATACGTCCCGGTGCCTATCCATGGCCCAATCGCGGCAACGACTGGCGTCCGATGCATATCCATATCTCGGTCTTCGGCCATTCCTTTGGCCAGAGATTGATCACCCAGATGTATTTCGAAGGCGATCCGCTGATCGACCGCTGCCCGATCGCGTCGACGATCAAGGACCGCAGCCAGCTTGACCGGCTGGTGGCCCCGCTCGATATGGCCCGTGCGCGCCCGCTCGACTATCTTGCCTACAAGTTCGATATCGTGCTGCGCGGCCGTCGCCAGACGATGTTCGAAAACAAGCCAGCGGGGATGTGACATGACCCAAACACTTGAAAACCTGCGTGAAACCCCGTCTCAGACTGGTGGACCCTATGTCCATATCGGCTGCATCCCGTCCTTTGCGGGGCTGAGCCAGATCTATCCCGAAGACCTTGGCCTGAAAGCCATCGGCGACGGTGCCAAGGGCGAAAGGATCGCGATCACGGGGTCGGTCTTTGACGGCACCGGCTGGGCGATGCGCGATGCGATGCTGGAAAGCTGGCAGGCTGACGCCAAGGGCAACTATCCCGGCGAAAAGGGCGCAGACCCCAAGGTCAACGGCTTCTGCAGATTTGCCGCAGATGGCAAGACCGGCGAATTCACCCTGCACACCGTAAAGCCCGGCGCTGTTCCGGGCCCCGGCGGTTCGATGCAGGCACCCCATATCGCGCTTTGGATCGTGGCGCGCGGCATCAACATCGGCCTGCAAACGCGGATCTATTTCGAGGATGAGGACAACAGCGCCGATCCGCTGCTTTCACGCATCGAACAACGCAACCGAGTCGACACGCTGATCGCCAAGAAGACCGGCGATGGCCAGTATCGCTTTGACATTCGCTTGCAAGGCGACGGAGAAACGGTCTTTCTGGATATGTAATGGCGAACTTCCTGCTGATCCACGGGTCCTGTCACGGTGCATGGTGCTGGCGCGACATGCTGCCGTTATTGAATCGGCACGGCCACACGGCCCGCGCCATCGACCTGCCCGGCGCCGGGCGAGACCGGACGCCGCTGGCCGAGGTCACGCTCGATCTTTACGCCGATGCGATCATCCACGCGATGACCGGACCGACAATTCTGGTCGGCCATTCCGCGGGCGGCTACCCGATCTCGGCGGCCGCGATGCGCCGGCCCGACCTTGTCCGTCACATCGTCTATCTTTGCGCCTACCTGCCAAAGACCTGCAAAACCATGGTCGACCGACGTATGGAGGCCCCGCGTCAGCCGTTGCTCGAGGCGGTGGTGAAATCTGATGACGGGATCAGCTATACGATCCGCCCTGACATGGCGCGCGAGAAGTTCTATCAGGATTGCCCGGACGAGGCCGTGGCCTTTGCGAAGGCGCATCTGTCGGCGCAGCCGATCAAGCCGCAGGCCACCCCGCTCACCGTGACAGACACCCTGCGGCGGCTGCCGAAGAGCTTTATCCGTTGCCTTCAGGACGGAGCGATCCCGACCGAATTCCAGCAGACCATGACGACCGAATGGCCAGAGCTTACCGTCCATGAAATGGATTGCGGCCACTCGCCCTTTTTTGCCCAGCCGGGTAGACTGGCCGAAATCCTGATCCAGACCGCCGAGGCCCAATGACCAATGCCTGCATCATCTGTGTCGCCATCACAGGCTCTGTCCCCCGCAAGGAAAACAACCCTGCGGTGCCGATTACCGTGGCCGAACAGATCGAATCGACCCATGCGGCCTTCGAAGCGGGCGCCAGCATCGCCCATTGCCACGTCCGTCTTGACGACGGCACCCCGACCTCGGACCCGGAACGCTTCGCGGCGTTGAAGGAGGGCATCGAAAAGCATTGCCCGGGGATGATCGTTCAGCTTTCGACCGGCGGCCGTTCGGGTGCGGGCAAGGAGCGCGGCGGGATGTTGCCGCTATGCCCCGACATGGCATCGCTGTCTGTAGGGTCGAACAATTTTCCCACCCGGGTCTATGAAAATCCACCAGACCTGGTCGACTGGCTGGCCGCTGAAATGTTGAAGTATGACGTCAAGCCAGAGATAGAGGCCTTTGATCTGTCTCATATATTTCAGGCAGTCAAAATGCAGAACGATGGCCGATTGAAAGGCCCGCTTTACATCCAGTTCGTGATGAACGTGAAAAATGCCATGCCCGCCGACAAAGACGTCTTCGATTTCTACGTCAAGACCGTGAACCGGATCGCGCCGGACGCGCAATGGTGCGGCGCCGGCGTCGGACCGGCGCAAATCCTCGTCAACGAATGGTCGATCGCCGCGGGTGGCCATACCCGCACCGGGCTGGAAGACAACATGCGCCTTGACCGCGACACACTGGCGCCGTCGAACGCGGCTTTGGTCAAACGCGCCGCCGATCTCTGCGCGAAATACGACCGCCCGGTTGCGACATGGATGCAGGCGCGCGACATCCTTGGCCTCAGGCCCGCTGGCTGATGCCCGCTTCGCCGTTCGACAGCGCTCTTTACCGGGACCTCTTTCAGGATGCCGAGGTTGCCGCGCTTTTTACCGACAGCGCCGAAATCCGGGCGATGATGCTGGTCGAAGGGGCGCTGGCAAAAGCGCAGGCTGCCCATGGGCTGATTCCCGAAACTGCCGCCGCCGCGATCCACCGGGCCAGCCTTGAGATTCAGATCGACCCGGCAGCCCTTGCCGCCGAAACCGGTCGCAACGCGGTCGTGGTCCCGGCCCTTGTCGCGGCCTTCCGCGCCGAGATGAAGGCCCCTGAACACGCGCAATACCTGCACTGGGGGGCAACGTCGCAGGACATCATGGATACCGGGCTGATCCTGCGGCTGCGGCAGGTACTGGCGTTGCATGAGGACCGGCTGAGGGCGCTGGTCGAAACTCTTGGCAAGCTGGCCGAAGCGCATGCCGACTTGCCGATGGCGGGCCGTACCTACGGTCAGGTCGCAACGCCCACGACATTTGGCGCGGTTGTCGCGGCCTGGGGCATGCCGCTTCTGCGCCATCTCGACCGGCTTGAGGAACTTCGCCCCCGCCTGCTGCGGGTCTCGCTTTCAGGGGCTGCCGGAACGCTTTCTGCAATGGGCGACACCGGCCCGGACATCCGGGCGGCGCTTGCCGAAGCGCTGCACCTCGCCGACCCCGGCATCGGCTGGCATTCGACCCGCGACGGCATAGCCGAGCTGTCGGGCTGGCTGACGCTGGTCAGCGGAAGCCTTGGCAAGATCGGTGAAGACCTGATTATAATGACCCAGACCGGCATTGGCGAGGTTTCGCTGGCCCAAGGTGGCGGTTCTTCCACCATGCCTCAGAAATCAAACCCGGTCGCCCCGTCGCTGCTCGTCGCGCTTGGCCGCCAGAACGTGGCTCTCAACAGCGCGATTCAGGGGGCCTTGCCGCATCGCCAGCAACGCGATGGCGCGGCATGGATGGTCGAGTGGATATCGCTGCCCCAGATCGCAATGGCCTCGGGCCGGGCACTGGCCGCCGCCAAGGAACTGGTCTCTGGCATCACGCCGAACCGGGACGCGATGGCCGGCAATATTGACGATGGTCTCGGCCTTATCTACGCCGAGGCCCTTTCCTTCGCCCTTGCGCAAACCTTGCCCCGCCCCGAGGCACAGGCCGCAGTCAAGGCGCTCTGCGCCGAGGTCCGCGCATCGGGCACGCCGCTTGGCACCCTCGCCGCCGCAAAATGGCCAAAAGCCGCGCCAGCAAAGCTTTTCACCCCGCAAGCCCAGCTTGGCCTCGCCCCCGCAGACGCCCGCGCCTTCGCGAAAGCTGCGCTGGCCTACTAAGCCCTCTCGGTCTTGCCGAAACCCGGCGCCCGCCCGGATCCGCGCCGGGCCTTCTTCCCATTGTCATCTGGCCGCACTAGGGTGCCGCCCAGCGCCAATTTCGGCCTGAACGGACATCCATGCAGAACCGGCTCGCCCTGATCTTCATCCTGCTGACGGTCACGATCGATTCGATCGGGATCGGGATCATCTTCCCGGTCCTGCCCGACCTGATCGAGACGGTGACGGGGCGCCCGGTTGGTGAATCCGCGCTCTGGGGCGGGGTTCTGGCGACGGCCTTTGCGCTGATGCAGTTCCTTTTCGGCCCGGTTATCGGCAATGTTTCTGACCGCTATGGCCGTCGCCCCATCATGCTGATCGCGCTTGCGATAATGGCGCTCGACTATCTGGTGATGGCGGTTGCCCAGACAATCTGGCTGCTGGTCATCGGCCGCGTCGTTGCCGGTATAACGGCTGCAACTTATGCAACCGCCACCGCCTATATAGCCGATATTTCAAAGCCGTCAGAACGAGCGAAGAGCTTTGGCCTGATCGGCGCCGGTTTCGGGATCGGATTCGTGCTGGGCCCCTTGCTGGGCGGCATTCTGTCGACCATAGACCTGCGCGCGCCCTTCTGGGCCGCTGCCGCTATTGCCGGGGCGAATTTGGTCTTTGGCTTCTTCGTCCTGCCCGAATCGCTTGCGCCGGAAAAGCGCCGCAGCTTCAGCTGGCGCCGCGCCAACCCGCTTGCCGCCTTTCGCGCCATAGGCAACTTGCCGGGGCTGCGGCCCTATCTCTGGGTGATCTTCGTCTTCACCGTCGCTTTTCAGTCCTATCCTTCGATCTGGTCCTTCTACGGCAAAGCCCGCTTTGGCTGGGATGCGTGGTGGATCGGCATGTCGCTGGCTTTTTACGGAATCGCCATGGCGCTGGTTCAGGCATTTCTGGTCGGCCCAGCCATCCGGCTTTGGGGAGAGCGCAAAACCACGATCTACGGGCTGACGCTCGATATCGCGGGTTTCGTCTTTTACGGCTTCGTCACCTCGGGCTTCTGGGCCATCGCCGTTACACCGATCCTGACGCTGTCTGGCGTCGCTGCCCCGGCCCTGCAAGGGATTCTGTCAAACGCGACCCCCGATGACCAGCAGGGCGAATTGCAGGGCGTGCTTTCGTCCATCGCCGCCGTCGGCATGTCAGTTTCGCCGATGGTGATGACCGCCGTTTTCTTCTTTTTCACCCGCGAAGGTGCCGCGATCTATTCGCCCGGGGCGCCGTTCCTTCTGTCGGCCCTCCTGATGGTCGTTTGTGTGCTAATTCTTGTCGTCAGGCCACGTGCCAGAGTACCCGCCTGAGCCCTAGCTTGCTCTCAAAGAGGAAACTGAAATGCCAAAGATCAAAGCCGCCGTCTGCCACGAATTCGGAAAACCGCTATCGGTCGAGGAGGTCCTGCTCAAGGATCCCGGCCCGGGTGAGGTCATGGTCGATCTTGCCGCCTGCGCGATCTGCTTTTCCGACATCTCCTATCTCGACGGCGGCTGGGGCGGCACCCTTCCCGCGGTTTACGGGCACGAGGCCGCGGGCAAGGTGTCTGCCGTCGGTGCCGGGGTGACCCGCTACAAGGTCGGCGATCCGGTGCTGGCGACTCTGATCCGCTCCTGCGGCCATTGCACACCCTGCGCCAGCGGCAAGCCGGTGCTGTGCGGGGCGCCCTATGACCGTGCGCACGGACCGCTGACAATGCCCGATGGCGGCATCCTCGAACATGGCATGGCCGTCGGCGGCTTTGCCGAAAAGGTGGTCGTTGATCAAAGCCAACTTGCGCCAATCCCCGCCGACATGCCGATGGACGCAGCCAGCCTGCTGTCCTGCGGTGTCATCACCGGCGTCGGCGCCGCCGTGAATGCCGCAGAAATCCGCCCCGGAGAGATCGTCGTGGTCGTCGGTGCTGGCGGTGTCGGCCTTAATGCCATTCAAGGCGCCCGCATCGCCGGCGCATCGCGCATCATCGCGATCGACATGACCGAGGAAAAGCTGGCGACGGCCCGCGAATTCGGCGCCACCGATGGCGTGCTGGCCGGATCGGAAAAACCATGGCGCGCGGTGCAGGAACTCGCCGGCCGCCTTGCCGATGCGGTGCTTGTCACCGTCGGCTCGGTCCGCGCCTACGATGACGCATTGCGCTACATGGCCCCCGGCGGGCGTTTGGTGATGGTCGGCATGCCGCATTCGGGGCAATTTTCCAGCTACGAACCTGTCAATGTCGCCGCCCTCGGTCAGGGTCTGATAGGATCGAAAATGGGCGACGTCGTGTTGACGCGCGACATTCCGTGGATGGTCGATCTTTACCAGCAGGGCCGCCTGAAGCTCGACGAACTTGTTTCGGGCCGCTGGAAACTGGAAGAGATCAACGAAGCCATTGCCTCGACCCGCTCTGGGGCCGCCCGCCGCAACGTGATCGTGTTATGAAAATAGCGCCGGAGGCGGATACGCGCCCGGCACCTCCTGTTCGAAAATACTCCCGCCGGAGGCAACCGAAAGGCAAGGCCATGAAACTCCAGGATCTCGAGATCTTCGTCGTCGCGCCGCCCGCGCCGGGCTGGGGGGGGCGCTACTGGATCTTCCCGAAGCTCACCACCGATACCGGCGTCGTGGGCTACGGCGAATGTTATGCCTCAACCGTCGGTCCCGAGGCGATGAAGGCCGTGATCGCGGACGTCTTCGCCCGTCATATGCAAGGCGAGAACCCCGAGAATATCGAAATGATGTTCCGCCGCGCCTATTCCTCGGGCTTCACCCAGCGCCCGGACCCGACCGTGATCGGCGCGTTCTCGGGGCTCGAGATGGCCTGCTGGGACATCCTCGGCAAGGACCGCGACCGTCCGGTCTGGGCGCTGCTGGGCGGCATGATGAACGAACGCCTGCGGTCCTATACCTATCTCTATCCGCAGCCGGGTCAGAAGATGTCGACCTTCTGGACAGATCCCGATGCACAGGCCAAGGCTGCCTCGGCGATGGTCGATCTGGGTTTCACCGCCGTCAAGTTCGACCCCGCCGGTCCCTATACCCTGCGCGGCGGCCACCAGCCGGCCATGTCAGACATCACGCGCTCGGTCGAGTTCTGCCGTGCGATCCGCGAGGCGGTCGGCGACAAGGCCGATCTTCTGTTCGGCACCCACGGCCAGTTCACCACGGCCGGTGCGATAAGGCTCGGTCAGGCGCTGGAACCTTATTCGCCGCTCTGGTTCGAGGAACCGATCCCGCCCGACAACCTCTTGGAATTCGCCGAGGTCGCCCGCGCCGTCCGCATTCCCGTGGCAACCGGCGAACGACTGGCCACGAAAGCCGAATTCGCGACGCTCCTGCGCACCGGCGGCGCAAAGATCCTGCAGCCCGCGCTGGGGCGTGTCGGCGGAATCTGGGAGGCCAAGAAGATCGCGGCGCTGGCCGAGGTCTTCAACGCCGAGATGGCCCCGCATCTTTACTGCGGCCCGGTCGAATGGGCCGCCAGCATCCACCTTGGCGCCTCGATCCCGAACCTGCTGATCGCGGAGACCATCGAAACGGGCGGTGCATTCCACATGAAGCTCATTCGCAACTCGATCCGCTGGGAAGCCGGTTTCATCCACGCCCCGACCGCACCCGGCCTCGGTATCGAGTTCGACGAGGATGTCGCCCGCGCCCATCCCTATACCGGCGATCGGCTACATCTGGAGATGCAGGAAGCACCGTGCGACTACGCCAATGGAAACGATTTTCAGGGTGGCGCTCCGGCTCCGACCGAGGATTAGGCCCGCGCCCTAGCCAGCGCTGTCTGTCAGATAGCGTTCTGAAAGCGGCAGGCTGGCGGCGCCGAGCGCGCGCGAGTCCGGCCCCACCGTGCCTGCGGCAATCGTCGGCACCGCGATGCCGGACAGATTGATCGCCTTCAGATGCCTGCGCGCCGACTGGATCAGCATGTCGCGGGTTTGGCGCGGCATCCAGCCGTCGATCAGCACAGTGCCAAGATCCGCGACGCAGGTCGCAGATGCGATGCAATACGCGATTCCCGATCCCGCCTGATCGACCCAGCCCGCCAGCGTTTCGGCATCGTTCGGCCAGCCCTCTGGCTTGTCCCACATGCTGGCAGTCTCGATCCCCTTGGCATGGAGTGCCCGCGCAAGAGTCTGCAGCGATGCGACCTCGATCAACTGGCCGATCCTGCCGCCACCCACCGGCACTGGCATAGATCCCAGCGCCCCCGCGTTGCCGGTCGGTCCGGCGAACAGGCGGCCGTTCAGCACCAGGCCGCCACCGATGAAGTATCCGACATAGAAATAGAGGAAATCAGCAGGGTGTTCTTGCGTTCCAAAGACCAGTTCCGCGCCGCAGGCGGATGAGGCGTCATTCTCCAGATAGACGGGCAGCAGGAGCGACGCTTCAAGCTCTGCCCGGATGTCGCGGTTCCGCCAGGTCGCCATTTCGGACTCGGGAACCCCAAGTGGCCCGGCCCAGTCCCACAGCTGAAAGGGAATCGCGATCCCCAACCCTGACACGCGCGGCCGATCGGCCTCTGACATCGCCCCGATCAGGCGTGCGAAAGCCGCGGTCGCGAAACTTATCATCGCATCCGGCGTCGGATACTTATAGGTAATGCTGGCCCGGTCCCGCACGTTGCCAAGGAAGTCGATCAGGATCAGGTCGGCGCTGCGCCGCCCGATCTTCAGCCCGAAAAAGAAGGCGCCATCGGGGGCCAGCCTGATCGGAACCGATGGCTGCCCGACCCGCCCGCGCACAGGTTCCCCGCGCACCAGCAGGCCGTCTTCTTCCAGCGCCCGCATGATCACAGAAACCGTCTGTGCCGACAGCCCCGTCATGCGTGCAATCTCGGATTTGGCCAAGGCCCCATGGCGGCGCACCAGCGACAGCACCAGCCGCTCGTTATGCGCGCGCATACCGCTTTGATTTGACCCCCGGATGTCCGAAGTCAATTCCTTTGGCACCTCTGAACCCTGGGCGCTCTGGTTCAACCGATATCCTCCCCTTTGTCTGAAAACTGATCAAAGCCAGTTCACCTGTCAATACTTAAATCACTCTGATTTATTTATTGACAGGCGATCCGAATCCAACAATTCTCGCCCCAAGGAAAGCGCGCTGTTTTCGCTGTGCGCCGATCCTTGGCCCTTCATTGGGCGCGTTCTTAACGGGAGGAAGAACCTTGAAAATCAACACACTTATCGGCGCTTCCGCGCTGGCAATGACCGCAATGGCTGGCAGCAGCTTTGCTGCAGATGTCTCTGCATGCCTGATCACCAAGACCGACACCAACCCCTTCTTCGTCAAGATGAAGGAAGGCGCAGAAGCCAAAGCCGCCGAACTCGGCATTACGCTGAAATCCTATGCCGGCAAGATCGACGGCGACCACGAAAGCCAGGTCGCGGCCATCGAAGCTTGTATTGCCGACGGCGCGAAAGGCATCCTGCTGACGGCCTCCGACACCAAGGCAATTGTCGATTCAGTCGCAGCAGCCCGCGATGCAGGCGTTCTGGTGATCGCGCTCGACACACCGCTGGAGCCGATTGACGCTGCGGATGCGACATTTGCAACCGACAATTTCCGGGCCGGGCTTCTGATTGGTCAGTGGGCCGCCGCCAAGATGGGCGCAGATGCCGCCAATGCAAAGATCGCGATGCTTGACCTTGCAATCTCACAACCGTCCGTTGACGTGCTGCGCGATCAGGGCTTCCTGACCGGCTTTGGCATCGACACAGTCGACATCAACAAATGGGGCGATGAAACAGATCCCCGTATCGTCGGCAACGAAGTCACTGCGGGCAACGAAGAAGGCGGCCTGACGGCTATGGAATCCCTGCTGGCCAAAGACCCGGATATCAACGTCGTCTACACGATCAACGAACCGTCCGCCGCAGGTGCCTATGAAGCGCTGAAAGCTGCAGGCAAGGAAGGCGTCTTGATCGTATCGGTCGACGGCGGCTGCCCCGGCGTCGCCGATGTCAAGGATGGCGTGATCGGTGCCACCTCGCAGCAATACCCGCTTCTGATGGCCTCGCTTGGCATCGAAGCCATTGCCAAATACGCGGCAGACGGCACGCTGCCGGCACCCACCGAAGGCAAGAACTTCTTTGACACTGGCGTGGCTCTGATCACCGACCAGCCTGCCGATGGCGTCGAATCCATCGACTCGGCCAAAGGCACAGAACTTTGCTGGGGCTAGAAATCAGTTGATTGGCCCCGCCAGTTAACCGAACGTGACGCGGGGGCGGCCATGACGCCGCCCCCGTTCTACAAGGAGGGGATGAGGAACAATGGCCCAGACGAAACAACCGTCGGACTTCGAATCCGGTCTGACAGGCGCTTCTGACAAGGTGGCGGAATTCTCAGAGCCGCAAAAAACAGGGCTGGAACGGCTGCAGGACTGGCTTCACCGTACACCCTCCGCCGTGCCCATGGCCGTTCTGATTGTCGCCATCGTCGCCTTCGGCCTCTTGAACGGAAATTTCTTCAAACCCACCACCCTGTCCGTGATCCTGCAGCAAATCGCGGTTGTCGGGATTCTAGGCTGCGCTCAGTCCCTGGTGATCATCACTGCCGGCATCGATCTGTCCGTCGGTGCGATGGCGGTTTTCTGTTCGGTCCTGATGGGCCAGTTTTCTTTCCGCTATGGAATTCCCGCCGAACTGTCCATCGTGCTCGGTCTGGCCTGCGGCACAGCGATGGGGGCTGCGAACGGATTTCTGGTGTCGCGGATGCGCCTGCCACCGTTCATCGTCACCTTGGGAACATGGCAGATCATTCTTGCCACAAACTACATCTTTTCTCGCAACGAGACGATCAGATCGTCTGCCATTTCCGAAGAGGCCCCGGCGCTGCGGTTCTGGGGAAATTCGGTCACCTTCTTTGGCGATGGCTCGCGCGGCAGCGGTGTCAGCGTCCTTTACGCCGTGTTCCTGCTTATCGCGCTGGTCGCATTGCTGGCCTATATCCTGCGCCATACGGCATGGGGTCGGCATGTCTATGCCGTGGGTGACGATCTTGAGGCAGCCGAACTTTCCGGTGTGCGGACCAAGGTCGTCTTGACGCAGGTTTACGCCCTTGCGGGATTTTTCTGCGCCATTGCGGGTTGGGTGATGATCGGCCGTTTTGGATCGGTTTCACCGTCAGCCTCGACCGGCGTTCTGGGCAATATCCAATCCATCACTGCAGTGGTGATCGGTGGTATTTCGCTGTTCGGCGGGCGCGGCAGTATCATCGGCATGTTCCTGGGCGCACTTATCGTGGGTGTTTTCGAAATGGGCCTCAAGATGGTGGGAACCGATCCGCAATGGACCTATCTGCTGATTGGCGCCCTTATCATATCGGCCGTGGCCGTGGATCAGTGGATCAGAAAGGTATGACCGACATGGCACAGGAACCCGTTCTTGCAGGTCGCAATCTCGTCAAGCGCTATGGCCGTGTTACCGCGCTCGACCATTGTGACTTTGAACTTTACCCGAACGAAATCCTGGCGGTCATTGGGGATAACGGCGCCGGGAAATCGACCCTGATAAAAGCCATGTCCGGCGCGGTGGTCCCCGACGAGGGCGACGTCCTGCTTGATGGCAAACCGGTGCATTTCAACTCTCCGCTGGATGCGCGCGGCTTTGGTATCGAAACCGTCTACCAGACATTGGCGATGTCGCCGGCCCTGTCGATCACCGACAACATGTTCATGGGGCGCGAGATTCGTCGACCCGGCGTGCTGGGTAGCTGGTTGCGCATGCTCGACCGCAAAGCCATGGAGAATTTTGCCCGCGAAAAACTGAACGACCTCGGGCTGATGACAATCCAGAACATATCGCAGGCGATCGAGACGCTTTCAGGTGGTCAGCGGCAGGGCGTTGCCGTGGCCCGCGCCGCGGCCTTTGGGTCCAAGGTAATTATTCTGGACGAACCCACGGCGGCGCTTGGCGTCAAGGAAAGCCGTCGGGTTCTGGAACTGATTCAGGACGTCAAATCACGCGGCATTCCGATCATCCTGATCAGCCACAACATGCCGCATGTCTTCGAAGTCGCTGATCGGATCCATATCCACCGTCTGGGAAAACGGCTTTGTGTGATCGACCCCAAGGATTACACGATGTCCGACGCCGTGGCCTTCATGACCGGAGCCAAGGAACCACCGGCAGAAACCGCCGCCGCCTGAAGATCATCGGATCGGGCGGCCCTCTGGGCTCATCAACCCGGGGCCTGCGGACGACTGAGGTGCGCAAAATTTGTTACGTAACGTAAACCATGCTATGTTTCGACCAAGGCGCGAGATGGGGCAATGAGTCCGATCCGTCTGCCGGGGGGGCAACTAGAATGGGAAAAACACAAACTGGACGCTGCTTTTGCGGCGCCGTCGAGGTTGAAGTAACGGGTGATCCCGAAGGCATGGGATACTGCCATTGCGGCTCCTGCCGGTCATGGTCGGCGGGCCCGGTCAATGCTTTCACGCTTTTCAAGAATGAAAACGTCAAGGTCACCAAGGGTGCCGATGACATCGGGCATTTCATGAAAACCGAGCGCAGCGACCGTCAGTTCTGCACGAAATGCGGCGGCCACCTGATGACCTATCATCCGCATTGGGGGCTGATGGATGTCTATGCCGCCACGATCCCCAGCCAGAAATTTGCGCCCGGCGTGCACGTCAACTACGCCGAAACCGTGCTGCCGATGAAAGACGGCCTGCCAAAGCTCAAGGACTTCCCGTCCGAACTTGGAGGCAGCGGAGAGAGCATGCCGGAATAAGGTCTGGCTGATCTGCGGTGCCCGTCGCGGGCTTGCAGGCTCTTTACCTGTCCGGGCTGGACGACAAAGACAGAACCGCGAACCCAGCGACCAGCACGAAACCGGTGCGCGTCAGCAGGAAACCCGCCAGATCGATCAGCCCCGGCGCGTCAAGAAACGTGGCATAGCCGAACCCGACGAACGAAACGGCAAAGGCAATACCGGTCGCAATCAGCAGGCCGGTCAGGATGCGCTCGACCGCGCGCTTCGCCTTGCGGCGATCCATCGTCACATAGCCCCTACCTACGAATTTGTCTGCTTCGACCGAAAACACTGCCGTTGATCTTCTGTCGGATCTCACGTGTAGTCCTCCACTCACTACTTCTCTGCCTCCTGCCCTGCCGCACCCGGTTGCAGGTCTGCATGTGAAAGACCCGCCCGGTTCCTGACTTGGGCAGCGCTTTCCTGACCCAACGGCAGTACGACTGAAACTCCCGGGCCATTCGACAGACGGATATGATGCGCAAATGCACCGCTTCTGGCCGAAACCTGAGCGGACACCCGCCGGACGACCGTTGTCATCGGCAGAGTTCCACCGATGCACGAGCCTCCACGCAGCAACGGACTGACCTGCAATTGCTTCGAAACCGCGAACAGAATCCACCCCCCGTTCATCGGGGGTGCGCCCCTAAAGAGCGGTGCTACAAGGCTAGATCATGCGTTGGCGGTCTGGGAACGGACGAATTGTTCGATTTCAGCGGCCGGACGAGCACCCGGAAGGCGCGCGACCTCCTTGCCCTTCCGAAACAGGATCAGCAGCGGGATGCCGCGAATGCCGCGTTCTGTCGAGACCTGCGGAAAATCCTGGGTGTCTATCTTGGCAAAGCGTGCGCGTCCGGTCATCGCCTGCGCCGCCTTGGAGAATTCCGGCGCCATCATTCGGCAGGGCCCGCACCAAGGTGCCCAGAAATCGACGATCAGCGGCAGGTCATCGGTGGCGATTGCCTTTTTCAATGTCGCGGGTTCCAGCGCGGCCACTTTCCCATCTGCGAGCTTAGCGCCACAAGTGCCGCATTTTGGGCCCGAGGCGATACGGTCGGAGGGCACGCGATTTGGCTGGCCACAGGTCAGACAGGTGAGTTTGAGGGCGGCGGACATGTCGGGGCTCCGGGCAACATTCGAGTTGTCGAATATATTGGGGTTTTGGCGATGCTCTTCAATAGGTAGCGACGATGTTGAACGACCGGTTTGACGGAAGAGGCAGACTTTGTCCCAAGAGGTTCAATCTCGATCCCGCCACAAAACTCGTTTTCCGTTGCATTGCGGACCCCTGCAGCCAAGTTCACGATACGGCATGGAACCTGACGCCGCAGATCAACGAAAATCTATCGGGAGCCATCAAGGAAATACGCATATCCCACGGCTGCGTCAGGATTATCAAACCAGCCCCCGCCAAGCAGGTCTTGTCGGGTCGCGACGATCTCGCGAACCTGCTCTCTGATCTTGGGGGCCTTTGCGGCAGCGACCAGATACCTGGTAATCGTTGAAGCTTTTTGGTGAAGCCGTTCTCCCAAGTCCTTGACTTCGGATTTTGACCTTTCTTCTCCTCCTAGGGGGTAGAAATTCAGGGCATATCCGTTGTCGGCAAGCACGTGATCGCTGATCGTTCTGGTCATGCCCTCGAGCAGCGCTTGGCTTACTTTGAATCCGTCTGACTCTGCGTGATACAGAAAGCCTATCGTGTTTCCCGCCTTCCACGCAAACTCCGACAATTCCGTCGCGTTGTGATCTTTCATTGCCTTAGGCACCTGGAAATAGGGGTGGTAGTTCCAGTAGACGTAGCCATTTTCATCAATCTTGGCGCCCGTTTCAAAGAAACGGATGAAATCATTTATGCGGTCACGGAAAATCGGGTCCCCGGTAAGGGCGAACATGTTGAGAAGTGCTTCGCCTTGCATGTGGACATGATTTGTCGCTTCGAATTCGTTCTCGAGCGGTCGCCAGTACCAGAAGCCTTGGGAATCCGGCACCGGTCTGAGGTCGTCGGCGAATTCATGATAGCCGATTTCAAATGCCTGAACGACCTTGTCCGCAAACTCGCGGTATTGCGCAAGCTCCGGTTCTGCCCTGATCCGCCTTGCCGCAATCGTCGCAGGTAACATTGTCACGGAAAAAATTGTGACATGCGAAACCCAGTCTCCGTCCGCGTCATAACGTTCGCCCCAGGATTGCATGACCTTCTGGTGAAAGTCGTCGTAGAAACCAAATTCGCTATCTCGAAGCTCAAGCAACCGGTCGAAGTAGGAAACGAAGAGATCGATGAATCTCTTGTCGTGAGTCCGGTCATATGCTTCGAGCGCTGCCGTACCCAGAGAACTGCTTCTCCAATGAGAAACTTGGCCGGTTTCAACCGCCTTTGAGAGGCTTGCCTCAAAACTCATCTGCAAATAGCCCAACAGGACATTCGAATCGAAGATGCCGCCCGTAAACTGCACGAGGGCAGCCTGGGGATCGTGGCTGGCCCCCGCCCCCGCCCCTGCAAGAAAGCAGCTTGCATATTCGATTGTTTCAGTTGGTTGTCCTTTCGCAAGGGCATTGCGAACCGAAACATAGGCGGCGTAGGCGTTGGCCTCGTTCGTGGCGTCGGAGCATTCAAGCCCTGTATCGACTTTCGAATCGGCCGGAAGGACGATCGAAAACGTTACCGGCAGCGGGAGCGGGCGTTCCGTCAGCCGAGACTGTCTTGGCGACCATGAAAGCGCGCCGAGGATCAGCGCACCTCCTCCCAGAACTCCAAGAAGAAATTTACCGTATCGCCCGATGGTCAACCTTACTTGCCCCCGAAAGAAATGAAATTCCGACCGCCACTAAACAACTGAGACCGTCAAGATAGTTCCGACTTCCCACGCAGCAACTCACCCTGCGTGCTCTAAAGAACTACCCGGCCAATGCTTCCAGCAATGAAAATCCGTTCGTTTATCGCGACTGTCCCGACGTCCGCACCGGGCTCAATCCGGCCTTTCGGCGGTCGCCGGGTTTCTCATGTTCCTACTCTGCCGCGTCCAGATAATCCTCGAGCGGCGGACAAGTGCAGATCAGGTGACGGTCGCCATAGACGTTGTCGACCCGGTTGACAGGGGGCCAGTATTTGTCGACCCGGAAGGCACCCTTGGGGTAGCAGGCCTGTTCGCGGCTATAGGGCCGGTCCCAGTCTCCGACGAGATCTTCCACGGTATGTGGCGCGTTCTTGAGCGGGTTGTTCGCAGGGTCCATTTCGCCCTTCTCGATGGCTTCGATTTCGGCGCGGATCGAAAGCATGGCATCGCAGAAGCGGTCAAGCTCTGCCTTGGTTTCGGATTCCGTGGGTTCGACCATGAGCGTCCCGGCCACTGGCCAGCTCATCGTTGGCGCATGGAAACCATTATCCATCAGACGCTTGGCGATGTCATCCACGGTCACATGGGCGCTTTCTTCGAAAGGCCGGGTGTCCAGAATGCATTCATGCGCGACACGACCGCCCCGGCCCTTGAACAGGACTTCGTATGATCCTTCAAGCCGCTTTGCGACATAATTGGCATTCAGGATCGCGACCTTGGTGGCCTGTGTCAGGCCATTGCCACCCATCATCAGGATATAGGCCCATGAGATCGGCAGGATCGAGGCAGAGCCATAGGGGGCAGAGGATACCGGCCCCTCTTGCCCGCCGGTTTCCGGATGGCCGGGCAGATAGGGTGCCAGGTGCGCCTTGACGCCGATCGGACCCATGCCTGGTCCGCCGCCGCCATGCGGGATGCAGAAGGTCTTGTGCAAGTTCAGGTGGCTGACGTCGCCGCCGATATCGCCGGGCCGGACGAGGCCGACCATGGCGTTCATATTGGCGCCGTCGATGTAGACCTGACCGCCGTATTTATGCGTGATCTCGCAAATCTCACGCACGGTTTCCTCGAACACGCCGTGGGTCGAGGGATAGGTGATCATGCAGGCAGCAAGGTTGTCGCCCGCTGCTTCGGCCTTGGTACGGAAATCCTCGACGTCGATGTCACCGTTCTCGGCGGACTTCACAACGACGACCTTCATACCCGCCATCTGCGCCGAAGCCGGGTTGGTGCCGTGGGCCGACACCGGGATCAGGCAGATGTCGCGATGCGCGTCACCCCGGGACCGGTGATAGGCGGCGATGGTCAGCAGCCCTGCATATTCGCCCTGCGCGCCGGAATTGGGCTGCATCGACATCTTGTCATAGCCGGTGATGGTGCAGAGCTTGGCGCAGAGGTCTTCGATAAGCTCGAGGTAGCCTTCCACCTGATCGGTGGGTGCGAAGGGGTGGATATTGGAAAAATCCGGCCACGTGATCGGCATCATCTCCGCCGCGGCGTTCAGTTTCATTGTGCAGGAACCAAGTGGGATCATCGCACGATCAAGCGCGAGGTCGCGGTCTGACAAGCGCCGCATGTAACGCATCATCTCGGTCTCGGCACGGTTCATGTGAAAGACGGGATGTGACATATAATCGGTTTCGCGGACAATTTCGGCTGGGACGCGATGGTAATCGGCCGGAAACTCGTCCTTGCCATGGCTCAAGCCAAAGGCACGCCAGACGGCTTCCAGCGTGGCCGGACGAACGGTTTCGTCAAGCGTGATAGCGATCTTGGTTTTGCCGACCTTGCGGAAGTTGATCTTTTCCGCCCGGCCCGCGGCCATGATCGCACCCTGCATGGTGCCAACCTCGACCGTGAACGTGTCAAAGAAATGCTCCGGTTCGACTTTGAAGCCGTCAGCTTCCAGCCCGCGAGCCAGCCGGTCCGTCTTGCGGTGAATGCGCTGTGCGATGGCCTTGAGCCCCTCCGGGCCATGGAAGACGGCGTAAAAGCTGGCCATGACCGCCAGCAGCGCCTGTGCGGTGCAGACGTTCGATGTGGCCTTTTCCCGCCGAATATGCTGTTCGCGGGTTTGTAGCGAAAGCCGGTAAGCCTTGTTGCCGCGCGCGTCGACGGACACGCCGACGATGCGCCCCGGCATGGACCGCTTGTAGGCGTCCTTACAGGCCATATAGGCCGCGGATGGTCCGCCATAGCCCATTGGCACGCCAAAACGCTGGGTCGAGCCGACAGCAATGTCCGCGCCCATCGCGCCGGGTTCCTTCAACAAGGTCAGCATCAACGGGTCGGCGATGACTATGCCGATCGCGCCCGCTGCATGCAGTTTGGCGATATGGGGCGTGAAATCGTTCAGATGGCCGTAAGTGCCTGGATACTGGAAGATCGCGCCAAAGACCTTGCTGGCATCAAGCTTGGCCGGATCGCCGACCACAACGTCTATGCCCAGCGGTTCGGCCCGTGTTTGCATCACCGCGATATTCTGAGGATGGCAGTTTTCATCGATGAAGAAGCCCCGCGCTTTCGACTTGGCCACGCGTTCGGCCATGGTCATGGCTTCGGCGGCGGCGGTCGCTTCGTCGAGCAGGGAGGCATTGGCGATATCGAGACCGGTCAGGTCGGTGACCATGGTCTGGTAGTTCAAGAGCGCCTCAAGGCGGCCTTGGGAAATTTCGGGCTGATAGGGCGTATAAGCGGTGTACCAGGCCGGATTCTCTAGGATGTTGCGCTGGATCGCGGGGGGCGTGACCGTGCCGTGGAACCCCTGCCCGATCATTGTGGTGAATACCTTGTTCTTTTGCGCCACCTGTCGCATATGCCAAAGAAGCTCGCGTTCGGACTTGGGCTTGCCGAAATCCAGCGGTTCCGCCTGACGAAGGCTTTTAGGCACGGTCTGATCAATCAGTTCGTCGATATCCTTGACCCCAAGCAACTTGAACATCTCTTCCATTTCGGCTGGAGACGGGCCGATATGGCGGCGGTTGGCGAAGTCGTAGGGCAGATAGTCTGTCGGGGTGAAAGGCATCGGAAGCTCCGGCGGCATGGGGTTGGATCGCGGCCCCGGCGCTGTTGCGGGGCCGCTGGGATGGCTGTCAGCCAATCAGGTCCTTGTATTCTTTCTCATCCAAATACTCGTCGACGGCCGACAGGTCTTCGACCTTGAGCTTGAAGAACCAGCCGTCGCCCTGCGCATCTTCGTTCACCTTGCCCGGGTTGTCGGTGAGCATCTCGTTCACTTCGACGATCTCGCCGTCAAGCGGCGACAGAATGTCGGAGGCGGCCTTGACGCTTTCAATCACGACGACCTCGTCATCCTTGGTGACCGTGGTCCCGACTTCCGGCAGTTCGACGAAGACGATATCGCCCAGCTGCTCGCTGGCATGTTCAGTGATGCCGACGAC
>JAHEAO010000028.1 GCA_024642725.1 Paracoccaceae bacterium | reverse complement strand
CGCGAACAACAGCTTTTCCATGCATAATCATAAGGTTAAGGGGGACGCCGACGGTCGTTTCCATGCCATGCATGACCATGCCAAGGCTGTCGCCCACCAGAATGAAATCGGCATATTTATCGACGATGGCCGCCGTGTGCGCGTGATAGGACGTCAAGGAAACGATCGGGTCTCCGCCCTTCATAGCGGTGATCTGCGGCGCGGTGATGCGGCGGACGGGCTTTTGCGTTTCGGTGCTCATCTCTGGCCTTTCTCCGGTGAAATAACACGTTGATCTATAAGTAAAACATCGCCGAAGCGGACTGCAAGCAGAACCACGACCGGGGTCGTGATCCGGCCCCGAACCGGGCCCAGAGACTCGGCGTCCCGGACATCGACGGATTGCACATTGGCGCGCGGTTCGGCATCGATCATATCGCGGACTTCGCGCTCCAACTGCCGCGACGTGATGCCGCTTCCCGCTATTTGATCTGCGAAATTCAATGACTTAGACAGAACCGCGGCGGCTTTCCGATCGGCTGGTGTCAGCCGGACATTGCGCGATGACATGGCCAAGCCGTCGGCCTCGCGGATCGTCGACACACCGATTATGCGAACCGGAATGTCGAGATCGCGGACCATGGTCTTGATGACCCGCAGTTGCTGATAGTCCTTCTTGCCGAAAAAAGCACGGTCGGGCTGGGTGATGTTCAGCAGCTTGCAAACGACCGTCGCGACACCGCGGAAATGTCCCGGACGAAGCTTGCCGATCAGGACCTTCGACAGGCCAACCGTGTCGACAATTGTTTGATTATCAACATGATACATCTCTTCTGGCGACGGCATGAAAACAGCATCCACGCCCGCGGCATGCAGCAGCTCAAGATCTCTATCCGTGTCACGCGGATAGCTTGCCAGGTCCTCTTTCGGGCCGAATTGAGTGGGATTGACGAAGATCGAGACGACCACCCGGTCGCATTCCGCCGTGGCGGCGCGAACCAGTGCCATGTGACCTTCGTGCAGGTATCCCATTGTCGGAACCAGGCCGATTGTCTGTCCCGCCTTGCGGAAACTCGACAGGACGGAACGCGTCTCGACCTTGGTAGTGCAGACTTTCATGGCGCCCCCCGATGCGGTTCCACGATCTATACGACCGCGTCAAAGACTGGGCAAGCTTCGCCGCTGTCGGTTTCGCGCTATGTTGGGTCGGCTCCCTGTTTCCCTTTCAGGCGGCTTTGGGCAATTTAGGCGCAGCAAGGAAACCTGACGGAGAGTCGTCCTATGAAAACGCATGTCAAGGCGCTGGTGGTTGGCGGCGGCGCCGTCGGAACGGGGATCGCCTACCATCTGGCGAAAGCAGGGTGGGACACGTTGCTGCTGGAACGGGACGAACTGACAAGTGGTTCCACCTGGCATGCGGCCGGACTGCTGCCGCTGTTCAACATGGGTTATGCGACAAGCCATATCCACGACTATTCGGTCGAGTTCTACAAGCGCCTTGAGGCGGAAACCGGATTGAATGCCGGCTTTGCCGTCGTCGGCAACCTGCGGATGGCGCAAACGCAGGACCGGATGGACGAGTATATGCTCTATGCCTCGACCGCCGAGACGGTCGGCATTCCATATGAATGGCTGACCCCGGCACAGATCAAGGAGCGCTGGCCGCTGGTCCGCACCGACGATCTGAAAGGCGCGATCTTTCACCCGACCGACGGCTATATCAACCCCGCCGACGTGACGCAGGCCATGGCCAAAGGCGCGCGACAGCACGGCTGCACGATCGAGCGCAAGTGGCAGGTCGATGGCTACCGCTGGACCGGCGCTGAATGGGTCGTGTCGATCACCAAGATGGTCGAGAAGGGCGGCAACCTGGTCGCCTCGAACGAGAAATCCGAAATCACCGCTGAGCATGTCGTCACCGCCACGGGCAACCATGCGCAGCGGACCGCCAAGTTGTTGGGCATCAAGATCCCAGCGATCCCGGTCGAACACCAGTATGTCGTGACAGAGCCGGACCCGGCGCTGGTCGAATGGCGCGCGGCAGGAAACCCCGAGCATCCGGTGCTGCGCGATGCCGACGCCAAGTGGTATGTCCGTGAGGAGCGCAAGGGCTGGATCCTCGGACCCTATGAATACGGTGCCCCGGCGCGGTTCGAATACACCGTGCCGGACAGCTTCCGCGCAGATCTCTTTCCGCTGGACCTTGAGCGGATCGAAGAGGAATACATGTCGATGATCCACCGGATCCCGACCTCGGAAGAGGTTGGATTGAAAGACGATTTCAACGGCCCGATCTGTTACACACCGGATGGAAACCCATTGGTCGGACCCGCACCCGGACTGCGCAATATGTGGCTGGCCGAGGGCTTTTCCTTTGGGATCACAGCCGCCGGAGGCACTGGCAAGTATCTTGCCCAGATGATGACGGAAGGCGAAGCCGAAATCGACATGGCCAGCCTTGACCCCAAGCGTTACGGCAGTTGGATGACGACGGAATATGCCGCTCGCAAGAATGAAGAGTGCTATTCCCACGTGTTCATCCTGCACCATCCCGATGAGGAGCGCGAAGCCTGCCGGCCGCTGCGCACGGCACCGGCCTACGACCGCCAGAAAGCGCTCGGCGCGCAGTTCGGCTGCGTGAACGGTTGGGAACGTCCGAATTACTATGCGCCCCTGGGGTTTGATGACCATGCCAGCCGCAGTTTCAGACGCGGCGGATGGTGGCAATATGCTGAAAAAGAGGCCAGGGCGATCCGTGAGACGGCCGGCTTGATCGACGCGACGGCCTTTACCAAGCACTTGGTTCGCGGCCCGGGTGCAACCCAGTTTCTCGATTGGTTCACCTGCAACAGACTGCCGAAGATCGGTCGGATCAATTTGACCTACGCTTTGACCGACACCGGCACAACGCGGACCGAATACACGATCGTTCGGCTGGCCGAGAACGAATATTACCTCGTCTCGGCCGGTGCATGGACGGCCTACGACGCCGATTTTCTCAAGAAAGCCGCTGCGGACAAGTCTGGCGAGTTCGGTCACATCGACATCCATGATGTGACAACGCAATGGGGCGTATTTGCTATCGCCGGCCCAAGGTCCCGCGACGTCCTGAAGGAGATCATCAAGGATGCTGATCCCGAAACAGCTTTGTCGAACAAGCGTTTCCCGTGGCTTTCCATGCGCGATATCGAGCTTGGCATGTGCCCGGTCCGCGCAATCCGGGTAGCCTATACCGGCGAGTTGGGATGGGAATTGCACCATCCGATCGAGATGCAGAATTACCTCTGGGACCAGCTGATGACAGCCGGTGAAAAGCACGGGCTGAAGCTGGCTGGCGCGCGCGCACAAAACTGGCTGCGGCAAGAGAAATCATATCGGGCTTTCGGGACCGAACTTGGACGTGACGCAACCCCGCTCGAGGCGGGCCTGGACCGTTTCGTCGATCTTGAGAAGGACTTCCACGGCAAGGACGCGATGGTGAAGATCGGCATCCGTTCGATGTGCGTCACGCTACTGATTGACGGCCCGAAGGACGCCGACCCGTGGGGTCGCGAAGCGCTCTATCACGGCGATACCAAGGTCGGGCGCCTGACGTCCGGTGGTTACTCGGTTCATTTCGGCAAGCAGATCGGGATGGGCTATGTGCAGCCGGATCTGGCCAAGACCGGCCAGAAGCTTAAGGTGCGGATGCAGAACCAGCTCTGGGACGCCGAGGTGGTCGAGGACAGTCCCTATGATCCGAGCAACGCAGTGATCCGGATCGATGGCTAGGTCGTGGTAATAGGGCGTCGTCCCGCGAGTATCAGGTTGTTGGCTGGCATGTTCGTGACTGACAGGTCCTGCAATCCGTTTTGGGATTGCCAGGCCTGTACAGTCTCAAACGGCTTGTAGCCGATCTCGGGATCTTGCGACCTTAGACTTGCGTCGAAAGCGTGGTCTCCTTGGCTCGCGAAATCGATTCCCCTGCGGAATGGGCCGTAAACCAAGAACCAGCCTCCGGGGGCCAGAAGTCGTGCTGCCTCTGTCACGGCGGTCTGGGCCTCGGGCTGACTGATCAGATGCAGAAGATTGGACAGGAAGATCAGGTTGGGCGATGCCAGCGGACCGGACCAACCCGTTTCAGTCACATCGAGCCGGATCGGATCATGGACATTCGGCAATTCCCTTGTCCAAGCCCGGATGCTGGCGATCCGGTCAGGATCTATGTCTGAAGGTTGCCAGGTCAGGCCGGGCAGGGCCTCAGCGAATTGCGCGACATGTTCACCAGTGCCGCTGGCAATTTCCAAACCGGTTCCGGATTCGGGTGCGAACCTTGCCACAACCTCCAGAATCGCTGCCGCATTTCGTGCGGTCGAGGGGGCGAACATGCGACCGTCTGCCGATGATTCGGCGACACTGGCACTGTCAGGAAGATTCAATCGCCGCGACATTTTCGTTCACTCTCTGTTTTTTGTGGCTCCGAATTCAACTTCTTAACGTTACTCGTAAAACTGATCGGAAAAATCCAAAGTTTTTCGCCATTGTCCCAATTTTGGACACAGTTGATTAGGATTGTTTGATTTGGATGGGGGCCCACGCAAATGTCTAAGGTGGGCATATGACTTACTTGAAGAAGGTCGAAGGGGACGCCGTCGCTACAACTTCGTTTGCTGGCGGAATTGTTGAAGGTGCCAATGTGCGGACACCATGTGGGCCCAGACGGGTAGAACTGGTGCGGCCCGGCGATCTGATCGTCACGCGTGATACGGGCCTGCAGCCGGTCAGGATGGTTTGGTCGCGGCAGGTGACCTCAGCGCAGATGATTGCCAACCCGGATCTGGCTCCGATCCGGCTGAAACCAAGGGCTCTTGGGCCGATGATGCCGCAGAAGGATCTTTGCCTGGCGCCGGACCACCGGGTGCTTGTGCCGGGTTACAGGCTGGCAGGGCAGGAAAAGAACACCAGCTGCCTGATAGAGGCGCGCGAACTCGCCGGTGCCAGCGATGCCGCTTATGTCGACCGCTCCGCCGAAGTTGTAAGGTGTTTCACTCTCATCTTCGACTCACATCAGATCTTCTGTGTGAACGGGTTGCCGGTCGAAAGCTTCCTGCCATCCGCGGGAGCGGTTGCAAGTCTCAGCGATGAGTTCCGGGACGCTCTCGTTCGCAGGTTTCCGCAATTGCGACGGGAACCAAATTCTTACCCCCCTGCCGAATATCAGGCGGTTAAAGGTGTAGAATACATATCGACCTAGAGCCCCTTGGTGAATCGGTGCGGTGAGAGCCGCGCTACGGTGTCTGCATCAAGTGCTGGCTGCCGAGCGGTCAGGATATCTGCGACCAATTGGCTGGCAGCCGGTGAAGTCTGAAACCCGTAGCCCCCCTGTCCAGCCACCCATACGAAGTCTGGGTCGTCAACGTCCGGCCCCAACACCAGCGAGCGATCCGTAGAGAATGTTCGCAGGCCCGCCCAACTACTTTCCAAGCGAGTAACGGGTTCAGTCATGAACTCTTCGTATCTTGCCAGACCCTCCGCCAAGACCATGTCGTCGGCCCAGGCATCATGCGGATGGCTCGGGTCTTCTTCCGCAGGTGAAACAATGAGCTTTCCCGCATCGGGCTTGCAATACCAGGTTTCACCGGTTCCGAATGTCATCGGCCAATCCGAGGTATCACGCCCGCCGGGTGCCGGGATGCGTGCCATTGACCTGCGAAGCGGCGCAAATCCAAGCGGTGAAATACCTGCCATTCGAGCGATCTCATCAACCCAGGCCCCCGCAGCGTTTACCAGAATTCGAGCTTCCAGTTGACGGCTACCGGTCCGGATTTCCCAACCTGCGGGCCGGCGGTCAATGGAAACGGCGCGTTGACCCATCAGGACCTCACCACCGTTCTGCCTGACTTCGCGAGCGAAACTTTGTATGAGTCGGTCTGTATCGATATCCCAGGCCTCCGCATGATAGGCGGCATATTTTACAACAGCAGGGTTCAGAATTGGCATTCTAGCCAGAGCATCCGAAATGCTGATCGGTTCCATGGACATTGCCGCCTGGTCTGCGGAAAATGACTCCGCTTCCTGGGCGCGCCCGACAAGCAGTAATCCGCGCGGAGACAGAAAACCTCCGTCCGCGGATTGAAAATATTCTTTGCTGGCCTTGTTAAGAGCAATGGTGGTCGGCTTGCCGTAGCTCTCTTCGAACAGTGCCGCAGACCTGCCGGAGGTATGATATCCAAGCCCGGCTTCGGCCTCAAGCACTGTGACGCTTCCAAGATGCGACAATCTCGCAGCGACCGAGATCCCGGCTATGCCGCCTCCGATAACAAGGAAGTCGATCATGCTTCCTCAAGCCGATCTGTTGCAGGGGCAGGCGCGCGCGACAATGCTGAAATACGCGCATAGAGCGCTTCGTCCATCGGAAAATCTAGCGCCGCGAGCGATGGTGCCAGTTGTTGCGCCGATTTCGCACTGATTATCGGGGCGGTGATCGCGGGATTGCGTGCGACCCAGGCGACGGCAAGCGTCGCCGCATCAGTTCCCATATTAGAAGCCAATTCTGCCAGGTTGGCGGCCGCGTCGCGCATCCAGCCGGGGGCATAGCGCGCAGCATAGCGACTGTCGGCTTCAAGCCGACCCGTTTGACCGGCCGCATATTTCCCGGTCAATAGTCCGCCGCCAAGGGGGGAATAGGGGAAGACTTGGAACCCTTCCGATTGCGCCATAGGCAGAATTTCGACTTCCACTTGACGTTTTACAAGGTTGTACATCGGCTGCAGGGCCGCGATATCGATCCCGAACGACCTGGCGACCTGATCCGATTTCATCACCTGCCAGGCAGCGAAGTTCGAGACACCGACAAATCGAATCTTACCTTCGTTCAGCAACTCGGCGAGTGTAGCGAATGTTTCTTCGAGTGGCGTGACATCATTCCACTTGTGGATATAGAGCAGATCGACACAGTCCATGCCCAAGCGCTTTCGGCTTTCGTCAAATTGGCGGTGAATGAGTGCACGATCCGACCCGCCTTCATAAGCGCATTTCGTTCCAATGAAGAGCTGATCTCGTTCCTTTGCGGCCAAGGCCCCCAGCATCCGTTCTGACCTGCCTTCGCTATAGCCATGGGCAGTATCGAAGAAATTGATTCCGGCGTCCCGACAAGCTGAAAACATGGCCGCGGCGGCAGCAGTATCGGCCGCGCCACCGAATTGCATGGTGCCGAAACAGAAGCGGGATATGGGCGCCCCGTCGAGCGTGGTCAATCTTTCTTTCATGACGCCGAGGTTCGCACGGGCTTCGCCCAAGTAAAAGGGGCCGGGCATTGCCCGGCCCCCAAATTTTCTTAATTTCTGCCGTGTCAGTTCGGAATATCGCCAGTCAAACCTTCAACGTAGAAGTTCATGCCACCTAGAGTGCCATCATCTGCGATCTCGCCTTCTGCCAGCCAAGCCGAACCGTCCTGTTTGTTGAGCGGTCCAGTGAAGGGATGGTAGGCCCCAGACGAAATTGAGTCTCTGAGCGCCTCGGCTTCCGCCCTGATATCGGCTGGAACTACATCGCTGATTTCCCCGATGCCGACCATGCCGGCTCCGATGCCATCCCAGGTGTTGTCGCTTTCCCAGGTCCCGTCGATTACGGCTTGTACGCGCTCGATGTAATAGGGCGCCCAGACGTCGATGATCGAGGAAATCCGCGGCATCGGTGCATATTCCGCCATGTCAGCGGCTTGCCCGAATGTGTAGACGTTCCCGGCCTTAGCAGCGGCTGCATGAGGAGCCGTCGAATCCGTGTGCTGCAGAATGACGTCCGCGCCCTGTTCGATCAGTGCCTGTGCCGCGTCGGATTCCTTGCCTGGATCGAACCAGGTGTACGCCCAGACAACAGAGAACTCGACGTCCGGGTTAACCTTTTTGGCATGGATGTAGGCACTGTTGATGCCCCGGATAACTTCGGGGATCGGGAATGAAGCAATGTAGCCGATCTTGTTGGTCTTGGTCATCTTGCCGGCCAAGTAGCCCTGAATCGCACGGCCTTCATAGAACCGGGCGGAATAAACGCCGACGTTGTCAGCGGTCTTGTAGCCGGTTGCGTGCTCGAACTTCACGTTCGGAAATTTGGCGGCGACGTTGACTGTCGGATCCATGAAGCCGAAGGAGGTTGTGAAAATGATATCCGCACCACCCAAGGCCATCTGCGTGATCGCACGTTCTGCATCGGCGCCTTCGGGAACACTTTCCTGATAAACGAGCTCCACAGCATCACCAAAATGGGCCTGCATTTCCAACGCTGCTTCGTGGTGGTGTTGTGTCCATCCTCCGTCGCCGATCGGACCTACATAAATGAAACCGACCTTGGTCTTGTCTTGGGCAAAGACTGCCCCTGCAAGACCAAAGGCCAACGCGGCCCCGGCAAGAATTGATCGTCTGTTCATAGTGTACTCCCAAGTTGATGCGGGTATTTCGCCCGGATTTTTGCAGCAATGCCTCTAGTGCGAGGCGTGGAAAACGCGACCAAGAGCGGCCGGCGCACCGAGTGCGGCACGACCACGATTGATCGACATGATGACCAGCACGAGGATGGTTATCAGATAAGGTGACATGGACAAGAGCGCGACCGGCACTGGAACCTCGGCGGCCTGCAGGTTTAGCTGCAGAACCGTCACGCCGCCGAAAAGATAGGCGCCCAGCAAAACCCGCCACGGCCGCCAGCTTGCAAACACGACGATGGCCAGTGCAATCCAACCCGCGCCGGCGGTCATGCCTTCGGTCCATTGCGGAACACGGATCAGGCTGACATATGCACCCCCAAGCCCGGCGCAGGCTCCGCCAAACATGATCGCCAGCATTCTGATCCTGACGACTTTGTAACCAAGCGCATGGGCGGCATCGTGGCTTTCTCCCACCGCACGCAAGATCAAGCCGGCGCGAGTGAACTTCAGGACCGCCCAGACTGCCGCGACGATCGCTATGGAAACATAGACCATCATGTCGTGCTGGAAGAGAATACGACCTATCACAGGAATGTCCGCCAATAGCGGAATGTGAAGGTTCGAAGTAACCGGAGCTTTTATGCCGACGTAGCTCTGTCCGATCAGTGCGGACAGTCCTAAGCCGAAAAGTGTGAGCGCTAGCCCAGTGGCGACCTGATTGGACAGGAGATATTGCGTAAGAAATCCAAACAGCAGGGCCAGGATTGCGCCGCCGATTGCCGCCGCGATGAAGCCGACCGCCGGACTGCCTGTCTCTGTTGCGATGACAAAGCCGCAAACCGCGCCGGTGATCATCATACCCTCGACGCCAAGGTTCAGAACCCCCGATTTCTCAACCACCATTTCACCGATTGCGGCCAGCAGTATCGGAGTCGAGGCGACCATAATAGAGGCCAGCAGTACCAGTGGATTGATTGAAGACAGATCCATTACGCGGCCTCCGTTTTACCAAGGCGGATTCGGAAATTTGTCAGCACGTCGACTGCCAAGAGGAAGAACAGCAACATACCCTGAAGCACCTGTACCGCAGAGGCAGGCAGTCCCAACGTGCTCTGAGCCGCCTCGCCGCCGATGTAGGTCAAAGCCATCAGCAATCCGGCCAGTAGGATGCCGATGGGATGCAACCTGCCCAGAAAGGCCACGATGATTGCTGTAAAGCCGTATCCAGAATTGAAATCGATGCTGATCTGGCCAGCCGGTCCGGTCACTTCGAACAAACCTGCAAGTCCAGCCAGCGCACCGGATGTCCCAAGGCAGAACAGGATCAGCCGGGAAGGGTTGACGCCCGCGAATCTCGCTGCGCGCGGCGATTGCCCGGTTACTCTGATCTGGAACCCCAAGAGATGGCGGGACAGCAAGATGTAGGCGAAGATCACCGCAATAAGAGCGGCAACAACACCCCAATGAATCCCGGCACTTTCGATCAGGTAGTCATTGTGCGCGGCAGGGAAATCCTTGAAATTCCGACTGCCGGGAAAACCCATCCCGTCCGGGTTTCTCAGGAGACCCGAGGAGGCAGAGGCGAGCATCGCTTCGGCCACATAGACCAACATAAGCGAAACAAGAATTTCGTTCGTTCCAAACAGGACTTTGAGCGCTGCAGGAATCATCGCCCAAGCCCAGCCGCCTATCGCGCCGGCAAGGATCATCAGCGGGAAGACCAGAGAGTTCTCGGTTGGATAGAATGCCAGACCGACAGCAGCGCCGCATATTGCGCCTACAATGTACTGTCCTTCTGCCCCGATATTCCAGATTCCAGCCCGAAAGCCGAGAGATAGCCCGATGGCGATGAGGATAAGGGGTGCAGCCTTTACCAGAAGCTGGCCGCGGTAATAGAAAGCGAACTCACCAAAGACCGGATCCCAGAAGATCGTCCGGATCGCCTCGACCGGATTCTTGCCGAGAAACGCGAACAATACTGCGCCCGCAACCATTGTCAGCACGACAGCCAGAGGAGGCGTCAACATTGTCCACATGCGCGACGGTGAGGGGCGTCTTTCAAGCGTCAACATGGGCAACCTCCATATCATGTGCGCCGCCCATCATCAGTCCGATTTCATCTACGGTTAGGCCTTTGGCCGGTCTCGGAGGGGTCAGTCGGCCTTCGTTCAAGGCAGCAAAGCGGTCGGAAATTTCCATTAATTCATCCAGATCCTGACTAATGCAAATTACCGCTGCGCCTTTCGCGGCCATGTCGAGCAGGGCCTGTCGGATCGATGCCGCAGCCGAGGCATCGACACCCCATGTCGGTTGGTTCACGACAAGCACGTCCGGATCTTGCAGGACCTCTCGTCCGATGACGAATTTCTGCAGGTTTCCTCCCGATAGCGAGCGCGCAGCGTTGTCTGGCCCGGGCGTTCGCACGTCGAAGTTCGCAATGATCTCCTTTGCGAAATCCTCAACGGCGCCCCAACGCAAGAAGCCCTTGCTTGCAAGGTTTCGGCGGATCGTTCCTGTTAGTGCTGCATTCTCAGTAAGGCTCATGTCCGGTGCTGCGGCATGTCCCAGACGTTCTTCCGGAGCCGCAAGCAATCCCAGACCGCGCCGCGCGTTTGGACCTAGATTTCCAATGCTCTTGCCTTTGAACTTGATCGCGGACGGAGTTGACAACGCTTCGCCGGACAAGGCAGCCAGGAGCTCGTCTTGTCCATTTCCGGCCACGCCGCCAATTCCAAGAACCTCACCCTGTCTTACCGAAAGAGTGACGCCCTTCAGCGAAGTCCCGAACGGGTTTGCGGATTTGATGGACAGGTTGGTCAGTTCCACGACGATCTCGCCAAGATCAGCGCTTTCGCGGTTTGGCGTATGGAGGGTCTGCCCCACCATCATCTCGGCCAGTTCGCGGGCAGAGCTTTCGCGTGGGTTCGTCGTGCCTACGACCTTGCCCAGTCGCAGGATCGTTGCGCTGTTACAAAGCGACCTGATCTCTTCAAGCTTGTGAGAGATATAGAGAATCGCGGTGCCTTCAGCACTGAGCTTGCGCAGTGTCTCGAATAGGATGTCGACCTCTTGTGGTGTCAGAACTGACGTCGGTTCATCCATGATCAGCAGCTTGGGGTCTTGCAACAAACAGCGTATGATCTCGACCCTCTGGCGTTCGCCTGCGCTCAACTCTCCCACCAAGCGATCAGGGTCCAAAGGAAGACCATAGGTTTCGGAAACCTCACGGATGCGAACGGATAGTTGTCGCATCGGCGGCGGATTTTCCATGCCCAAGGCAACGTTCTCGGCCACGTTGAGCGCTTCGAACAGAGAAAAGTGCTGAAAGACCATCGCGACACCGGTTGACCGCGCAGCATGCGGGGTCGCGGGTTCGTAGGGAGCCCCTTTCCAGACCATCCGACCTGAATCGGGCCGAACGAGGCCGTAGATCATTTTCACGAGCGTCGATTTTCCTGCGCCGTTTTCACCCAAGAGTGCATGGACCTCTCCCGGTGCGACGCTGAACGAGACTTTGTCGTTCGCGACCACGCCGGGATAGGCTTTCGTCACGCCTTCCACGGCGAGAAGCGTAGCTTCGTTTCCCATCTAACTTACCCTGTCCTTAACGGCTTCTGTCTGAGCCTTTTCCAAAAGTAGGTCTGCGGCAACGCCGATGGCAATTGCCTGAGGATGTTTGCCCAACTCCGGCTGCCCGATCGGGCAGCGAATGAGGGAAATCTGTGCGTCGCTATGGCCGAGTTGCCGCAAACGGTTGCGGAAGCGTGACCACTTGGTGTGCGATCCGATCAGGCCAGCCTTCTTGAAGCCGTGAGTCAACAATCGGTTGCAGAGTTCCAGATCCAGCGCGTGAGAATAGGTCAGGATCAGATGTTCGGCATCCTTTGGGGCAAATTTCACCAGATCGGCCGGGTTTGCGGCCACGAGTTGGGTGACGCCGAACGGAATTGTCGCTGGAAAACGCTCCGGCGATGTATCCACCCAAGTCAAATCGAACCTGTCAAAGGGTGTCAGCACGGATACGATTGCGCGGCCGACATGGCCTGCGCCAAAGATCCAAAGTGGTTGCCGCTCCAAGGTCACGGCCTCCAGAATCCAATTCTTCTCAAAGGCGATGTCACAGTGCCGTTTGGCGCTTCTGTCGTCCTGAAGCCTGCGTCGAATCGACATAGGCAATTCAGCGGAACTGCCGATGCCGCGCAACTGAAATGGTCCGGTCAAAGCCGCAACTCGAGCGGAGTCATATATCTCGGACACCAAGACAACAGCGCCGCCGCAACATTGCCCGAGACTCGGTCCCAGCGGAACGCGGTCGATGCGATCAGCAACCAGCGCCCGGGCCCGTTCCGCAGCTTCATGTTCCAGAGCGCCGCCGCCTATCGTGCCGCCTTGCCCCTTCGACCAGACGAGCATCGACGCCCCAGCCTCACGCGGAACGGAACCGTGAACTTCCGCGATAACGACGCGCACAATGCGGCCATGCTCGGCGACTGCCTCGCGCAGGGCCTTGATGTCAAAGCTCATGATCGTATCCGATTCAGGGTCGTCAGGACCCGCTCTGCCGTGGCAGGAGCGTCAAGTGATGGATATCCGTCACCGCAAGACGCAATAGCATCCGACAGCGCCATCAACGCGGAAATGCCAAGCATGAAAGGGGGTTCACCAACGGCTTTGGAACGATAGATGGTGTCTTCCCGGTTCTGCCCTTCGTACAAGGCGACATTGAAGATGTCGGGGCGGTCAGAGCAGGCTGGAATCTTGTATGTCGAAGGCGCGTGCGTACGCAGCCGCCCCTTGTTGTCCCAGACCAGTTCTTCGGTCGTCAGCCAGCCCGCACCCTGCACGAATGCACCTTCGATCTGCCCGATGTCGATCGCCGGGTTCAGGGATGCACCGCAGTCATGCAAGATATCGACCCGCAAAATTCGGTTTTCACCTGTCAGCGTGTCGATGACGCATTCCGTGATCGCCGCTCCATAAGCAAAATAATAGAATGGGCGGCCTTTCCCTTTGACCCGGTTCCATTCGATCTTGGGGGTCTTGTAGAAGCCGGTAGCGGAAAGGCTGACCCGGTTTTCATACGCCAATTTGGCGGCTTCGGCGAAGGTCAACGACTCCTTGCCGATGTAAAGTAAACCGTCTGCAAATCGTATGTCGCGCGTCTGGTACCTTTCGCCGAGGAAATCAACGATCCGGTCCTTGATCGTATCGCAGGCCGCCTTTACCGCCATTCCGTTCAGATCGGATCCGGAGGAGGCTGCCGTGGCCGAGGTGTTTGGCACTTTCGCGGTATCTGTCGCGGTAATCTTGACCGAAGCAAGATCAACGCCGAATGACGTGGCCGCGACTTGGGCAACCTTCAGGAACAGGCCCTGACCCATTTCGGTGCCGCCGTGGTTCAGATGAATGGAACCATCCTGATACACATGCACCAAAGCGCCGGCCTGGTTCAGATGCGTCAGCGTAAAACTGATCCCGAATTTCACCGGCGTCAGTGCGATCCCCTTTTTCAGAATGTCGTTCTTTGCGTTCCAGTCTGCGACGGCCTGCCGACGGGTCTGATAGTCGGCGGATTTAGCCAGTTTCTCGCACAAATCGTTGAGCACGAAGTCTTCGACTTGCATGTCGTAGGGCGTGGTCTGAGTTGGAGTCCGGCGAGCGGAGTTCCTATCCGCAGCATCGGCATAGAAATTGACCTTGCGCACCTCGTAGGGATCACGACTGACGGCGTGTGCGACGTGATCAAGCACCCGTTCGATCCCAAGCATGCCCTGGGGGCCACCAAAACCGCGATAGGCGGTTGCGGACTGGGTGTTGGTCCTGAGCCGATGACTTTCGATCCTTGCGGCTGGCAGGTTATAGGCGTTGTCGGCATGCAGCATCGCGCGGTCGGCGACGGGGATAGATAGGTCGAGCGCCCAACCACACCGGGTGTACTGAAGGAACTCGATGGCCGAAATCCGACCTTCGTCATCGAAACCTACATCGTAGTCGATGCGGAAATCGTGCCTTTTGCCGGTGATGACCATATCGTCATCGCGATCATACCGCATTTTGCACGGTCGCCCGGTTGCACGGGATGCGACCGCGCAGGCGACCGCGAGCGCATTGCCCTGACTTTCCTTGCCACCAAAACCGCCCCCCATCCGCCGGGTTTCGACGCGAACCGCGTTCATCGGAACGCCGATTGCTTCGGCGACCTTGTGCTGAATCTCGGTCGGGTGCTGCGTAGATGAATGGACCAGCATGTCTCCGCCTTCCTGCGGAAATGCCAGAGCAGCCTGACCTTCAAGGTAGAAATGTTCCTGCCCGCCCATCTCGATGCGGCCTTGCAAACGGTTCTTCGCAGACTTCAGTTCGCCGGAAGCATCCCCCTTTGACCAGACAATAGGGCCGCTTTCGAACCTGCTGTTGGCAGCCAAGGCGTCATCCACCGTCAGGATCGCCGGTTTCTCGACATAGTCGATCTTGCCAAGCCTCGCGGCTTTTCGTGCGCTAAGATGACTGTCTGCCACGACGAGGAATATTGGTTGACCGACATAATGCACGGTACCCGTCGCCAGAAGCGGTTCATCATGCGCCGATGGTGAAACGTCGTTTGCAAATGGCAGGTCTCCAGCCTCCATCACGGCCAGGACTCCGGGGGCGCTGCGCACCGCTGACAGTTCGACCTTGCGCAAATCAGCGTGCGCCACGGTGGACAGGCCAAACGCCAGGTGAAGGCAATTGGCGGGTACGGGAATGTCGTCGATGTAGCGCGCTTGGCCTGTCACGTGGAGCGGGGCTGCATCGTGCGGCAGAGGTTTGGAGACGCTCATGCCGTTACCGCCAGGACATTGGTCGGGCCGCCCTGATCCTCAAGATAGTAGCGCATCAAGAGCGCCTGCGCCGTTTGCATCCGGTATTCAGCCGAGGCGCGCATATCAGACATCGGAGTATAGTCTTTTGCCATGGCGGCCATTGCTGCCCTTGTGGTTTCAGCCGTCCACGGCTGACCGACGATTGCTGCCTCTGCAGCCTTGGCGCGCTTTGGTGTGCCAGCCATGCCACCAAAGGCAATTCGGGCCTGCGTTACTATGCCATCTGCGACCGCGATCGAGATGCACCCGCAGACGGCGGAAATATCCTGATCAAAGCGTTTGGAGATCTTGTAGCATTTGAGCCGATCGGCCTGACGAGGGATCGTAACGAACTCTACGAATTCGCCGGGTGCCCGGTCTTGCTTGCCGTAGTCGATGAAGAAGTCCTCGATCGCGATGTCGCGCCTTTTGTCACCTTTGCGCAGATGCAATCTTGCGCCCAATGCGATGAGCGCCGGGGGGCTGTCACCGATTGGTGAGCCGTTGGCAATATTGCCGCCAATCGTCGCTGCGTTGCGGACCTGCACCGATCCATAGCGACGCAGCATCTCTGCAAAACCGGGGTGAAGCGGGGCGATTGTCGCCGCAATGTCGGTGACGGTCGCGCAGGCCCCGATCCGGATCGCGTCGGCCCCAATCTCGATTTGCTTGAGGTCCTCGACGCCCGCGAGGAATGCGACGTCTTCCAGTTCATCCAGCCTTTTCGTGACCCAGAGGCCCACATCCGTTGCGCCGCCGACGAGCACTGCGTCGGGATGGGCGGCGTACCATTCCGCGAGTTCGTCCGACGAGCCGGGGATCACATGTCCTGACTGGCCCGCTTTCAAGGCAGCAAGATCGTCCGCCATCCAGTCAGGAACGCGCTCTTCAGCGGCGGCCTCGGCAGCACGTATGATAGGAGCATAGCCGGTGCACCGGCAAAGGTTGCCGGCCAGCTGGTCGTTGAAATCGCGGCGGCCGTTCTTGTGAGCGACGGCCATCGAGACGATGAACCCGGGCGTACAGAAGCCGCACTGCGACCCATGGTGCGTTACCATGGCCGTTTGAACGGGATGCATCTTGTCGTCCGGGCCGGATATTCCTTCAACCGTTCGAACTGCCTTGCCATGCAGTTGCGGCAGGAACAGGATGCAGGCATTGACCGCGCGGCTGCCATTGTGGTCGCTGACCATGACCGTGCAGGCACCGCAGTCGCCTTCGTTGCAGCCTTCCTTGGTACCCTTCAGTCCGCGCGTCTCACGTAGCCAGTCCAGCAAGGTCCGGGTCGGGGTTTCCCCCTCGACGCGAACCGTCTCTCCGTTCAGAAGAAACTGCACTCCCATGTCTTTTGCCCGCCGCTTTCTTTTCAATCAGACCTTTGGCACGACTGCCCGATGCGGCGTAAAGCAAGACGTGCGGCCCGTTGACTTAATTTCTAGCAAAGCTGGAAATTCGTGATCTGGCAAGCAACGATTCAATCGTCGAGGCTAAAGCTCTTTCAAATATTTCCGAACAGTCGCCTTGGGCTTTCGCAATCTCCATGCCTAGAATAACGTCGCAGCATGAGCACACAAGCCCGATTCATCCACCTCCGCGTCCATAGTGAATACTCGCTTCTGGAAGGCGCAGTTGCGGTCAAGAAGCTGACCGGACTTTGCGAGCAGAATGGCATGCCTGCCGTGGCGGTCACCGATACGAATAACATGTTTGCTGCATTGGAGTTTTCAGTTCTCGCAAAAGGCGCGGGCGTTCAGCCGATCGTCGGGTGTCAGTTCGACCTGGTTTTCGATCCTGCAGGGTCAGGCAAACAACCGCAACCGGCCGCAGCCGTCGTTTTGCTTGCCCAAAACGAGGCGGGCTACCGGAACCTCATGAAATTGAATTCCTGCCTGTATCTTGATTCTGGCGGGGCGCTGCCGACCGTGTCGCTTGAAGAACTGGAGGCATGTTCGGAAGGGCTGATTTGCCTGACAGGGGGGGCGGACGGACCAGTCGGCCGCTTCTTGCAACAGGGGCAGCAACCCAAAGCCGAGGCTCTGATGACCCGGTTGGCCGCGATCTATCCTGACCGGCTCTATGTCGAACTGCAGCGTCATCCCGGCGATTCGGGCCTACCGGATGCCGAGCAGGCTACAGAGCGCGGATTCGTCGAGATGGCCTATGCGATGGACCTGCCTCTGGTGGCCACGAATGATGTCTATTTCCCCAAGCCCGACATGTATGAGGCACATGACGCTCTGATCTGCATCGCACAAGGCGCTTATGTGGATCAGCAGGATCCCCGCCGCCGATTGACGGCACAGCATTATTTCAAATCCGCCGAAGAGATGGCGACGCTTTTTGCCGATTTGCCGGAAGCCATCGAAAACACTGTCGAGATTGCCCGCCGCTGCGCCTATGCCGCGCACAAACGTGACCCCATCCTGCCAAGATTCGCCGATGACGAGGTGCAGGAATTGCGGCGCCAGGCAGTGGCCGGGTTGAAGGAGCGGCTGGCTGTAATCGAACCCTCGGCCGCGCTGGAAGAGTATGAGAAGCGGCTGGAGTTTGAGCTTGGGATCATCGAGGGAATGGGTTTTCCGGGCTACTTCCTGATCGTTGCCGATTTCATCAAATGGGCCAAGGATCACGATATCCCGGTCGGGCCGGGCCGAGGGTCCGGCGCTGGTTCGCTGGTCGCCTACGCCTTGACGATCACCGATCTTGATCCGTTGCGATACAGCCTGCTGTTCGAGCGGTTCCTGAACCCCGAACGCGTTTCCATGCCGGATTTCGATATCGACTTTTGCATGGTTCGCCGGGAAGAGGTGATTCAATACGTGCAGGAGAAATATGGCCGAGACAGGGTGGCCCAGATCATCACCTTCGGTGCGCTGCTGTCCAAGGCGGCCGTGCGCGATGTCGGTCGAGTGCTGCAGATGCCCTACGGGCAGGTTGACCGCTTGTCAAAGATGATCCCTGTCGAGGGTGTGAAGCCCGTCAGCATCGAGAAGGCTTTGGCAGACGAACCCCGTCTGCGGGAAGAGGCGAAGAACGAAGAAGTTGTCGACCGGCTTCTGAAATACGGAATGCAGATTGAGGGCCTGCTGCGCAATGCGTCGACCCACGCGGCCGGGGTCGTGATCGGTGACCGGCCCCTGGACGAGCTTGTGCCGCTCTATCAGGACCCCCGGTCGGACATGCCGGCTACCCAATTCAATATGAAATGGGTCGAGGCGGCCGGGCTGGTGAAGTTTGACTTTCTTGGTCTCAAGACCCTGACGGTTATTCAGAACGCGCTCGAACTGCTGAAATTGCGCGGTGTCGATATCGACATCAACCTGATTCCGCTTGACGATGAAAAGACCTACGAGTTGTACGCCAGCGCGAAGACCGTTGCGGTTTTCCAGGTGGAAAGCTCGGGCATGATGGATGCGCTCAGACGCATGAAGCCTACCTGCATCGAGGATATCGTGGCGTTGGTGGCGCTCTATCGTCCCGGCCCGATGGAAAACATCCCGACGTATTGCGAGGTCAAGAACGGGCTGCGGCCCTTGGAATCCATCCACCCCCTGATCGATCATATTCTTGAAGAGACGCAAGGCATCATCGTCTATCAGGAGCAGGTGATGCAGATCGCGCAGGAAATGGCGGGATACAGTCTTGGTGGTGCCGACCTGTTGCGCCGCGCAATGGGCAAGAAAATCGCCGAGGAAATGGCAAAGGAGCGTCCCAAGTTTGAGGCGGGCGCGAAAGCCAACGGTGTCGACCCCAAGAAGGCGCGCGAGGTATTCGACCTCCTTGAAAAATTTGCCAACTACGGTTTCAACAAATCGCATGCCGCAGCATATGCAGTTGTGAGCTATCAGACGGGCTGGCTGAAGTCGAATTATCCTGTCGAGTTCATGGCCGGTGTGATGAATTGCGATATTCATCTGACCGATAAGCTTGCCACCTATGCCGAAGAAGTCCGCCGAGGTCTTGAAATCGACATCGTGCCACCGTGCGTGAACCGGTCAGAAGCGACCTTCAGCGTGTGGGATGGGCGGGTCGTCTATGCATTGGGTGCGCTCAAGAACGTCGGTGCCGACGCAATGAAGCTGATTGCAGAGGCGCGCGGCGGCAAGCCGTTCGTGACACTTTACGATTTTGCGCGTCGCGTTGACCTGAAGCGCATCGGTAAACGGCCGATGGAGATGCTGGCCCGGTCAGGAGCTTTCGATCAGCTCGATCCGAACCGCCGTCGGGTGTTCGACAGCCTTGACGGGCTGGTAAATTACTCTGCCGCGATTCATGAACAGCGCAACTCCAGTCAGGTGTCGTTGTTTGGTGAGGCAGGCGATGATCTGCCGGAGCCCAGATTGTCGCCCGTTGAGGATTGGCTTCCGAATGAACGGTTGGCCGAAGAGCACAAAGCCATCGGTTTCTACCTTTCGGGGCATCCGTTGGACGATTACATGGCGCCGCTCAAGCGCCAGGGTATCATGACATTGGCGGAGGTTGCCGCGCAAGCCGAACGCGGCGCACATCTCGCGAAGATGGCGGGGTCCGTCAGTGGCCGACAGGAACGAAAGTCGGCCCGAGGAAACCGGTTTGCTTTCGTGCAACTGTCTGATCCGACAGGTCTCTACGAGGCGACTGTCTTCTCCGACACCCTGGAAGCCTCACGCGATTTTCTGGAGATTGGCGCCAATGTCGTTCTGACGGTCGAAGCGACGATGGAATCAGAGCAACTCAAATTGCTCGCCCGCTCGATAGCGCCGATCGATAATGTCGCTACCGGGGCGGCAGGTATGGGGCTGAAGGTCTACATCGATGACGAGGCTGCGATTTTCAGCGTGAGGTCACTCCTGGATCGGATGGATGACGGCAACAAGGTTCGCAACCGCGGGCCGCTGACGTTTTGTGTGTCTGATCGCATATCTGGCGCGGAATATGACGTGACACCAAAGACGGAGTTTGCCCTGAACCCACAGATCAAGGGTGCGATCAAGTCGCTCGGCGGGGTCGTCATGGTTGAGGATGTGTGAGCTTTCAAAGGTTTAGTCTAGGGGCGCGGAACCAGCATCAGTTCGCTCATGGTTGTTTTGCAGGAAATGCTCCTCTTGCGTTTCTGGTGTCTTTGTTTAACCTGGCGCTGCATATGACATGCATGGTGTCGACCGGTAGATCTTGGATCATTTCCTGACGTTTCTTCTGGTCGGTTTTTTCGCACAACTCGCAGATGGCGCGCTGGGTATGGGTTTCGGCGTGATATCGTCGTCCATTCTTCTGGCGCAGGGATTGCCGCCGGCGCTGGTTTCAGCGACCGTCAACGCCGCAAAGATTCCAACCGGGACGGCTGCCTCAATTTCCCACTATCTTCATCGCAATATCGACTGGCAGACCGCGAGACCGCTGGCGCTTGCCGGAGTCGTCGGAGGCTTGTTCGGTGCGATCATGCTTTCGGGCCTGAAAGGTCATCTTCTGACCGGTCTCGTCGGCCTCTACCTATTGTTCATAGGAACCATGATCGTCGTGCGCGGTTTCGCGGGCACCGCGCACAGGGTCGTTACCAGTCACAATATCCATATCATTGGGGGAACGGGCGGCCTTATCGAGGGGATTGGTGGAAGCTGGGGTCCGGTCGTGACGTCCGCTCTGCTTGGTTCCGGCGTGGAGCCACGTCACGCGATAGGCAGTTCTGCCTTTGCCGAACTGGTCGTCTCCCTGTCGGTATTTGCCGTTCTGGCGCTGACGTTTGCCAGCGGCATTTGGGGAGCTGATATCCATTGGAACCAGATAGGGATGTCTCTTGCAGGGCTGGTCATGGGGGGGGTGCCGGCGGCGATGATTGGCGGATATCTGGCGCGCTATGTGCCCAAACGGCCACTGACTGTCTGTGTTGGAATGCTGGCATTTTCCATAGGTGTGCAGCGGCTTCTAAGTCTCTTGTGATGCCCTACCAATGAGGTGGCCGCTGGTCGGCCAGGGGAACCGTGCCGCCCTCCTGCACCTCGCGTTCGGCGGCCCGTTCCATCAGCATTTCCATCCGGCGCGCCATAACCGCAAGGTCGCGCTCCTGTCGCGCGACGATGTCCGAAAGATCATCGGTCAGCCGTGTCAGATGTGCGACCTGTTCTTCGAGTTGCAGCAATCGCTTTTCCATTTGTTCCTCTTCCCCCACCTGCCGCTTGCTCCCAATCCGCCCTTCCGCTAGACCCCGCCGCGACGGATCGCAAGGGAAAGACCCGATGGCCAAGGACAAAAAGCAGCCCCGGCCCAAGGCCGAAACGCCCAAGGGCTTTCGCGACTATTTCGGCGCGGAAGTGACCGGACGCAAGGCCATGCTGGACCAAATCGCGGAAGTCTACCATCGCTACGGCTTCGACGCACTGGAAAGCTCTGCCGTAGAAACGGTCGAGGCATTGGGAAAATTCCTGCCCGATGTGGATCGGCCGAACGAGGGCGTTTTCGCCTGGCAAGAAGACGCGGAGGGCGACAAGCCCGGCGATTGGCTGGCGCTGAGATACGATCTGACCGCCCCGCTGGCGCGGGTATTTGCACAGCACCGAAACGACTTGCCGACACCCTACAGGCGTTATGCGATGGGGCCGGTCTGGCGCAATGAAAAGCCGGGGCCCGGGCGTTTCCGGCAGTTCTACCAATGTGATGCGGATACGGTGGGTTCGGCAAGTGTGGCGGCGGATGCCGAAATCTGCTCGATGCTTTCGGACACATTGGAAGCGGTCGGCATTCCGAGAGGAGACTATATCGTCCGCGTGAACAACCGAAAGGTTCTGAACGGCGTGATGGAGGTTGCGGGGGTGCTCAATCCTGCGCAGCCCGATCAATTCGCTGCGGAACGCGGAATCGTTCTGCGGGCGATCGACAAGCTGGACAGGCTTGGGCCGGAAGGCGTGCGGGCTTTGTTGGGCGAGGGGCGCAAGGACGAAAGCGGGGATTTCACCGGAGGCGCGGGTCTTCGGGATTCTCAGGCCGATGTTATCATGGCGTTTATGGATGCCAAACGCAGCACAGGGCGTGAGACGGTCGCCCGTCTGCATGAGTTGGTGACTGGATCGTCGACCGGCGCCGAGGGCGTGAACGAGTTAGAAACCATCGCGGCGCTTCTTGCCACGCAAGGTTACGGGTCCGACCGGATCGAGGTCGACCCCTCGGTGGTGCGCGGCCTCGGGTATTATACAGGGCCTGTTTTCGAGGCAGAACTGACCTTCGAGATACGTGACGAGAAGGGCAGGCCACGGCAGTTCGGCAGTGTTGCGGGGGGCGGGCGCTATGACGATCTGGTCAAACGCTTCACCGGACAGGAAGTCCCCGCGACTGGAATATCTATCGGCGTCGACAGGCTATTGGCCGCGTTGCATGCCAAGGGGCGCATTGCGACGGACGCCATCGGTCCGGTCGTTGTGACCGTGATGGACCGGGACCGCATGGCCGACTATCAGGCAATGGTAGCGGAGTTGCGGAACGCGGGCATCCGGGCAGAGGTCTATCTGGGTAATCCGAAGAACTTCGGCAACCAGCTCAAGTATGCGGACAGGCGCAATTCGCCTGTCGCCGTGATCGAGGGTGCAGAAGAGAAGACCGCAGGTGTCGTTCAGATCAAGGACCTGGTACTCGGCGCGAAGATCGCCGCAAGTGCCAGTCACGAAGAATGGAAGTCGCAACCAGCCCAGTTCGAAGTGCCCCGTGCGGAAATGGTCAGAGAGATTCGCCGGATATTGGCGGGCGAACGCTGATGCCCGTTCTGGCTGCCGTCCGCGCAGAAGCCGAAAGGCTGCAGGCAAGGTTTCTTGCAGCGGGGGCGATCGCGGTCGAGACCGACATCCTGCAGCCGGCCGACACGCTTCTGGATCTTTACGGCGAGGATATTCGTGCCCGCGCCTACGTGACCCATGATCCGCTGAATGGTGAGCAGATGCTGCGGCCGGATTTTACCGTTCCCGTGGTGCAGATGCATATGGCCGAAGGTGCCGAACCCGCGCGCTACACTTACCTCGGCGAGGTCTTCCGACGTCAGGAAACACCGGGTAGGCGGGCAAACGAATATCTTCAGGTCGGTTATGAGGTTTTCGACAGGACCGATCCTGCCGCCGCCGACGCGGAGGTTTTTGCGCTATTCGCCGAGATACTGGCTCCCCACGGGCTGCGGGCAACCACGGGCGATATCGGCATCCTGATGGCGGCCGTTCTTGGTTTGTCGACAACCGATCGGCGCAAGTCGGCGCTGGCGCGTCATATCTGGAGGCCGCGCCGTTTTCGCGCTCTTCTCGAGCGCTTCGGCGGGCGCAGTCCCGTTCCCGACAGTCGCGCAGCACTTCTGGCAGAAACAGATCCGCTGGCCCGTGCCGCTCCGCTTATCGGATTGCGCAGTCTGGACGATATCGCCGAACGGATTGCCGCGCTCCATGAAGATGCGATTGAGCCTCCGATCGGTCAGGGCGAGGTAGAACTGCTGGAAGATATCCTCAAGCTTCGCGCCAAGAGCCCGGATGCGCTGGAGCACTTGCGTGACCTTTCGGTCGATCTGCCTGCGATCAGCCACGCGGTCGCGCGTATGGCGCGTCGGCTCGATGCACTCGATCAGCGCGGGGTTGATGTGAGTGATCTAGACTTCGAGGCAAGCCATGGCCGGACATCGATGGAATACTACGATGGCTTCGTATTCGGGTTTGCCGCTGAAGCACGGGCTGATCTGCCGCCTGTTGCAACGGGCGGGCGCTATGATGCGCTTACCCGTGTGCTGGGGCAAGGCCGGTCGATCCCGGCGGTGGGCGGGGTGATCCGCCCGGCTGTCGTCCTTCAATTGCAGGAGGGCAGCACATGACGATAAAGCTCGGTGTGCCGTCCAAGGGTCGGCTGATGGAAAAGACCTTCGACTGGTTCAATGCGCGCGACTTTGGATTGCGACTGACAGGGCGAGACCGGGAATATGCCGGCGTCGTGGAAGGGGTTGAGGACGTCGAGCTTGTGCTTCTTTCGGCTGGAGAGATACCGCGCGAAATGGCAGCCGGTCGAATTCACCTTGGGGTGACCGGATTGGACATGGTGCAAGAGAAACTGGCTGCATGGGACATGCAGGTTGAGCCGCTGACCGAAATGGGTCTCGGCCACGCCGACCTTGTTCTTGCGGTCCCATCTGCCTGGGTCGACGTGGATACTCTGGAAGACCTTGATGCAGTCGCGGCTCAGTTCCGCGCCAAGCATGGGTTCCGGCTTCGGATCGCGACAAAGTACCACCGTCTGGTGAGAGAATTTCTGCGCACTAACGGTGTCGCCGATTACCAACTGGTCGACAGCCAGGGTGCCACGGAAGGCACGGTCAAGAATGAAACCGCCGAGGCGATTGCCGATATTACATCGACCGGGGATACGCTGCGCGCCAACCACCTGAAGGTGCTGTCGGACGGATTAATCCTGAAATCGCAGGCAACACTTTTCCGCGCTCGCAATGCAGACTGGACCGATGCCGACCGCGCGACGTTACGTGGCCTGATGGCGCGCCTGAAACTTGGCTGAGAGGTGGTGAATGCACCGAGTCCGATGCATCGCGTGGGATTTTGACGGCGTCCTGAACCGGGGCGTCGAGAATGGCCGGTTTGTCTGGCAGGATGGTCTGGAGGCAGCCTTTGGCGCTGATGCGGCGCATTTCGTTAAGGAAATGTTCGGCGAGTTCAGGCCCGTCATGCGTGGTGAGAAGGACGTGCTGGATCACATGCGCGACTGCCAAGGCAGGTTGGGCTTCGAAGGCGATGTGGATGCGATCCTGCAGTTCTGGTTTCGCGAGGACAACAAACCCTGCGCGGACATGCTGGGGCTGGTCGCGGAAGCACGACAGGCCGGGTTCATACAAGTGTTGGCGACCAACAACGAAGACCGGCGGACCCGTTACATCGAGAGCGACATGGGCTTCGACCGGCATATGGACCTGATCTTTTCGTCCGGGCGCATGAAGGTTGCAAAGCCGGAAGCAGGGTTCTTCAAACATATAGAAGATGCGCTGGAACTTGAGCCGTACGAGATTCTGCTGGTTGACGACTTTGCCGAGAATATCGAAGGGGCAGCCGATTGCGGCTGGCAGGTGCATCATTTTCCAGAGTGCGGGCATACCGCTCTGGCGGCGCGTCTGCACCCGATCCTGACGGCTATCTGACCCCGATTTCGGCCAGTGCCTGGCTCAGCGCAGCGGGCAGGCTGGATTCTGTTTCGCGAGAGGCGCGCAGATCACGAGGGGCGTCTTCGGGCGTCAGATACCGCCAGCCCTGAAATGGCCGTCGCGGTGCCGCTTCGGTTCGGATGACCTTCGGGTCCAGAATGATGCCGCACCGCAGTATACCATCCTGGCCTTCGACTCTGTCCAGCTGGACGATCCGCTGACGGCAAAGGATCGCGCCCTTCACCACCCAGTAAAGCGAGCCACCGTTCAACAACTCGGATTCCCGGCGTGGCCACATCCGCGTGGTATGTCTGCGCTCGCCCGTCGGAAAGGGCGACGGATGGCTTCGATGCCACTCGATAAGATCTTCGACTCTGTCAACGCCGACGCAGAGCTTTACCAGATTTACGTATTGCGCCAACATCACCCCCAAGATATGGTGTTTCTCTCATATGTTAACGTAACATGAAAACGCCGGAAGGCAAGTTGACCGGACCACCCATTGGGCCTAGTCTTCCTCCCCTGCCTGCCGCTTACCGGGACCACGCCATGAGCCGATTCTTTGCCCCCATCGCTGAACAGATATGGGATTTGAAATACCGCCTGAAAGATGCGGATGGCAGTCCGGTCGACAAGACGGTTGAGGACAGCTGGCGCCGGATCGCGAGAGCGCTCGCCACGGTCGAACCGGATCCGGAACTGTGGGAAGACCGGTTCTATGGCGCGCTTGAAGATTTCAAGTATCTGCCGGCAGGCCGCATCACTGCAGGCGCCGGTACCAATCGCTCAGTGACGCTTTTCAACTGCTTTGTCATGGGAACGATCCCGGACAGTCTTGCCGGTATCTTTGATGGGCTGAAAGAAGCTGCACTGACAATGCAGCAAGGCGGCGGTATCGGCTATGATTTCTCCACGATCCGGCCCAAGGGGGCGGATGTAAAGGGCGTGGCGGCCGATGCCTCCGGTCCACTCAGCTTCATGGATGTCTGGGACGCAATGTGCCGCACGATCATGTCCGCGGGGTCCCGGCGTGGCGCGATGATGGCAACCATGCGTTGCGACCACCCGGACATTCAGGATTTCATCACCGCGAAGTCCGACGCCTCTCGTCTGCGCAATTTCAATGTGTCGGTGTTGGTCACGGATGCGTTCATGAAGGCGGTCAAGGCCGGAAAGTCCTGGGATCTTCTATTCGACGGCAAGGTCTACCACACGGTTGAAGCACGTGATCTTTGGAACCGGATCATGAAATCCACCTATGATTTCGCTGAACCGGGCGTCATCTTCATCGACCGCATCAACCAGATGAATAACCTCGCTTATTGCGAGACCATAGCGGCCACCAACCCCTGCGGAGAGCAACCCCTGCCGCCATATGGCGCCTGCCTTCTTGGGTCGGTCAATCTGGCGAAGTTGGTGCACAAGCCTTTCGAGAAGGGAGCGGCACTGGACACCAAGGGTTTGGACGCGTTGGTTCGGTTGGCGATCCGGATGATGGACAACGTTGTCGATGCCTCGAAATTTCCCTTGCCACAACAGGCCGAAGAAGCGCGGAACAAGCGACGGATCGGTCTGGGGGTAACCGGGCTGGCGGATGCATTGCTGATGCTTGGGATGCGCTACGGCTCCGAAGAAGCGGCACTGCAAACCGAAGCCTGGATGAAGGCCATCGCGCGGGCTGCCTATTTGGCGTCTGTCGATCTGGCCAAAGAAAAAGGACCCTTTCCACTGTTCGATGCCGAAGGCTATCTGGCCTCGGGCAATATGCTGCAGATGGACGAGGATATTCGCGACGCGGTGCGCAATCACGGCATCCGCAACGCCCTGCTCACCTCGATCGCGCCGACCGGCACGATCAGCCTTTACGCGGGCAATGTGTCGAGCGGGATCGAGCCCGTCTTTGCCTATGCCTACACCCGCAAGGTGCTGCAGAAGGACGGGTCGCGGACCGAGGAAGAGGTCGTCGACTACGCCGTGCAGATGTGGCGCGACAAATTTGGTAACAAGGCGCTGCCCGAGTATTTCGTAAATGCCCAGACCCTGGCGCCAATGGACCACGTGAGGATGCAGGCGGCGGCGCAGAAATGGATCGACTCAAGCATCTCGAAGACAATCAATTGCCCCGAGGACATCGACTTTGAAGCTTTCAAGGATGTCTACATGGCCGCCTGGGATCAAGGTTGCAAGGGTTGCACGACCTACCGCCCGAATGATGTGACGGGGTCGGTCCTTACGGTCAGCGAAGCGAGCGAGCAGGTGCCAGGCGAGTCACGCGAGTCCGGCGCCAACCAAGTCGTATCCGAAGGCGAGGTGATCTATATTTCCGAACCGCTCGACCGGCCACAGGAACTTGAGGGCAATACCTACAAGCTGAAATGGCCCGACAGCGAACATGCGATCTATATCACGATCAATGATATCATCATAGGTGGCCACCGGCGGCCGTTCGAAGTGTTTATCAACTCCAAGAACATGGAGCATTTCGCCTGGACAGTGGCGCTTACGCGGATGATTTCCGCGGTCTTCCGGCGGGGCGGCGACGTGTCCTTTGTAGTCGAGGAACTGAAGGCTGTATTCGACCCACGCGGCGGTGCGTGGATGCAGGGCAAGTATGTCCCCTCGATCCTTGCCGCGATTGGAGGCGTGATCGAACGGCATCTGATCTCTATCGGGTTCATCGAGGGCGAGGGGTTGGGATTGAAGGCCGATCCGCGCGCCGGTGTAGCAACCATTGGTGCGCCGCGTGGCAAGGCTTGTTCGTCCTGCGGCAGTTTCGAAATGCGGATGGTCGAAGGTTGCATGACCTGCGCGGATTGCGGCTATTCAAAATGTGGTTGACCTGTTCCCGGCCCTGATACGTTGAAGTGATGTCGGGGATTCCCTTCGCGCCGAGTATCTGTTAACATTCTGTTAACAATTAAGAAGCGGCGGCAGGTTAACGGGTATGAAAACGAGCTATCGTGGCACGTTTGTTATTTCATGGATGCAGACCGAAGTAGATGCGCTGACGGGTGGGTCCGTGAGCGCTATTGAGGTTGGGTCGAACTGGCGTTGGACCGGGAAGGCCCTGCGTGTCGACGCTCCCCGCGATATTCTGATTCTCGAGGGGGCAGAAGGGCAGGATGACCTGCACAGGCGCGCGGCGGCGACCGTCAGGGATTTGGTGGGGCGCGCTGAGGTCCGGTCCGGCGAGCTGAGCGTCCCGGATCCGGATGACCGGATATTTGATGCAGGCTTTGACGTGACTGACGGAAACAGGCGGTTTCGCGTGACGCTGATCAAGGTTGATCGCGCCCGGCATCCCCTGTTGCTGTTCATCGGGGATGTCCCCCCGGCGGACACCGATCTCTGGGTTGTTCATGCACGGCTCGAACCCTATCTGGCAGCCGTCAGAACATTGGCGCCGGCCGGGACGGTTTGCTTCACGCCCGGAACCAAGATCGCGACCCCGGACGGGCCTTGCCTCGTCGAAGACCTGAGGGAAGGTGATCTGATCAGCACGAAAGACAACGGCAGCCAGCCTTTGCTTTGGATCGGGGGGCGAAGGATCAGTGGCGCCCGGCTGCAGGCGTTGCCGCATCTGCGTCCGATCCGGCTGCGCGCCCAAGCCTTGGGCGAGGGCGAGCCGGATGCAGATCTTGTCGTTTCACCGGATCACCGAATCCTGCTGAAAGGCCGGATGTCCGAAGCGCTATTCAACACGGACGAAGTTCTGATCGCCGCCAAGGACCTGGTGAACGACGGAACGATCACGGTCGATCACCGCTTGCGCAATGTCAGTTACATTCACTTGATGCTGCCAGCGCATCAGATTGTGTGGGCCAACGGGATCGAGACAGAAAGCTTCAACCCCGCGACGGCACTACTTAGCGAAGTGGATCCCCAACAGCTGCAACGTCTTTATGCCTGCATGCCGGAACTCGCTCGTGACCCGTCGCGCTACGGCATGCCGGTGCGCCGGACGCTGAGCCAGGCGGATGTCGCGCTCTTGCGGCACCAAATCGGCTGAAGCGCTGTTGACTCTGATCTTGGCGCGGTTATAAGCGGCCCCTGTTCCGGCCCGGCAACGTGGCTGGAACATTTATTATTGGTGTTGGTGGACCCCGCAAGGGGAACCCTGTCGGGCCTTGGGCCAGAGGACAACGCCCTTCATAGTCGCCCTAAACGGCGTCGCAAATAGAAGGAGATCAGCCGTGACCAAACGCACGTCTGCCAAGTACAAAATCGACCGCCGGATGGGCGAGAACATCTGGGGTCGTCCGAAATCCCCGGTCAATCGCCGCGAATACGGCCCCGGCCAGCACGGCCAGCGCCGGAAAGGCAAACTGTCTGACTTCGGTCTGCAGCTGCGCGCAAAGCAGAAGCTCAAGGGCTACTACGGTGATGTGACCGAAAAGCAGTTCCGCCGGATCTATGCCGAGGCTGAACGTCTGAAGGGTGACACCGGCGAGAACCTGATCGGCCTGTTGGAGCGTCGGCTGGACGCCGTGGTCTACCGCGCCAAGTTTGTGCCGACCGTTTTCGCCGCGCGTCAGTTTGTGAACCACGGCCACGTCAAGGTGAATGGCACCCGCGTGAACATCGCGTCCTATCGCGTAAAAGAAGGCGACGTCATCGAAGTTCGTGACAAGTCCAAGCAGATGGCAATGGTGCTGGAAGCCGCTGGCTTGGCCGAGCGTGATGTGCCGGACTATCTCGACGTTGACCATTCCAAGATGGCTGCGACCTTCGTTCGCACCCCGGCTCTGGGCGATGTGCCTTATCCGGTCATGATGGAACCGAACCTCGTCGTCGAATACTACGCCAAGAACTAAGGTCTTAGCTATCATTGCGGGGGCCGCGCCAAGACAGGCGTGGCCCCTTTTGCTTTCCGGGGTGTCACCGACGGCCAGACCGCATGTGTCTGAGATCTGATGGCGTCTCGCCCCGTTTCTCACATGTTTAAGGTTTGATCTTCATGATCGGTCTTGGTTCCGTTGGACGCGGGACCTTGCCATTGATCGAGCGGTGAATCATCTGGTCATGCTGTTTCGGTGACGCTAGAACACCCCGGAACCTTGAGGCTGCCAGCATGAACAAGACGATCACCCCTCAACCAGGCATCCTGGATATCGCGCTTTATCAGGGAGGCGAGAGCCACGTGGCAGGAGTTGCCGAAGTGGTCAAGTTGTCTTCAAATGAAAACCCGTTCGGCCCGGGCGAGAAGGCGCGCGAAGCTTTTGCGAAGACGGTTCACAAATTGCATCGCTATCCGCCGACAGACCATGCCACGCTCCGCCGCGCCATCGCTGAAACCCACGGTCTCGATTTCGATCGCATCATCTGTGGCGCCGGCTCCGATGAGATCATTACCTTTCTGTGCCAAGCCTATGCAGGCGCGGATGATGAGGTGATCCATACCGAGCACGGTTTTCTGATGTACCGGATCTCGGCGCTTGCCGCAGGTGCGACACCTGTCGAAGTGCCAGAGCGCGAGCGGGTGGTTGATGTGGATGCAATACTTGCAGCCTGTTCAGCCAAGACCCGTTTGGTCTTCATCGCGAACCCGGCAAATCCGACGGGCACGATGATTGGCGGCAATGAAGTCGCCCGCCTTGCCGACGGTCTGCCGCCGCAAGCGATCCTCGTGCTTGATGGGGCATATGCCGACTATGTCGAAGGTTTCGATGGTGGCGCTGCCCTTGTAGATCGCAGGGAAAACGTGGTGATGACACGGACGTTCTCCAAGCTTTACGGTCTGGGCGGACTGAGGATCGGTTGGGGTTACGGCCCGAAGGAAATTATCGACGTTTTGAACCGCGTCCGAGGACCTTTCAATTTGTCTACGACGCAGCTTGAAACGGCAGAGGCGGCAGTGCGGGACCGCGACTATGCCAACAAGTGCCGCGCAGAAAATGCCCGGATGCGTGTCTGGCTCGCGGAAGCGCTTGCGGAACTTGGGATCCCATCGGATACGTCTTGCGCAAACTTTATTCTTGCCCGTTTCCACGATCAGGCTGAGGCGGAAGCCTGTGATGCCCACCTGAAATCGCAAGGCCTGATTGTCCGGCGGGCTACAGGCTATAAGCTACCGAATTGCCTTCGGATAACGATTGGTGATGAATCCAGCTGCCGGCAGGTTGCGCATGCAATTGCCGCCTTCAAGGAAGCAAAAGGATGACTGTGATCTACGATCGTGTTGCGTTGATCGGGCTGGGGCTAATTGCGTCTTCGATGTTCTGGGCGATGAAGCGCGGTGGGTTGGCGAAAGAGGTCGTTGGATATGCCCGCTCGGAAGAGACCCGCGATGTGGCGCGTCAGATCGGACTTTGCGATACCGTTGCCGATACTCTTGTCGACGCCGTCAAGGATGCCGACCTGATCGTGCTTGCGATCCCGGTCGGCGCAATGGAAGGAGTTGCCGCAGCGATCCGCCCGCATCTGAAACCAGGTGCAACGGTCACCGATGTAGGGTCGGTCAAACGCGCGGTGATCGATGCCGTCGCGCCGCATTTGCCAAAGGACGTCCATTTCATTCCCGGCCACCCGCTGGCTGGAACAGAACATTCCGGTCCGCGATCGGGTTTTGCCGAGCTCTTCGAAAACCGTTGGTGTTTGCTGGTGCCCCTGGAGGGGACGGACCCGGAAGCGCAGGAAAGGCTGCGGCGGTTCTGGGAAGCCATGGGCGCGAATGTTGATGTCATGGATGCGGATCACCATGACCTTGTGCTGGCCGTTACAAGCCACGCACCCCATCTCATCGCCTATACAATGGTGGGCGTGGCCGACGATTTGCGTCGCGTGACAGACAGTGAGGTCATCAAATACTCAGCCGCCGGTTTCCGGGATTTCACAAGAATTGCGGCTTCGGACCCCACCATGTGGCGGGACGTCTTCCTGAACAACAAGGACGCGACCCTGGAGATACTCGGGCGTTTCACAGAAGAGCTTTTCGCGCTGCAACGGGCGATCCGCCGCGGCGATGGGGACCATCTGTTTAATTACTTCACTCGTACCCGCGCTATCCGTCGAGGGATTATCGAGGCGGGGCAGGACACCGCCGCGCCCGATTTTGGTCGCGGGGGAAAGAAGCCATGACCCGCCTCTGTTTCGCAATGCTGGTTCTGTTCACGATCTCTCTGACTGCGCAAAGCAGCTGGGCAGAAGCCCCCGAATCCTCGCTACGACCAATGGAGCGGCCCGAGGCGGCAGAAACGCCAGATGCGGAGGTCACGCGTAGAGCGCCGGACCTGCTTCGGCCACCAGCTCGTCCCGATTTGACTGCGGAGGCTCCCGAAAAGGTCACGCTCGCAAGCAGTGGTTCCATCGTTCACAGATCGCTGCGCCCCATGGTTCGGCCGGAAGGCCTGAAACGCCCGGATGTTGTCAAAGCCGCCGCGGTCAGGACCCAGCCCGCGCAGGTCATTACCGAAGGTAAGGCCGGATCGCTTTGCGGCATACCAGGTATCAAGGGGGTCACTCTTGCGCCAATTCCAAGCAGGATCAACGGTTGTGGAATTGACAACCCCGTTAGGGTGGCCTCCGTCGACGGTGCCGTGTTGACAACTCCGTCGATCATGGACTGTGCGACGGCGCAGGCGTTGAACACCTGGGTGGTCAAGGGCGTAAGACCAAGCGTCGGGCGGCTGGGCGGCGGCGTGGCGGGCTTGAAGGTCGCGGCGCACTATGCTTGCCGAAGCCGCAACAATCAGAAGGGGGCAAAGATTTCCGAGCATGGCAGAGGTCGTGCAATCGATATTTCAGCGATCTTGCTCAAAAACGGCGCGTCGATGTCAGTTGCCAGTGGCTGGGGCGACGCCACACAGGGAAAGGTTCTCCGGGCCATGCATCAATCGGCATGCGGTCCGTTTGGAACGGTTCTTGGACCCGACGCGAACAGGTTTCACAAAGACCATTTTCATTTCGACACGGCCAGATATCGCAGCGGGAGCTACTGCCGCTAGTCGCGCTGCCAGCCATCGATGAACGCAACACGATCCATACCTGCAAATCGTGCTGTTCGCTCAAGTGCAGATAACAGTCTTCGAAGGCGGTCCTTGCCAAGTTTTACTCCGTCCTCCGGCCAAAAAGCGGCAACGTTGAGAAGGCCCGCAGGGCGATTGCATTTCATGTCAATCCGGCCAATCAGCCTGTCGCCTTCGAGGATCGGGAATACATAATAGCCATATTTCCGCTTTGCCGCGGGGACGAAGACCTCAATTCGATAGTTGAAGCCGAACAACCGCTCAGCGCGCTTTCGGTCGCGCAGAGCGGGATCGAACGGGCTGAGAATGCGGATCATGCCGGGAGGCGGAGGCAGGTCGGAAAACTCTGGCAAATCGGGGCGCGCATAGGCTCGGCGGCGCGTCTCATCCGCCCCGATGACGTCAAGTTCCACTATTTTTCTCAATGCAAGTTGCTGGTCGCACCAATTGCGCGCTTCGGCAGGGGTAGTTTTGGCCCAGAAAGCGGCAATTTCGCCAGCTGTGGCAAAGCCAAGCCGGTCAAGCGCGGCAGAGCAAGCCCAGTCGATGGTTTCCTCTGGCGTCGGCCGATGGCCAAGCGCTTCGTCTGGAAGAACGTTTTCTGCCAGATCATAAACTTTGCGGAAGGCATCACGGCGGGTCACACATAGCTGACCGCTACGCCACAGATATTCCAAGGCAGTTTTCGAAGGATGCCAGTCCCACCAACCGCCTGACCCGCGCGCCTCGCCCTCACCAACATCAGAGGATCCGGCAGGCCCATGTTGCCGGATTTGCTGAAGCACCTTCTCGAACCGATCTTCGAAGCCGTCGCGTCGCCAGTTCTTCCACCGGGCTTTCAACGCTTCGGAGTCACGGTCAAATCGAAGTCGCCAATGTGGGTAGAATGAAGTTGGAATGATTGCCGCATCATGGGTCCAGTGTTCGAATAGGGATCGGTCGCGTTCGAGCAAAGGCCGCAAATGGGAAGGGCGATAGCTGGTACGGCGCGCATGAAGGATCATGTGGTGAGCACGTTCGACCGTGTTGATGCTGTCGACCTGGACAAAGCCCAGCCGGTTGATGACGTCCAGCAGATCGCCCCCCCTCGAGGGGCCGGTCGGTGCTTCGACCAGGCCATGGCGGTCAAGGAAGATCCGTCGTGCCGCGCTGTTCGAAAGGACGGGATACGCGACCATCAACGGATCACGATGCGCGGTGAGGCGCCGAGCGGGATGGGGCCAAAAGACATCCGCCCTTCTTGGAACGTCAGTGGCGCGTCCAGCGTCTCGGGGTTTCCGGACATTTCGGCGAGCAGTTCTAGGGCGCGCTCGATGGTCGGCGCGAGGCCGCTGGGAATAAGACCACTGGCAACCGTGAGTTGCAGCATTTCGCGCCAGTTCTTTGCCCTGATAGTGATGCGGCCGGTGGGATTTCCGGCCGCGTCGACGTCAAACTCGCCCGCTGCCTGCAAGTCCATCTTGCCCCATCGCGCGTCAAGCTTGTTTAGGCTGAAGGTTGTCACCTGCGGCCGACGATCTTCGATCGCATAACGGTCCCATGGCGCATCAAACGCTACGGTTGTTTCGATGTGCAACCGTTCAAAAACGTCTGGCAGCGTCCCGGCAGGATCGAGCAAGTCCAGCAAGTCGCGGGAGGGATGAAAGCCCGTTGCATCAACTGCGACGTCGTGGGTGTTGATTTTGCCTACGGACAGGCGCGACGCTAGGCTACCTTTGTCGATGCTGGCGGTCCAGCCATCGGTCGAAGCGAGTTTCAGATTATCCAGCTCAAAAATTGCTCGATCAAGTTCAAGTGATGTTCCTGGTTTCAATACGACGGAGGCGCGCATGGTATCGGTGACCAAGGTCGTCTTTTGCAGCGGCGTCGCGATTGTCTGTTCCTTCGGCCAGACGGCAATCACGTGGTTTGGTCGATACGACAGTGCGAGTATTTGAAAAAATGGCGTAGTCCAGGCGACCCCGGTCTCTGGATCTGCGAGTTGAAGATCGATGATCGTCGTGTCGAAGCGGCTCGGAAATCCCTTGGTTTCGAGTGAAGCATAGTCAGCAGCCCATCCTTCCGTTCGCCGTTCATCGATCCAAGTCTTGAGGCCGGATTCGACTGCGGCTTTTGCGATGAACCAATAGCCGCCCCAGCCAATCGCCGCAGCAAGTACCACAATCAGCAATTTGCGCATGCTGGCCCCTTTCGCCTGTCATACTGCTGGTGTTTATAGGCCACGCAACCAGAGGACCATAGGGATGGCAAACACGCCTTTGTGGGTATTCGGCTACGGGTCGCTGATGTGGAACCCGGGATTTGCCTTTGATGAAAGAGCGATTGCACGTTTGGATGGCTTTTCGCGTTCCTTCTGTATGCGTTCAATCCATCATCGGGGGACTCCCGAAGTGCCAGGCCTTGTGCTTGCGCTCGATCCCGTCGCCGGAGCAAGTTGCGAAGGGATTGTCCTGCGGGTGAAATCTGGCAGCGAGGACGACACGATTGAGTATTTGCGGGAACGGGAGTTGGTTTCGTCGGCATATCTGGAACTCTCTCAGCGGGTCGAGTTGAACGACGGGCGGCAGGTCGAGGCGGTGACATTTGTCGTCGATACGGATCACGTGCAGTATTGCGGAGACCTGCCGCTCGAAGAACAAGCCGGCATCATCGCGCGCTCCGTAGGGGGGCGAGGACCGAACACGGAATACCTTTACAATACTGCCGAACATTTGGCCGAACTGGGAATTCGCGATGCCGAACTTGATTGGTTGGCGCGCCGGGTTCGCGAAATCGAGGCCGGCCTCTGACAATCGCCTGTTGGCAGTCGCAGCATTGGGCCCTATCCTCCCGAAAAGAACAATAGCGTCAGGAAATGTCCAGATGGACCAGCCGGATCGCGAGGCCGAGTCATTCTTTGCCCAACCTGTCCGCCAGATCAGCGTGATGCTGATCGTTTTGGCGCTTGTTAGTTTCGGAGCTTATGTCGCTTTCCCGCGCGTTGCTCCCGTCTTTCTCGCCAATCCATTTCTAAATGGATTCATCCTTTTGGTCTTCGTCATCGGCGTCGTTGCCTGCTTCTGGCAGGTACTGCAGCTGATCAGTTCCGTCAGCTGGATCGAAGGTTTCGCGGCTGGTCGACCGGGGCACGAAATGGTCAAAGCTCCGCGCCTTCTTGCGCCACTGGCGGCACTTCTGCGGACCCGTGGCGCCAAGATGCAAATGAGTTCGACATCGGCGCGCTCGATCCTCGACTCGGTTGCTACACGTATTGACGAAGCGCGGGATATCACGCGCTACCTGACCAGCCTGCTGATATTCCTCGGGCTTCTGGGGACCTTCTACGGTCTTGCGACCACTGTCCCTGCGGTTGTCGAAACGATCCGGTCGCTTGCACCGCATGATGGCGAAGGCAGCATGGAGATTTTCGCCCGCCTGATGACTGGGCTCGAAAAGCAATTGGGCGGGATGGGCGTGGCTTTCGGGTCTTCGCTGCTGGGGCTTGCGGGGTCTCTGGTCGTTGGACTGCTCGAGCTCTTTGCAAGCCATGGCCAGAATCGGTTCTATCGCGAACTTGAAGAATGGCTTTCAACGATAACACGACTGGGCTTCTCCAGTGGCGATGGTGACGGACCGCTCGACCACGGTGGAACCAGTGTTCTCATGGAACACCTGGCAGAGCAGATGGAGTCTCTACAGGCTTTGTTCGTTCAGTCTGATGCCAGTCGTTCGCAACTTGACGAACGTCTCGGAAGATTGGCGGAAGGCGTAGAAGGGCTGGTCGCAAAGCTCGATGGGACCGAAGAGACCACTGCCACGCTAACTCGTGTTGCTGAGGGGCAGGAACGCTTGATCGAGGTGCTTGAGGATCGCGACAGAGGTGGAGGCGCGCATGTGGACGCAGAAAGCCGGATGCGACTTCGTTCGATCGACGTGCAGCTGCTTCGTATCCTCGAGGAAATGTCGGCTGGCCGGCAAGAGAGTCTTGCAGACCTTCGGACCGACCTTGCCGCGCTGACGCGGGCCGTCCGCCAGATTGCACGCGACTCTGGCGCTGCACCCAGTCGGAAAGGCTGACGATGGCCCTGTCGCGCCGATCCGTGAACCGCATGTCGGCCAACATCTGGCCCGGCTTCGTGGATGCGATGACTGCGCTATTGTTGGTTTTGATGTTCGTTCTGACAATCTTCATGATCGTCCAGTTCGTGTTGCGGGAAACGATTACTGGTCAAGAGAACGAACTTGATGCCCTCAGCGTGGAAATGAACGCGCTTGCACAAGCGCTCGGGTTGGAACAACAGCATACCTTTCAGCTCGAGGAACAGATATCCTCGCTGCAGGCGAACCTGGGAGAAGCGCAAGCGCAGTCGGAACAACAGCTTGCGCTGATCGCGACGCTGACGGCGCAGTCCGCTGCGCAATCCGAGCAATTGTCACAGCAATCCGCGCAGATAACCTCGTTCGAGGCGCAGGTGGCGACGCTATTGGCCGAACGCGACTCGGCCCGTGCCGAGGGCGAGGCGCTGACTGCAACAGTCGTGGAGTTGGATGCAGAGAAGACGCGGTTGTTGTCGGAGCAAGAGCAGTTGGAACTGGCGCTCGCAACGGCGCGCAATGAGATTGATGCACAAACTGAAGCCGCGCGCTTGGCGGCCGCGCGTCGGGAGGCTCTTGCGGCGCTGATCGAAGATATGAAGGCAACTTCGGCAGAGCAGGAAAACTCCCTTGCAACGGCGCTTGCGCGTCTTGAAGCAAGTGAAACCGAAACAACCGAGCTGACCTCACAGCTTGAGGCCGCCAAGGCCACTCTGTCGCAAGAAGAATCTGCGCGTCTGGCTGAAGCGGCGGCAGCTCAGGCGCTGCGAGAAAGGCTCGCCGGTCTGCAAAATTCATTGAGTGAGGAAGAGAAGGTCAGGCTGGCTGAAGCCGCAGCCGCTGCAGCACTGCGGGAGAAACTGAAGTCATCCGAGGATGAGTTGACCGCGATGACGTTGGCGCTGGAAGAAAAGCGTCGGGATGCAGAAGAAACATTGACGCTCTTGGCGGCCGCCAAGGCGGCGGAAAGCAACCTGAATGAACGGCTTGCGGCGGCTCTGGCAGGGCAGCAGGATCTGGTTGCCCGCCTGCAGCAAGCCGAAGGAGATCGCGGTACGCTGGACCAGCGTCTGTCTGAGCTTGAAGCCGCGCTCGCGGCTGCGCTTGCTGGACGCACCGAGGCCGAGGCGAAAGCTGCGGCGGCAGCGACGACGAAGGTCGATCTTGAGACGCGGCTGGCTCGGGCCGAGGATGCTTTGGCACAGGCGCTTGCCGAGACTGCTTCGCTTCGCGACAATCTTGGCGACGAGGCCAGCCTGCGGGATCGGCTGGCGGCGGCTCTGGCCGCAAAGCTGGCGGCGGAACAGACTGCGGCAAGAACGTTGAGCAGCGCAGAGGAACGGGCAGTGCTGCTGGCGACCGCGAATCGCGAACTTGCGGCGGAAGAAGCGAAGTCGGCCGAAAGCATGCGAAAGATAACGGTTCTGAACGAACAGCTTTCAGCAATGCGGGCGCAGCTGGGATCGCTACAAGCGCTGCTTGACGATGCTGCGGCCCGCGATGAGGCGGCGCAGGTGCAGATCGAGGCACTTGGAACGAATCTGAATACGGCGCTGGCGCGGGCAGCTGCTGAGCAGAAGAAGCGGGCGGAACTGGAGGAGGCGGAACGCAAGCGGCTGGAGGCCGAGGCCAAGCAGCTGGAACGCTACCGGTCGGAATTCTTTGGCGAGATGCGCGATATTCTGGGCAACCGTGAGGGGGTCCAGATCGTCGGCGACCGTTTCGTGTTCTCGTCCGAGGTTCTGTTCGAGCCGGCCTCTGCCGATCTCGCCGCCGAGGGGAAGGTGCAGATCGAGCGGGTCGCGCGCATTCTTGACGAGGTGTCCGACAAGATTCCGCCGGAAATCGACTGGGTGATCCGGGTCGACGGCCATACCGATAATACGCCGCTTTCGGGGACCGGGCGCTACCGGGATAACTGGGAATTGTCGCAGGCGCGGGCATTGGCTGTGGTTCGGTTCATGACCGACGATCTTGGGTTCCCGGCGGACCGGCTGGCGGCGACCGGGTTCGGGGAATTCCAACCGATTGCAG
>JAHEAO010000084.1 GCA_024642725.1 Paracoccaceae bacterium | reverse complement strand
GACCAGAGCCACCGAAAATCAGGCTGTCCAATGTGGCGTCCCCACGACGGTTGCAGAGCCATTGGTTGTCATCGTCGATGGCAAGCAAGTCTGCCCAGAGCCCAGCTTCGATTTCACCTGACTGCCGGCCGCCGGCCTGCGCACCGCCCGACCTTGCCTGGTCAAAGAGGACCCGTCCGGTGGAACGGCTCTGCGTTGCCAGGGCCGCACGTGAACGGTCGCGAAGTCGCTGCGAATACTCAAGCGTCTTTAGTTCCTCGAAAAGCGAAATATGGATGTTCGAATCCGAACCAAACCCGACCTTGCCATTCTCTTCGAGAAATAGCGTTCCCGGGAAGATGCCATCGCCAAGATTGGATTCGGTGATTGGGCACAAGCCCGCAATTGCTCCTGAACGTGCAAGCGCAACGTTCTCCGTCTGGTCCATTTGCGTGCAGTGAATCAAGCACCAGCGATCATTGACCTCATGGTTGCCAAGCAACCACTCGGTGGGGCGAGCGCCGAGGTGCTGACGCACTTCGTCCACTTCCGCCACCTGCTCGGCAAGATGCATATGAATGGGACCTGTCGGCGTCGAAGCCAGGAGCCTGCCCAATCCCTCCGGATCGACGGCACGCAACGAATGTGGAGCAACACCGATGATGTTGTCCTGTGGTCCATGCCCGAGGGACCGTGCTGCACCTTCGTGCAGGCGGAAATATCCGTCGGGGTCGTTGCCGAACCTGCGCTGGCCGCCTGACAGCTCGCGCCGGTCGCACCCGCCGTATTGATAGAGAACCGGCAAGAGAGTCAGCCCAATTCCGGTCTGGGCTGCTGCCGTTACGATCCGTTCAGACATTTCTGCCAGATTGGCATAGGGCTTTCCACCGACGTCGTGGTGCAGATAGTGAAACTCGGCGACCGCGCCATATCCCGCTTCCAGCATCTCCATGAAAACAAGCGCGGCGATCGCTTCGACCTGATCGGGGTCGAGCTGATTGAGGAAGCGATACATCAAGCGCCGCCACGTCCAGAAGCTGTCACGCGGATCCGGCCCCCGCGCCTCGGTGAGGCCCGCCATGGCTCTCTGAAATGAATGGCTGTGCAGATTCAACGGGGCGGGCAGCAAGACGGACAGGCTGTGCGTCGGCTGGTCCGTCTGATCGCCGACCGCGTCGATTCGGCCGTCAACGGCAACCGTGACCTGAATGTTGCTCTTCCAGCCATCACCAATAAGTGCCTGTTTTGCGTGAATTATCTGCAAAAGAACAACTCCGTTGACACATTATGTATCTACATATTAATTTTATGTATGCACATTTGCAAGGAAACTTGATGTCCGCCAGCTTCATCCTGACCGAAATTCGCGCCGCCACGATGAAACCGGGCGACGGCTCATACGGGCTGATCGAAGATGCGGCCATAGTCATTGGTGACGGCCTGATTCAATGGGTCGGCCCGAGACAGGACCTCCCGACCCGTTACGCAAATGCAGCGCGCAAGCCGCAAAATGGGGGATTGGCAACGCCTGCTCTGATCGACTGCCACACACATATTGTCCACGGTGGAAACCGGGCACGAGAATTTGAAATGCGGCTGAACGGTGCGAGCTATGAAAAAATAGCACGGGCGGGCGGCGGGATTGTCTCGACCGTGTCGGCAACGCGACTGCAGACGGAGGAGATGTTGCTGGAACAGGCCCTCCGGCGGGCAGACGCGCTGATTGCCGAAGGAGTCTCGACCATCGAGGTCAAATCCGGCTACGGACTCGACATTGAGACGGAACTGAAAATGCTTCGCGTCGCCCGCTCGATAGAGCGGCAACGCCCTGTCACCATCCGGACCAGCTTTCTCGGGGCCCATGCTGTACCTGAGGGATACGAGGCCGACAGGTACATCGACGACGTTTGCCTGCCGGCATTGAACGCGGCTCATGCAGAAGGGCTTGTCGATGCTGTCGATGGCTTCTGCGAAGGCATTGCCTTCGACACCAGCCAAATCGCCCGTGTCTTCGACCGCGCCCGGTCACTCGGCTTGCCGGTAAAACTTCATGCCGAACAACTCAGCAATATCGGCGGCACGGCGCTTGCGGCCAAGTACGGCGCGCTTTCGGCAGATCACGTCGAATATGCGACGGATACGGACGCCGCGGCTCTGGCTGCCTCGGGAACAGTTGCGGTGGTATTGCCCGGCGCGTTCTACACGATCCATGAGACCAACCTGCCACCGATTCAGGCATTCCGCGACCATGACGTCCCAATCGCCGTGGCCACTGACTGGAACCCGGGTTCATCGCCGCTGGGATCCTTGCTGCTGGCCATGAACATGGCTTGCACGTTGTTCCGATTAACACCAGCCGAGGCTTTGGCAGGCACGACACGAAACGCCGCTAGGGCGCTAGGTCTGGAAGATCGGGGAACGATTGCGCCAGGCCTGCGCGCAGATCTTGCGATCTGGGATGTCTCCGAACCCTCCGAACTGTCCTATCGGATCGGTCAGAACCCGCTAACTGGCCACTACTTCGGGGGTGTTCGGTGCAACTGATAGAGGTACGGCAAGGCGACAGCCCGCTGGTTCTTGGCCTTCCCCACACCGGGATATGGGTCCCTGATGGAATCGAAGCCGAACTGAACGAAAACGGTCTCGCTCTGGCGGATACTGACTGGCATATCGATGACCTCTACTCTGATCTTGTTCCTGATCTGACCACTGTCCGTACCAACGTCCATCGCTACGCGATCGACGTGAACCGCGATCCGTCCGGTGTCAGCCTCTACCCCGGCCAGCACACAACAGGCCTATGTCCGCTGACAGACTTCGATGGACGCCCGATTTACATGCCCGGCAGGGAACCCGGCGCTGGCGAGATTGCACGGCGCTTAGCGGCTTACCACGCCCCCTATCATGCGGCCCTGGAGTCTGAATTGCGGCGGCTCCGCTCGATCCACGGCTTTGCAATTCTCTATGATTGTCACTCAATCAGGTCGGCAATACCCTTCCTCTTTGACGGTATCCTGCCAGATTTCAATATTGGCACGAATTCCGGTGCGTCCTGTGCACCGTCGATCGAGACTGCTGTCGCAAAGGAATGTCGCATCGCCACGGGCTATTCCTCGGTCCTGAACGGAAGGTTCAAAGGCGGGTGGACAACGCGGCACTACGGCCAGCCGGCGACGGGCTTTCACGCCATACAGATGGAGCTGGCTCAGTCAACCTACATGCAGGAATGCCCGCCCTGGGACTACGACGCGGCGCGCGCCGCAAAGCTGCAACACCATCTTCGATCTATCCTCAGAACTCTTTCCGACTGGAGCCCTCAATGAGCGACCCCCGCAAGAACACACGCGACATCTACCCGCCGATCGGGCCGGAGTTGAATGCCAAGAGCTGGATGACTGAGGCACCATTGCGGATGCTGATGAACAACCTGCATCCGGACGTCGCCGAAAACCCGCATGAACTCGTGGTCTACGGTGGCATCGGTCGCGCGGCGCGTACTTGGCAGGACTTCGATGCGATCGTCGACTGTCTGAAAAACCTCGAAGCAGATGAAACGCTGGTCGTTCAGTCCGGGAAGCCGATCGCCATCGTCAATACACACACCGATGCCCCGCGGGTGCTAATCGCAAATTCCAACCTCGTGCCGCATTGGGCGACCTGGGAGCATTTCAACGAGCTCGATCGGAAGGGTCTGGCGATGTATGGCCAGATGACCGCCGGATCGTGGATCTATATCGGCAGCCAAGGCATCGTCCAGGGGACATATGAAACCTTCGCCGAAGCCGGGCGTCAGCACTATGGAGGCGATCTGAAGGGCAAATGGGTACTGACAGGTGGCCTTGGTGGAATGGGAGGAGCGCAGCCGTTGGCTGCCGTGATGGCGGGGGCCTGCTGCCTTGCGGTCGAATGCAACCCAGACAGCATCGATTTCCGGTTGCGCACTCGCTATGTGGATGAAAAGACCGACAGTCTTGATGAAGCGCTGGCAATGATCGATCGGTGGACCAAGGCTGGTGAGGCGAAATCCGTCGGACTTCTGGGTAATGCCGCGGATGTCTTCCCCGAACTCTACCGACGCGGCGTTCGCCCGGACATCGTGACCGACCAGACCTCTGCACATGACCCGATCAACGGCTATCTGCCGCAAGGCTGGACCATGGCAGAGTGGAAGGCAAAGCGAGAGAGCGACCCCAACGGAGTGGCCAGAGCCGCCAAAGCCAGCATGAAAGTGCAAGTCGCGGCCATGGTCGATTTCCACAACGCTGGGGTGCCGACCGTGGACTACGGGAACAACATCCGACAGATGGCGCTTGACGAAGGACTGGAGAACGCCTTCGCGTTCCCCGGGTTCGTGCCCGCCTACATACGCCCGCTCTTTTGTCGTGGGATCGGGCCGTTTCGGTGGTGCGCACTTTCTGGCGACCCGGAAGACATTTACAAGACCGACGCCAAAATGAAGGAACTGTTCCCTGACAACAGTCATCTTCACAACTGGCTAGACATGGCCCGGGACCGCATCGCCTTTCAGGGGCTGCCGGCGCGGATTTGCTGGATCGGGCTTGGCGACCGGCACCGCGCCGGCCTTGCCTTCAACGAAATGGTTGCGAGCGGCGAACTGAAAGCCCCTGTTGTCATCGGACGCGACCATCTCGACAGCGGGTCGGTTGCCTCCCCGAACCGCGAAACGGAAGCCATGAAGGATGGGTCCGATGCGGTCAGCGACTGGCCCTTGCTCAATGCGCTGGTAAACACGGCAAGCGGAGCAACATGGGTGAGCATTCACCATGGCGGCGGCGTGGGCATGGGATTCTCGCAACATGCAGGCGTCGTTATCTGCGCCGACGGCACGCCTGAAGCCGCCAAACGTCTTGAAAGGGTTCTGTGGAACGACCCGGCATCAGGCGTATGGAGACACGCGGATGCCGGCTATGAGGCTGCCATTGACTGCGCCAGAGAACATGGGCTGAGATTGCCCCGAATCCTGGGGGCCTGAGCAACGCAGCCGCCGCCAATTTTACATTTCAGGCTCTTGAGCGAAGGTTGAACAGCAACGCCATGCCAACTACCAGCGCCCCCGCGATGTTGATCCAAAGCGGGTCGGGCCAGAGACAAGCTACTGAAGCGACGCACAACAGACCGCGTGCAAGCCAGCCAATGGGTTTCTCGAGGCAGCCCTGCAACACCCCGGCCATGCCGTAGACGCCAACGACGCCGAACAGGAAGATACGGATCGCTACCGGCCAGTCCCCCGAAAGAAAGGGCGTGTAGGCTATCATCAGCGGCACGATGTAAAGCCCCTTGGCCAGCTTCCAGCTGGCAAATCCGGTGGCCATGGCAGGGGCCTTGGCAATGGCCGCCGCGGTAAAAGCGGCGAGCGCGACAGGTGGCGTGACATTGCTGTCCTGACTTAGCCAGAAGATGATCATATGAGCTGACAAGAGCGCGGCGAGCGCGGCTTCGGGTGGAACCACGAGATCGCGTAGCGGGGCCGCAATTTCCAAGGGAAGGGCATGAATGATCGCTGCGGCCTGATCGGAGGAAACGGTCCCGGCAAGAAGCGCCATGTGTTCAGGCGCTCCCAACATCAAGACTGCCATAGCACTTTCGTTAAGCATGCCCGAAGCGAGGGCATCGACCACAAAACGATCGGCAATCATTCCCGAAAGTGCCGGCGCGGACAACGTGGCGAGCACGATATATGCGGCGGTGACAGGCAACCCCATCCCGAGCACAAGACTTGCGAGTGCCACCAGAACGATCGCTATGAAGAGATTGCCCCCGGCCCAGTCCGACACCATCAGGCTGAATGTATTGCCGATCCCTGCGGTGGAAATGACATTCACCACAAGGCCAACCGCGCAAAGAAGAACGGCCGTCATGACCATGCCCTTCGTTCCCATGACGAGCGCCTCGACGACAGCTTTGGGACCCATGCGACTTTGCGTCAGCCAGCTAGAACAGACAACCGCAATGATGCCAAAGACCGCTGCATATGCCGGCGTATAGCCGTAAACCAACATGCCGATGAGCGCAAAGATCGGGATCACGAAACTCGCCCCGCCTTTGGCGAAGGCCGAACGCAATGTCTCGCCATCGCTTTCCATGGGCGCGAGGTTCAGGCGACGTGCCTCAATCCGCACAAAGATTGCAACCGACAGAAAATAGAGCAGCGCGGGCAAAGCCGCGACTGCGACAATCTTCTCGTATGGGATCTGTGTGAAACTCGCCATCACAAAGGCCCCGGCGCCCATGATCGGCGGCATGAGCTGCCCGCCGGTCGATGCGGCGGCTTCGACACCGCCCGCGAATTTTGCCGGAAAGCCCGCGCGCTTCATCAGGGGAATCGTAATGACCCCGGTCGATGCGGTATTGGCCACTGCCGAGCCGGATATCGTTCCCGTCAGTCCGCTTGCAATCACTGCGACGATGCCGGGGCCACCGACCATACGCCCCGCGACGGCGCGAGCGAGGTTGATGACAAAATCCCCCGCTCCGGATCTTAGCAGGAACGCCCCAAAGATGATGAACAGGAAGACATACGTGGAAGAAATGCGTGCAATTGTGCCGAAAAGTGCGTCGTCACCATAGATCGAGCGAAACGCGATCGTCTCCCAGCTCAATCCCGGAAAGCTGAAAACCCCGCTGATGTGCTGGCCCCAGAAACCGACATAGGTCAGCGCCGCAATGATAAGCACCGGGATCACCCAACCGGTCAGTCGACGGGTCAGTTCTATTGCTCCGAAAATGCAGATGGCGGCGGCAATCCAATCGGGAGTTGAGAACTTGACACCTCGATCATAGATCGCGTTCTCGGCTGCAGGCAGGTAAATTGCCGCTGCAGCGACCGCCAGGCCAAGCGCCAAGTCCGCAGCCAACAATACGGGGCTGGCGGTGCGGCCGCGCAAGGCGGGATGGATCAGGGCGGCGAGAAACGCAAAGCCTGCGAAATGATAGGCGTTCCGCTGAAACTCGGAAATCACGGGATCAAAGGCAACGTAGATATGCGCCACCGCGATCAAGAGGCAAAGCAGTGTCAGAACCGTTTCGTATGGTCCGGAAAACAGGCGTAGCTGCGCGCCCTCTGCGGCACGCTCTTCACTCGCGCTCATTGATCCCTCCCTGCAAAGCCGGCCCGCGTTCGTGCGGGCCGGACGGTATTGTTCGCCTAGGGAAACTACTTCGCGATCAGGCGTTCAGGAATTTCGATTCCGATTTCTTGATAGTACCGCGCCGCGCCGGGGTGCAATGGCACCGGGAGACCAGCAATGGCAGCCTCGATCGACATAGCCTTGGTCGCCGGATGAATCGCTTGTAGGAAGGCGAGGTTCTCATAGATCGTCTTCGTGATCTCGTAGACGTTCTCCTCGGACACATCCGCATTCACTGCTAGGAAATTCGGCTGAGCAATGGTCTGAACATCCGCGGCCTGACCGGGATACGTCCCCGCAGGAATCACGAAGCGAGTCCAGAGTTCACGGCCACCATCGGCGGCGGCAAGTTCTTCATCGGTGAAGTTGAGCATCGTCACGCCATCACCGGCAGCCGCAAAGAGTTGCGACAAAGCACCTGTCGGCACCCCTGCTGGCGCGCCAAGACCTTTGACCTGACCATTCTGCAATGCTTCGGCTGCCGGTCCGTAGCCACCGAACACGAGCTCATAGTCTGTGTTGATGTCTACGCCGAGCCCTGCAAGCAACGTACCATTAGAACCAATCGTGCCGGAGTTTTGCGCACCCAAGGCCATGGTCGAACCCTTGAGGGCAACCATGTCGGCCATGGTGCCGGTGGTCGCGGCATCGGACGCAATCACGAACTGTTCGACGTTCTGCCAAAGCATGCTTACGGAGCGCAGGTTTTCCTGCGGACCTGAATCGGCAATCGGTCCCGTGCCAGAGGCCGCATAGAACCCGTAGAGACCCTGAAGAATTGCGAACTGTGCCTCGCCTTCGCGCAGCAGGCGAACATTTTCCCCGGATCCTGCGGAACTGATCGCGGACATGCCGATCTTCTGCCCAGGCTCCAGCTTGACTTTGACAAGCGTCGAAAGCGCGACACCGACCGGATAATATGTTCCTCCTGTCGATGCTGTCGAAAGGACATAGTGGGCCTCTTCCGCAACTGCTGGCGCTGCAAGAGACACAGATACGGCCACCGCCAGGGCAGCCTTCTTGAGATGGTACATGATTTCCTCCCTATTTCGGGCCCTTGGGCCGCTGCCCTTACCCTGACCCAAAATTGTCTTCGAAGGTATGATAGAAACCGCGCATGGCTCAGTGAGCGGTCTGCGGATTTCCGCAGGGCGGGATTTCAGTCCAGCAGTCGGGATTTATCCAGCCCGAGCTTCACGATCTTTTCATTCAGGGTACGCCTGCCAATACCAAGCGCCTCGGCAACCGCATCCATTCGGCCCTGATGGGCCTTGACTGCTTTTGCGATCAGCGTCCTCTCGAAGCTGGCCACAGCTTCCCGCAGGGTTTCGGGCACCTCTTCCGGTGCGTCCAGCCGGAGGGCTTGCGCCACGGACCCGCCGCCGCGTCGTGCAGAAAGAACGCGGCGTTCCGCGACGTTGCGCAATTCGCGCACATTGCCAGGCCAGTCATGGGCGAGAAGGGCCGCGGCATCGTCAGCCGTCAACTGCGGAGCGGTGATTTCGTAAGTCTGGGACAACTGGTCCACAAATGTCTCAAACAAGATCAAGACGTCATCTCCACGGTCTCGCAAAGGTGGGAGATGAAGCACGAACGTATTGAGACGGAACAGCAGATCGGGCCGAAAACTACCGTCGGCTACCCGGTCTTCAAGGCATTCGTTGCTCGCCGCAACGACGCGCAGGCGCGCCGACACTTCGTCGCCACTTCCCAACGGGCGCACCTCGCCAGTTTCGAGGACGCGCAGCAGCTTGGCCTGGGCACCCTCCGGACAGGCGGCGACCTCGTCGAGAAACAGTGTGCCCCCGTCAGCGGACCGGATCAGGCCCGGGTCACCGTCGGCGGTACCAAACACGCGTTCTTCAAAGCCTTCCGGCGCAATCGTTGCACAATTGACGGCCACGAAAGGACCGGCACGATTGGGCCCAAGATTATGCAGCGCCCGAGCCACGACTTCCTTGCCGGTCCCGGTGTCGCCGGTAATAAGCACACTCGCTTCAAGCGGAGCAATGTCGATCAGGTCCTGCCTGATCTCGGCTATCGCCGCAGCGGCCCCTAGCAGGACACGATTGAGCCCCGAAAGCGCGGAAAGGTCCGAGGCCATTCGCTGCGCCGATGCCAGAAGTCTTTGTTTCTCGGCGGCTTGTGACAGGATCGCGATCAGGCGGCGCGGGTCATAAGGCTTTTCCAGAAAGCAATGCGCCCCGTCCTGGATCGCCTGAACAGCTGTCGGAATGTCTCCATGGGCCGAAATTAGCACAAGCGGTGGCGCACTCGACCGGCGAGTCAGCTCCGCAAGCAATTCAAGCCCGCTCATGCGCGGCATTCGCACATCTGACAGTATGACTTCCGGCGAATCGTCGGACATTTGACCAAGCGCAATCGTCGCATCCGAGAATGGGCTGACTCGAAACCCCGCCCGGGTCAGTAGATGGGTCAAAGACTGGCGCATTTCACGGTCGTCGTCGATGACATAGGCGAAATAGGGCAGCGTCATGATCCTGTGTCCTCGACTATTGGTAAGGTTACGACGAAGACCGCACCGCCGTCATCGGCATCAGCCGCAGTAAGCGTTCCGGACTGGTCCTTGATGATTTGGGCTGAGATGGCAAGCCCCAGTCCCATCCCCTCTCCTGAAGACTTGGTTGTCACAAACGGCTCTGACAGATCCGCCGCAGTCCGCCCCCCTAGGCCCGGACCATTGTCCCGAACAGCGATCCTGGCCTGACCATTTTCCTGAGAAAGCATTACATCGACGCGGCGCAGATCTTGCCCGCTTGTGGCCTGCATCGCATTGCGCAGCAGATTGACCAAAACCTGCTCAAGGCGAATCTGGACCCCTGTGACGCAAACCGGCTCCTTGGGGAGAACTGCGGTAAATTTGATCTTATTCTGGTCAAAATCATGAAGAAGCAGCTTTTCAGCACCGCGCAGCGCTATTGCCAAGTCAATCCGCTCTGACGCACGCCGAGACGGCGTCGCAAAGAAGCGCAG
>JAHEAO010000083.1:8032-10159 GCA_024642725.1 Paracoccaceae bacterium | reverse complement strand
ACGAAATCATCCCACGGCCCTTCGCCCGCGTCAGGTTCCGGCCGTTCCAGTCCCGTGGCCGCGCCGCGATAGCTAAATTCCCTGATGTCTCGTTCCCCGCAAAGGGGGCAATTCAGTCTCATGGTCTTCCCCTAGTGCAGATTGTGCTGGCTACCGGTGCCTTCTTCGTCCATCAGGCCGCGGCCGTTGCGGAACCGGTCCAGGCGATACTTCGCGGCTGGTTCATGGTGGTTGCCCGTGGCCATCAAATGGGCAAAAGAATAGCCCGATCCGGGCACCGCCTTGAAACCGCCATAACACCAGCCGCAATCGATGAAGAGCCCGTCCGTATCGGTCTTGTCGATGATCGGCGAACCGTCCGGCGTCATGTCCATGATACCACCCCACGACCGCAGCACCTTCGCCTTGCCGATCATTGGCATCAGTGTCATCGCGGCTTCCATCACATGCTCTTTCATCGGCAGGTTGCCCCGCTGGGCATATGAGGCGTAGAAATCCAGATCACCACCGAAGACGAGGCCGCCCTTGTCCGACTGGCTGATATAGAAATGCCCCATTCCAAAGCTGACGACATGATCGATGCAGGGCTTCAGTCCCTCGGTAACGAACGCTTGCAGTATATGGCTTTCGATGGGCAGCCGCATCCCGGCCATTGCCGCAACCTGCCCCGACCGCCCGGCGACGACGATCCCGACCTTCTTGGCCCGGATCGCCCCGCGCGTGGTCTGAACCCCCCGCACCTTGCCGTTCTGGATGTCAATACCGGTGACTTCGCAGTTCTGGATCAGATCGACACCGCGCTGATCAGCGCCCCGCGCATATCCCCAAGCCACGGCATCGTGACGGGCCGTGCCGCCGCGCGGATGAAGTAGCCCGCCATAGATCGGAAACCGAATGTTCTCGAAATCGAGATACGGCAGGTGTTTCCGCACGCCCTGCCGATCCAGGAGAATGGCATCGTCACCCTGATTGATCATTGCATTGCCACGTCGCGCAAATGCATCGCGCTGGCCGTCACTGTGAAAAAGGTTGATCAACCCGCGCTGCGAATGCATCACGTTGTAGTTCAGGTCCTGCTCCAGCCCTTCCCAGAGCTTTAGCGAATGGCTGTAAAATTCGGAATTTCCAGGCAGGAAATAGTTGGCCCGGACGATCGTTGTGTTCCGCCCCACGTTGCCACCGCCGATGTAGCCCTTCTCAAGAACGGCGACATTCGTTAGCCCGTGGTTCTTCGCAAGGTAATAGGCGGTCGACAATCCATGCCCGCCTCCCCCGATGATGACAGCGTCATACTCTGCTTTTGGCTCCGGATCGCGCCAGTGCGGCCCCCATCCCCGGTTGCCCGTCAACCCCTGTCTCAGAATCTTAAGTGCAGAAAATTGCATCGGTCTTGCTCCTCGGGACTGACCTAGAAGACCAAGTCCTGAATGATATTTCAATGCCGCGTGCAGTTTTCCGCGTCAGACCCCGACATTCGCTATCCTATCTGCGACCGGAGCAGTGATCTCGCGCGTCTGGTGCTTTTCATTGCGGTCACATCTTCCAGTGGATTCAGGGAATCGAACACCAGGTCTCCGAAACCTACATGTCGAAGCTGTTCTGAATTCGTGCACAATCCGTCCCGAATCCTGAGATTTGATCCAAAAATTGAGATTTTGGCTCGATAATTCTTACGAAGCGCCCAATTCCTGCCACATGTCCGCGCATAACTGACCAAGGCGCAATGTATCCTCTGCCTGCGCCGTGGGGGCACTTTGGGGAAGGTGCTAGGAAAGGTTACAACATGAGCCTGCATGTTGACGGTTTTTTGGGAGTTAGAAATCTTGCTGCTGCGCTATTGCAGAAGCGCCCAGAGAGAATAAGGCGGTTCGCGCGGCAAGAAGAGGGCTCGATCCTCATCTTCTCGCTGTTCCTGCTGATCATGATGCTGATGATTTCCGGCATGGCAGTCGACCTCATGCGCGTAGAAACGGAACGCGCTCGGCTGCAAAGCACACTCGACCGCGCGGTTCTTGCGGGTGCCAGCCTGGAACAGACGCTCGATTCCAAGGAAGTCGTGCTCGACTACTTTAAGAAGGCGGGCCTGAGCAGCTATATCTCGGCCGACGACGTCATCGTGACGCCCGG
>JAHEAO010000083.1:0-7932 GCA_024642725.1 Paracoccaceae bacterium | reverse complement strand
ATGCATCCGATTTCAACTCTACAGCGATTTTGACGGGGACCACGATCAAGCGCTCGGGCGACATCGATCCATGGACCAACTACAGAGGTAGCAGCAGTATGGGGTCCCGCGACTCCAGCCGGACCTGCAAACCCTACTCAGACAGGGTCATCGTTCCGTTCGAGAATTCCTATTCGGACCTTCAAACCTACATCGGGAACCTGTCTGAGGGTGGAAACACCTCGATCGACCTTGGGATGAAGTGGGGCGCGGCCCTTCTCGACCCCGCCTTTGCTCCGGTGGTCCAGCACATGAACGGTACGGGTGAAGTGACCTTGGCCTTCGATGACCGACCCTACGCGTTCAATGCGCGCAGCATGCAGAAGGTCATCGTTCTGATGACCGACGGTGAAAACACATCTCAGCACATGCTGAAATCGGCCTACCGTTCCGGAAATATGCCCGTCTACAAGAACTCCTCTGACGGAAAGCTGTCCGCCTACAACGCGACGCGTTCAGGCAGCAACAAGTATTGGTGGCCGGATCAAAACGCGTGGTTCGACCATGCCTACGGCGATGGAAGCTACGTCGTCTGCACAACAAGAAAAGGCAGCACCACCTGCACAACGACTGTCGAACCTGGTGACCCAATCCAGATGACCTATGAAGAATTCTGGCACGAGTACAATGTCGACTTCTATCAGGAAGAGTTCTCGTTCTTTCCGAATCCGATTGATGTCTGGGGCTACGGAACCAAAAACACACGGCTGGACGCCATTTGCGATGCGGCAAAAGCTCAGGACATCGAAATCTTCACGATTGGCTTCGAAACCAGCGAAGCATCTTCGGCAATCATGCAGGGCTGCGCCAGTTCGGATGCGCACCACTTTGACGTCAACGGCCTGAATATATCTAACGCTTTCACCTCAATCGCGCGTGAGATTCATGAACTGAGGCTGACAAATTGACCCGCCTCGGTTCAATTTTCTCCCGGCAACGGGGCAGTTGGCGGCGCGAGGATGGCAACGCCACGATCGAATTCGTGCTGCTGTTTCCCGCGTTCATGACGCTCTTTCTTGTGGTCTTCGAAACCGGTCTGCTGCTGACACGCGGTGTGATGTTGGATCGCGGAGTCGATATCGCGATGCGCGAGTTGCGTCTTGGCACACTCAACCCGATGACCCATGACGGGTTGAAAGCCAAGATATGTCAGCACTCGGTCATTATTCCCGATTGTGCCGACTCGGTGCTCGTGGAACTTCGGCCGGTTTCAACAACGACCTGGGAACCTTTGGCCGGTTCTGCAACCTGCGTCGACCGGACCGAGGATGTGCAACCGGTCCTAGATTTCGAGACCGGCGCGAGCAACGAAATGATGCTGGTCAGGGTCTGCGCGGTTTTCGATCCGTTTTTCCCGACAACCGGATTGGCCGCGCAAATGAAACTGGACGATTCCGGAGCTTACGCGCTGGTTACGACGTCGGCCTATGTGAATGAACCGTAAGGGTATGAAAATGTTTAGTTTTATTTCGAGGTTCTGCAAGGAATTCAGGTCCGAACAATCCGGAAGCTTGTCAGTTGAGGCTGTCTTTGCCTTTCCCATGCTACTTTGGGCCGCGACCGGAACCTATACCTTCTTCGACGCCTACAAGGCGCAGAACGCGACATACCGGGCCAACTACACAATCAGCGACATGCTGTCTCGAGAGACAAATTCCATTGATTACAATTACATCAGTGGCCTCTACAAAGTGTACCGGTACATGACGAATGCCGATGCAGAGGATTCCTGGATTCGTGTGAGCGAACTGGTTTGCGTAAGTGATTGCGCTGATGAGGCAAACCGCGTTCTGGCCTTTGACTGGTCGCGTGGCGTCAATGGTGCCCGCGATCTGACGGATCAGGACTTCGCCTTCTATGCCGACAAGATTCCTCTGCTGGCTCAGGGAGACCGGCTGGTTCTGATCGAGACCTCTCTCCGGTACAAACCGCCATTCGCGAACGCGCTGGTATCATTCCCGGCACGCGACCTCGTCAGCCACGTTGTCACACGACCACGCTTTGCACCGCAAATCGTCTGGGATCCGAGCTATGATCCAAGTGACGGCGGCACACATGCCGACGGGTCCGAGGACACAAGCACCTAATCTTCAGACTTTCCGCGCAACTCAAAGGCTATCATCTCGGACATGAATTTTGTCTGGGAAACCGGCGTCACGCCTCCGACACCTACCCTGCGGCCAATTCTCCACCAAAGCCCCGGCGCCCAATGCCGGGGCTTTCGCGTCCTCAAGTGAATCAAAAACCCATTCGATGGCTTGAAGGCGAACGCACCGCGTTCAATCGAGGCGATCTCGTCGAGAGTACAGATCTCACGTCCGGAGGAATCGACCATTCGGCCATTCGAGAATTCAATGGAAAGCGCGGTTGCCTGCCGCACTAGATCTGCAAGGAAGAGCGCCAGTGCGCCCGCGACCAGCAGAAAAATCTGCCAGAGGATCGATGCGGGTGGGCGCGAAAGTGCCAGATAGATCAGCAACCCTCCCAAGATCGCGAGTATCGATACCGCAAGCCAACGACGAAATGGCGACGGTGTAATTCGAGCAACCAAATCTTGCGTTAGCGGGTTGTCCCCTTGGCCTTTTGGCATTCCCTAGTCTCCTTCAGGCCCCGGCCGCCCGGCGGACCATGTTGCAGTAGATCCGCTCAACCCGGTCCCGCGAAAGCCGACCACCTTCCCGATACCATGTGTTGACGCCCGTGAGCATCGCAATAATGGCGAGGGTCGCAAGCTTGATGTCCGGCACTCTGAAATCTTCGGTTTCGGAACCGTCCTTCAGTATCGATTCAAGCTCGCTTTCATAGTCGTGTCTCAGGCGCTCTATCACCGCGAAATTGTCCGGTTCGAGATTTCGCAACTCCATATAGGCAATGAATACTTCGTCCGGTCGGTCCAAATGAAACCGGATATGGAACCTGCTGAAGACCTCCAGCCTTTCCTGAGGCGTTTCTCCCTTCGGTTCCGCCGCCCAGGCCGCAAGCAATTCCTCAAGATGTGTCCGCATCAAGTTGAACAGCAGAGTCTGCTTATCCGGTGTGTAAAGATAGAGCGCGCCCGCCTGCACGCCGACCTCGGCCGCGATCTGCCGCATCGAAACGGCCGCGTAGCCATGCCGCGCGAACAACATCTGTGCCGCCTGCCTGACCAGAGGACCTGTAATGTCGGAATGAGAGCCTGTCTTGCGCGCCATGGCACCTGAATATCTGAACGTGCGTTCATTTCAAAGGGTTTGCTTGCCGGTCCACCCAATCAAGACGTATGTAGGGCGCGATTGACCCGAGGATTCGATGCCGCGCGTTTGTATCTTTCTCGTCCTTGCCTTTTTGGCTGGCTGCGCACCGTTTCCGCAGCTGGATTTGGCCATCAGCGCCGAGGCCAAGAAATCCGCCTATCCCGGCCTCGAGCCGGTTGATGAATTATTGACGCGTTCGGCGCCACCGACGGATGCAGACCCAAGCGCCGAGATTGAAGCGTTGCTCAATCGCGCGAAGTTGCTGAAGGCCCGTGCAAAGATCCTGCGTCAGACCGACATCATAACCGCTGAGACACAGGCAGAAATGAAAGCGGCCTTCGGTCGCCTCAACCCGTGACACCGCGCGCCGTTGCAGTCATGCCGGGAAGCGGCTAACAGAACCCCTAAAATCCGAAAGCGGAGAGATCGACATGCCAGAACCATTGCGCTTGGGGATTGCCGGTTTGGGCACAGTCGGCACCGGAGTCGTCAGGATCGTTCAACGTCACGCCAAGCTTCTAGAAGCGCGCTCAGGCCGTCCGATCAGCATTTCAGCCATATCGGCAAGGTCCCGGGACAAGGATCGTGGCGTCCGGCTGGACAGCTATGCATGGGAGGACGACCCGGTCGCTCTTGCCCGGCGTTCCGATGTCGATGTTTTCGTCGAATTGATGGGCGGCGCTGATGGCCCCGCCAAGGCCGCAACCGAAGCTGCAATTGCCACCGGCAAGGACGTGGTGACGGCGAACAAGGCGATGCTTGCACATCACGGCCACGCGCTGGCGCTCGCCGCCGAAGACGCGGGACGGGTCATCCGGTTCGAAGCATCGGTCGCAGGCGGCATTCCTGTCATCAAGGCGCTGACCGAAGGACTCGCCGGGAATGCCATCACACGTGTCATGGGCGTCATGAACGGCACCTGCAATTTCATCCTCACCAAGATGCAGCACGAAGGTCTGACCTACGATGCCGTTTTCGACGAGGCGGCCAAGCTTGGCTATCTCGAAGCCGATCCGAAGCTCGATGTGGGGGGAATCGACGCGGGGCACAAGCTTGCGCTGCTGGCCGCGATCGCCTTTGGAACTCAGGTCGCTTTCGATGACATGGAACTCGAGGGTATCGAACGGATAACCATTGAGGATATCGAACTCGCTGCCGACATGGGCTATCGCATCAAACTGCTGGGCGTGGCGCAGATGACGGGACGCGGACTGGAACAGCGCATGTCGCCCTGTCTGGTTCCTGACAACAGCCCCTTGGGGCAACTTGAAAGCGCCACCAATATGGTTGTGCTTGAAGGTGACTCGGTTGGACAGATCGTTCTTCGTGGTCCCGGCGCGGGCGAAGGCCCGACGGCCAGCGCCGTCATGGGCGACGTTGTCGACATCGCGCGCGGCTTTCGCTTGCCGATTTTTGGCCAGCCCGCAGCCAGCCTGACGAAAGCCAAACCATCGCGTGCAAGCATCCCTGCCCCCTATTACCTGCGTATGAAACTGCAGGACAAACCCGGTGCGCTGGCCAAGATTGCCGCAGTTCTGGGTGACGCGGGCATTTCGATCGACCGGATGCGGCAATATGGTCATACCGATCCGACAGCCCCGGTATTGATCGTCACGCATAAGACAAGCCGCTCCGCGCTTGAAACCGCCATCGCCGGCATGACCAAGACATCGGTTCTTGTCGGAGAACCCGTGGCTATCCGGATCGAAGCCGTCTGAACACTTGTGCCACCTTGCGCCACCGCGCTAGGTGTGGAGCAGCAATCCATGAAGCAGGACCCGAATATGACCAATTCCGTTGAATTCCACGACCGGCTGCTATCGCTGGGGTTGGCCCGGGTATCCGAGGCCGCCGCCATGGCCTCTGCCCGGCTTGTCGGGCGCGGGGATGAAAAGGCGGCAGATCAGGCCGCCGTCAACGCAATGCGCGAACAGCTGAACCTGCTCGATATCAAGGGCGTTGTCGTCATCGGCGAAGGCGAACGCGACGAAGCTCCGATGCTCTACATCGGAGAAGAAGTTGGAACCGGTGACGGACCGGCTGTCGACATCGCACTCGATCCGCTGGAAGGCACCACGCTGACGGCGAAGGACATGCCAAATGCCTTGACGGTCATCGCCATGGCGCCGCGCGGCACGCTTCTGCATGCTCCCGATGTCTATATGGACAAGCTCGCCATCGGCCCTGGCTATCCGCAAGATGTTGTTTCCCTGGACATGCAACCGGCGGAGCGTGTTCGCAGACTGGCCAAGGCCCAAGGCTGCTCTGACCGCGACATAACCGTTTGCATCCTCGAGCGTCCGAGACATGAGGACCTGATCGCAGAAGTTCGCTCGACGGGCGCTGCTATCCGGCTGATCACTGATGGCGACGTGGCGGGCGTGATCCATTGCGCCGAGGCCGAACGCACAGGAATCGACATGTACATGGGGTCGGGTGGTGCGCCCGAAGGCGTACTCGCGGCAGCCGCCTTGAAATGCATGGGCGGGCAGATGTGGGGTCGCCTGATGTTCCGCAATGATGACGAGCGCGGCCGTGCGGCAAAGGCCGGGATCCGCGATCTTGACCGCATCTATGCGCGCGACGACATGGTTACCCAGAACGTCATCTTTGCAGCGACCGGCGTCACTGACGGGTCAATCCTGGCCGGCATCAAACGTGAGCCGGGCTTCCTTGAAACCGAGACAATCCTCATGCGCTCCAAGACCGGCTCGGTGCGTCGGATGATCTATCGCAACCCGATCAAGGCGGGATGACGGCAGACCGCGCTTTTCTCGGGATTGAACGGTCTTTAACCGGCCGGCGCTGGGTCGGCCCCGGAGCAGAGGCGGAGCGGCTGTCCGAGGCCATGGAGCAGCAAACCTCGCTGCCCCTGGCCGTCTGCCGGACTTTGGTCCGCCAGTCCGTTTCGCCCGGCGAAGCCGAAAGTTACCTTGCCCCGGCCTTGCGCGATCTCCTGCCGGACCCGCTGGCACTCCGCGACATGCGACCAGCCGTCGAACGGTTCCTGAAGGCGTTGCAAAAACGTGAGAAGATTGCCGTCTTCGCAGACTATGACGTTGATGGGGGCACTTCCGCCGCGCTTATCCTGTGCTGGCTCCGCGACATGGGGCATGAAGCAACGCTCTATGTCCCGGACCGTATCGACGAAGGCTATGGGCCCAACGAGGCCGCGATGTCGGCACTCGCCGCAGACCACCAGCTGATTATCTGCGTTGATTGCGGGACTCTGTCCCATGGGCCGATCGCCGCCGCGAAAGGTGCTGACGTGGTCGTCCTCGATCACCACCTCGGCGGCGAAACCCTTCCGCCCGCCCTTGCTGTCGTCAATCCAAACCGGCAGGACGAAACCGGAGAGCTAAGCCACCTGTGCGCGGCAGGCGTCGTCTTTCTCTTTCTCGTCGAAGCCAACCGCCAATTGCGGACTGGTGGTATTTCCGGCCCTGATCTGATGAATTCCCTCGATCTCGTGGCTTTGGCAACTGTCGCAGATGTTGCACCGCTAAAGGGGGTCAATCGTGCCTTCGTACGGCAGGGTCTCAGGATCATGGGACAACGCCAGCGCCCCGGTCTTGTTGCTCTGACGGATGTCGCGCAGCTTGATACCGCGCCCTCGTCCTACCACCTCGGATATGTACTTGGCCCAAGGGTCAACGCGGGTGGGCGGATCGGTCGGGCGGACCTCGGCGCACGGCTTTTGTCCACGTTGGACCCATCCGAAGCCATCTCCATTGCCGATCGCCTTGATCAATTGAACACCGAGCGGCGCGAGATAGAGGCATCGGTGCGCGAAGCGGCCCTGGCTCAGGTTGAAGAGCGAGGGATCGACGGACCATTGGTCTGGGCGGCCGGTGAAGGTTGGCACCCCGGCGTTGTAGGTATAGTGGCATCAAGGCTGAAAGAATTCACCAACCGCCCGTCCATCGTGATCGGACTCGACGGAAACGAAGGCAAGGGATCGGGTCGCTCTGTCACGGGAATAGACATTGGCGCGGCGATCCAGAGGCTGGCCACGGAAGGCCTTTTGATCAAGGGCGGCGGGCACAAGATGGCCGCTGGGCTGACCGTAGCTAAAGATCAGCTGGAACCGGCCATGTCGCGCCTTGCGGATCTCCTCTCCCGTCAGGGTGCGAACGACCTCGGCCCCAAGGACCTGCGGCTTGACGGAATTCTCATGCCGCAGGCCGCGACAACGGATCTCGTCGAACAGATTGAAGCGGCTGGGCCTTTCGGCGCCGGGGCCTCGGCGCCGCGCTTCATTTTCCCGGATCAGATCATTCGCTTTGCAAAACAAGTCGGCAGTGGACACCTGAAACTCAGCTTCAGCGATGGCACAGGGCCGACGATGGACGCCATCGCCTTTGGCGCATTCGGAGGACCTCTCGGCGTCGCGTTGGTTGAAAACGGTGGCAAGAGGTTTCACCTTGCGGGCCGGCTGGACATCAATGTCTGGGGCGGTCGCAAGCGCGTCCAGTTGCGGCTGGAAGACGCCGCGGAGGCCACGTGATTTTCCCAGCGGAAAAGCGCAAATATTCTCTTGCCCTTCCGGTCGGCTTTGCCTAGATACGGCGCACATTACGCCGTGGCCCGTTCGTCTATCGGTTAGGACGCCAGGTTTTCAACCTGGAAAGAGGGGTTCGATTCCCCTACGGGCTGCCAC
>JAHEAO010000027.1 GCA_024642725.1 Paracoccaceae bacterium | reverse complement strand
GGGTTGGCACCGGGCCAGCCGCCCTCGATATAGTCGAGCCCCAGCGCATCGAGCGTGGCCGCGATCTGGTGCTTTTCCGGGGTCGAGAACTGCACGCCCTGCGTCTGCTGCCCGTCGCGCAGCGTGGTGTCGAAGAGGGAGAGAGGTTCGCGGGTCATGCGCCCAGCCCCCCGCGATCCGTCCGGCCGAAGGCCGGGCAGCGCCCGCCCGCCCCCCAGGCGGGCGCTTCCGCGCCCCCCTCGGGCCGGCGCTGCCCTTCGTTCATCGGGGTACTCATTTCAGGGCCTCCTCAAGATCATGAAGATACTCAATCTCTTGGTCGTCCAATGGCCGCTTCGCTCGAAACTCAACGCTGTTTACATGGACAGAAACGTCAATCTCCATCGTGGCCAAAACTTTCTTGGCAGCGTCAACTTTGTCAAATGACTTGGTCTTTTTCGCATGTTTGTACGCGACGATATAGGTATCCCTCAACTCACTCAGCGCTTTCGCAGTACTGTCAGAGTCTTTTCCCGAAACGGAAACACTAACGCCTTCGACCAGATTCATTTGACGATAATGTTCGCGCGCCTCGTCATCGAGGAATCCGAGGAACCTAGCCGCATCTAGGAGCATTTGCGGTTGGCTATGGAGCGCACTCACTGCGACTAACGCTAAGTGGGTATTTAGGTCGTCGGACATTGCCGACACGACACTGGCGGGCACAGCGCCGCTCGGTTCTAACTCTGTCGTGAGGCGGTGCCAGTAGTCGATTGTAATTGCCGCCTCCGCCCGCTTCTTCTCCGTCCAGTCCATCGGCTTGCGGTAATGCGTGCTCAGCATGACGAACCGGATCACCTCGCCCGGCACGCCCTGATCGAGCAAATCCCGCACGGTAAAGAAATTGCCCAGGCTCTTGGACATCTTCTTGCCCTCGACCTGCAGCATCTCATTATGCAGCCAGTAGCGCGCGAACGCACCTTCGGGATGCGCGCAGGCCGATTGCGCGATCTCGTTTTCATGATGCGGGAATTGCAGGTCGATGCCGCCGCCGTGGATGTCGAAACTCTCGCCCAGCAATTCATAGGCCATGGCCGAGCACTCGATATGCCAGCCCGGCCGACCGCGCCCCCAAGGGCTGTCCCAACCCGGCTGGTCGTCACTGGACGGCTTCCACAGGACGAAATCCATCGGGTTGCGCTTGTAGGGCGCGACCTCGACGCGGGCCCCCGCGATCATGTCGTCAACCGATCGCCCCGACAACTTGCCGTAGTCCTTGTAACTTTCGACCGCGAACAGCACGTGACCCTCGGCCTCGTAAGCATGGCCCTTTGCAACAAGTTCTTCGATCATCGTGACCATCTGGCCGATGAAACCCGTCGCGCGCGGCATCTGGTCGGGCTCCAGCGCACCGAGGGCGGCCATGTCTTCCAGATACCAGCGCGTGGTTTCCTCGGTGATCTGGGATATTTCCCGCCCGTCGCGCTTTGCCCGCTCGATGATCTTGTCGTCGACATCGGTAAAGTTGCGCACATAGGTCACATGATCCGCGCCGTAGACATGGCGCAAGAGCCTGTAAAGAACATCGAAAACCACCACCGGCCGGGCATTGCCCAGATGCGCGCGATCATACACCGTCGGGCCGCAGACATACATCCGGACATTCTTGTCATCGAGCGGCACGAAGTCTTCCTTCGCGCGGGTCCGGGTATTGTAAAGCCTGATCTCAGCCATGTATCGAGTCCTCGAAACGCAGGGGTCCCGCGGGCTTTAGCAACTTCTTCTTTCAGGGAAAAGGTGACCGGCCCGCGACGTGTGTCAGCAGGTAATGCAGCAGATAATGATCGCAGCGCGGGTCATGCCCCGGCCATAGCACCGGATCGGCCATCCTGTCAAAGTCAGAATGCCCTCGCTACTTTCTTCTGTTCGAAAATATCCTCGCCGAAGGCATCGCCCCCCCCCCGCGGGGCGCGGGACCGCCGTTCAGTCGTAGCAGACCAGTTCGAACTCGATCCCATCGTGGTCGCGGAAATAGAACCGGCGTCCGGGCTCGTAATCGGCATGGCTGTGCGGTTCGAACCCCAGCGCCCGGACCCGCACCTCTGCCGCGTCAAGATCGTCCACGACCACGCCGACATGGTTCAGCCCGCCGCGCATCGAATAACTGTCGTCCCCCGGTTTCTGCCTGCCGCCCGGACCCGTATAGACCGCAAGATACTGGTCGCCGGTTCCGACATGATAGGTCGTGCCGCCGTGAATGGCATCGCCTTTCCAGCGCAGCTTCCAGCCAAACAGGCGGTCCAGCATTGCCGCCGTCCTTGCCGGGTCGCTTACCGTGATATTCGCATGCTCCAGTCGTCCGGTTGTCATGGCTTGTCCTTTTCCTGTTGATTTCCAGTGCCGACTCGCCTTGTAATTCCTCAACCATAGTTGAGGTCAAGCATGAAGTTGAACGCCCGGGGACTCAGCATCGGCCAGATCGCGGACCGCACCGGCCTGGCGGTGTCGGCGATCCGGTTTTACGAAGATCAGGGCCTTGTGCGCCCGCATCGCAATGCAGGCGGCCAGCGCCGCTACGATCGCGCCGACATCCGGCGGCTGTCGTTCGTGATGATCGCGCAGCGTCTCGGCTTCACGCTGGCCGAGATCCGCGCGCAATTCGCCGCCCTGCCCGAAGGCCGGACGCCAACCAAGGCGGACTGGTCAAAGATCAGCCGCCGCTTCGGGACCGAGCTTGATGACCGTATCGCGGGCCTCACCGCCTTGCGGGCGCGGCTGGACAAATGCATCGGTTGCGGCTGCCTGTCGCTCAAGCAATGCCATCTTTACAATCGCCAAGACACCGCCGCCGACAAGGGTCAGGGCCCGCGCTACCTGCTCGGCGACAGCCCGGACGATCCGTGACCCCGACCGATCACGAACCGCCATTTGACAATCCGGGCCGTGCATGGCCCTGTCCGGAAAATCGAAGCGGAGTCACCATGCATCTCTCACGTACCATCACCGGTCTCACTGGCGGCGGCTCAGACGGCTGGGATCTGTTCCTGAAGGCGCGCCGGATGATCGCCGAGGGAACCCGGGTCACGGAACTGACAATCGGCGAACATGATGTGCGCACCGCGCCGGCGATTCTCGACGCCATGCACCGGGCAGCGTCGGCGGGCCATACCGGGTATGCCAGCGTGCCCGGCACGGCGGAACTCCGCCGCGCGGTCGCCGAACGACTGACCCAGCGCACCGGTGTGCCGACCACACCCGCCAATGTCATCATCACGCCCGGCGGTCAGGCCGCACTTTTTGCGGCCCATCGCGCCACCTGCGACCAAGGCGATCGCGCGCTTTTCATCGATCCCTACTACGCCACCTACCCCGGCACGATCCGCGCGGTCGGCGCGGTGCCGGTTGCGGTGCCCACCCGGTCGCGCAACAGCTTTCAGCCCGACCCCGCCGAAATCGCCTCCCGCGCTCCGGGCGCAAAGTCACTGCTGATCAACTCGCCCAACAACCCCACAGGCGTGGTCTATTCCCGCAAGACCCTCGAAGGCATTGCCCGGACCTGCCTTGACCACGATCTCTGGCTGATTTCCGACGAAGTCTACGACACCCAGGTCTGGGACGGCGACCATATCTCGCCGCGCAGCTTCCCCGGCATGGCTGAACGCACGCTGGTCGTTGGCTCGATGTCGAAAAGCCATGCGATGACCGGCAGCCGGATCGGCTGGATCGCGGGGCCGCAAGACGCCATCTCGCATCTCACGACGCTGGCCACCCACACCACCTACGGCGTGCCCGGTTTCATTCAGGATGCCGCCGTCTTCGCCCTCGCGCAGGGCCCCGCGCTGGAAGAGGAAATCGCCGCCCCCTTCCGCCGCCGCCGCGCCATCGCGCTCAAGGTTCTGGAAGGCCAGAACGTGGTCCGGGCGCTGCCCTCGGGCGGGGCGATGTATGTCATGCTCGACATCAGGGCGACGGGGCTTTCGGGCGACGAATTCGGAGACCGCCTGCTCGACGCCCATCATATCGCCGTCATGCCGGGCGAAAGCTTCGGCCAGGCCGCCGCCGGCCATGTCCGCGTCGCCATGACCGTCGGCGATGACGCGTTCCGCAGCGCCCTGACCCGCCTTGTCACCTTCGCACAGGAGATCGCACCATGACCGCCGTGACACGACACGATCCCGGCCCCGCCTTCCGCGCCCTGCATCAGCCCGGAAATCCCTTCATCCTCGCAAACGCCTGGGATATCGGCAGCGCCAAGATGCTGGCCGCCCTTGGCGCCGAAGCGCTGGCCACCTCCTCCGCCGCCCATGCCTTTACGCTCGGCCGCCCGGATGGCGGCGTCACCCGCGACGAGGCGCTGTCTCATGCCGCTGACCTTGTCGCCGCATCGCCGCTGCCGGTCTCGGGCGATTTCGAAAACGGCTTTGCCGAAGCACCCGACGGCGTGGCCGAAACCGTGCGCCTTGCAGCCGGGGCCGGCCTTGCCGGGATCTCGGTCGAGGACACAATCCCAGGCGTCGGCCACGCCTATGATTTCGATCTTGCGGTCGAACGCATCCGCGCCGCCGCCAGCGCCGCCCGCGCGCTGCCGCGCGATTTCGTGCTGGTCGCACGGGCCGATGGCGTGATGCACGGTGTCTACGACATCGCCGAGGCTCTGAAACGCATCCGCGCCTTCGACAAGGCCGGGGCCGACTGCCTCTATGTTCCGCTGCCAATCACCCGTGACGATCTCGCCGCCGTCTGCAAGGCCACATCCAAGCCGGTGAACGCGCTCGCCGCCGGTCCCTATACCGCGATGCGCCGCGCCGATTTCGCAGCACTGGGCGTCGCCCGGATCTCGCTGGGTTCGGCACTGGCGCGCGTCACCCACCGCGCCATCCGTGACGCGGCGCAGGCGATGTTTACCGAGGGCGATTTCAGACCGCTCGCGCACTCCGTAAGCGGTGCAGAAATCGACAAGCTGCTGACCTGAGACATCTTCTGTTCGCAAATATCCCCGCCGGAGGCATCCCAGACCCGCCACCGGCGCGACACAAGGATTGCAGTGCCCATGAACCACGACGATCTGAACTTCTGGTCGAAACGTGCCGCCGACTGGACCCGCGACTATTACAGCACGCTGCGCGACCGCCCGGTCCGCGCTCAGGTCAAACCCGGTGAAACCGCCGCGAGACTGGCTGACGCGGCACCCGAACAGCCCGAAACGATGGACAGGATCTTCGCCGATTTCGAAGCCATCGTCCCCGGGGCGATGACCCATTGGCAGCACCCCCGCTTCTTCGCCTATTTCCCGGCCAATGCCGCCCCCGCATCGATCCTTGCCGAACAACTGACAGCGGCGCTCGCGGCGCAGGCGATGCTCTGGCAGACCGCGCCGGCCGCGACAGAGATCGAAGAGGTGATGATGCGCTGGCTACGGGACGCGCTTGGTCTCGGCGCCCATTTCACCGGCACGATCCATGACAGCGCCACGACCGCCACGCTGTCGGCGGTGCTGACGATGCGCGAACGCGCGCTCGGCTGGGCGGGCAATGAAGAAGGCCTTTCGGGACTGCCGCGGTTGCGGATCTACGCCTCGGACCAGACCCATAGCTCGATTGACAAATCGGCCCGGATCGCCGGCATTGGACAGGCCAACATTTGCAGAATTCCAACCGATGAAACGCTGTCCATGCGCCCGGATGCGCTGGATGCGGCTATAGAAAAGGACAAATCGAACAATTGCCTTCCGGCTGGCGTCATATTTTCCGTTGGCGGCACCTCGGTCGGCGGCACCGACCGTATTGCCGACCTGCTGAAGGTCGCCAAGGCCCACCGCCTTTATACCCATGTCGATGCGGCCTGGGCCGGGTCGGCGATGATCTGCCCGGAGTTCCGGACGCTCTGGGACGGTGTCGATGACGCCGATTCGGTGGTCTTCAATCCTCACAAGTGGCTGGGGGCGAATTTCGACTGCGCGGTGCAGTTCCTCGCCGATCCGGGTCCGCAGGTGCGCACGCTCGGCCTGCGGCCCGACTACCTGCAGACGCTCGGCCAGTCCGAGATCACGAATTTCAATGAATGGACGGTGCCACTGGGCCGCCGCTTCCGCGCCCTCAAGCTTTGGTTCCTGCTGCGCGCCTACGGGCTTGATGGGCTGCGCCAGCGCATCCGGAACCATGTCAAATGGTCAAACGAGCTCTGCCATGAAATCGCCCGGCTGCCGGGGTTCGAGATCGTGACCCCGCCCATGTTGTCGCTCTTCAGCTTCCGCTACCGCGACGACGCCGCAACAGAGGCGCTGCTGACCGAGATCAACGACGATGGCCGCATCTACCTGACCCAGACCCGCCACGAGGGGCGCTTTGTGATCCGGGTGCAGGTTGGACAGTTCGACTGCACGCGCTCGGATGTGATGACCGTGCGCGACGTGCTGCGCGACCTGACCCGATAGAATCGAAAAGGGCGCCGCAATGGGCGCCCTTCCCGGTCGAAAGGTCCGACCTCAGAAGTGGTAGGACACGCGGGCCGCGATGGTCGTCGCATCCACGTCCACACCTGCATCGTCGAAATCGTCGAACTGGTGGTACAGGACCTCGCCACCGACGCTGACGACATCGTTGACCTTGTAGTCAAGACCGATACCGGCCAGCCAGCCCCAGTCGGACAGGCTGCTGCCGCCAACGGTCGCGTCGCCATAGGCCGCGCCCGCAGTCGCATAGAGCATCGTTCTGCCCATGTCGTAGCCCGCGATACCCTTGATCCGGCCCACATTGTCCAGCGTCCCGGCATTGCCATCAAGCGTGATGTCGCCCCAGTCATAGCCGCCTTCGGCGCCCAGAACGAATGTCCCCATGTCGTAAAGGTAACCGGCATAAAGACCGCCTGCCACGCCGTCGCCGTCGACATCGCCCACGCTGGCATTGCCATAGCCAAGCTGGCCGCCGATATAGCCGCCCGTCCAGTCGCCACCGGTAGCGACCGGGCTTGCGACAACGACCGGCTCAGCGGTCATGACGGGTTCACTCAGGCCACCGGCCAGTGCGGGAACCGATGAAAGGGCGATGATGCTTGCTGCTGTAAGTAGTCTCATTCCGTATCTCCGTTTCTTGCCGCGGATCCAAAATCGGACCCTGCATTCTTTCTCTACGAAGCACAGATAGAAATCCGTCTCGGAAAATCCAGAACCACACGATTTTGTGAGCGGTGGCAGGCAGATAAGCACCTAAAATCGCTGACCGGATCGGCCAGTTTCAGCCTAGTCGGCTGCGGCTTTTTGTTCCAGCTCTAGCCATTCATCCTCGGCCGCCCTAAGGGCCCGCTCGCGCTGCGCCAGCGCCTCGCTTGCCTTGCGGAACTTGACCGGCTCGCGGGCGTAAAGCTCGGCGTCCGACAGCAGTTCTCCCAGCTTGCCGATCTCGGCTTCGAAGCGTTCGATCAGTGCCGGCAATTCGTCCAGCCGGTGCCGTTCGGTAAAGGTCAGGCCGCCGCGCGGGGCGGTCTCGGCAGGTTTGTCACGCGCCGCCTTGCCCTTGTCCGAACTGACCGCCGATTGCGCCGATCTTTCGCCCCTCTGGGCCTGATAGTCGGACCAGCCCCCGGCATAGACGACGGCCCGGCCATCGCCCTCCATCGCGACCGTCATCGTGGCGACGCGGTCGATGAAATCGCGGTCGTGACTGACCAGCAGGACGGTGCCGTCGTAGTCGCCCAGCACCTCCTGCAACAAATCCAGCGTCTCGACATCGAGATCGTTGGTGGGTTCGTCAAGCACCAGCAGATTGCTTTCCCGCGCCATGATCCGGGCGAGAAGCAGCCGCGCCTTTTCGCCCCCCGACAGGCTGCGCACCGGTGCGCGGGCCTGAGCGTCGGAAAACAGGAAATCCTTCAGGTAACTCACAACATGCCGGGGCTGGCCGCGCACCATGACCTGATCGGCCTTGCCAGACACGCCCATCGACGGATCCCCGGTCAGGTTTTCCCACAGGCTCAGTTCCGGCTTCAGCCCGCCCCGCGCCTGATCGAAGACCGCGATCTGCAGATTGGTGCCCAGTTTGACCCGGCCGCTGTCGGGCGCAATCTCTCCGGTCAGCATCTTCAGAAGCGTTGTCTTGCCGACCCCGTTCGGCCCGACAAAGGCAATCCGGTCTCCGCGTGCGATCTGCAACGAGAAATCGCGCACGATCTCACGACCGTCAAAGGTCTTGCACACGCCCTCGGCCTCGATCACCCGCTTGCCGGATTTCTGACCCGCTTCCAGAGCCATGTCCGCAGTGCCCTGCCGCCGGATCATCGCGGCGCGTTCGGCGCGCAAGTCACCCAGCGCGCGGACCCGGCCCATGTTGCGCTTGCGCCGCGCCGAAATGCCCTCGACCGCCCAGCGCGCTTCTGCCTTGATCTTGCGATCCAGCTTATGACGCGCCTCGTCTTCCTCATCCCAGATCTTGTCGCGCCAGGCCTCGAACGCCTCGAACCCCTGTTCCTGCCGCCGCACCTGCCCCCGGTCGATCCACAGCGTCGCACGCGTCAACGCCCGCAGGAAGGCGCGGTCGTGGCTGATCAGCACAAAGGCCGCGCGGGTGTCGCGCAGCTCGTCCTCAAGCCAGCGGATCGCCTCGATATCCAGATGGTTGGTCGGCTCGTCCAGCAGCATCAGTTCCGGTGCCTCGGCCAGAAGCTTGGCCAGCGCCGCGCGCCGCCGTTCCCCGCCCGATGCCGTCGCAACCCGGGTCTCGGGGTCGAACTTCAGCCCCTCCGCCACGACCGCGACGCGGTATTCCTCGCCTTCGGCCAGACCACTGGCGGCAAAATCGCCCAAGGTCTCGAAACCGGCCATCTCGGGTTCCTGCTCCATGTAGCCGACGCTGACGCCCGGTGGCACCACGCGCGCGCCGCTGTCAGGCTCGACCAGAGCAGCCATCACCTTCATCAATGTCGACTTGCCTGATCCGTTGCGCCCGACAAGCGCCACACGGTCGCCGGGCTGGACAACCAGATCGAGCCCCTCGAACAGGGGCGCGCCCCCGAACGTCAGGGCAATATTCGAAAGCTGAAGCAGGGGAGCACGGGCCATGGCCGCCAGCTAACCCGCCGCCCGGACATCGTCAATGCCCATCATCTGTTGATAAATATCCCCGCCGGAGGCGACCGGCAGCACCACCCGCGCCGGACCTATCCGGCGATGTCCTGCAACAGCCGCACGCGGCCCGGCGGGATCGCCCGCACCTCGAGCCCGGTGAAGACATGCAGGGTGTTCATCTCGGCATCCACCACCGCGTGATCGCTGACCCAGCCGCCCATCATGAGGTAGGACTTCAAGAGCGGCGGCATCTTCGCCATTGCCGCCCGCATGTCGGGCTTGCGCCGCAGCCGCGCGGCATAGCGAAACACGTTCGGCGCCTTGACCGCCGGCAGCCAGCGCTTTGGCGCCAGATGCCGGGCCTTCAGCACCGCGAATGCATCCAGATAGTCGCCCGTGTCCACGCCCTTGAAGGACGAACAGCCGAAAAGAAGATCAACACGCTCTTGCTGAACCACGCGGGTCATCGCGCCCCAGGCGACGCGCAGGATATCCGCGTCATGGCAGCTCGGATCGATGCAGAACCGCCCCATCTCGACCATCCGCCCCGCGTAATCGCCAAGACCCGACAGTCCGTAATATTGCGCCGAATAGCTTTGCGATATCTCCGCCCCGCCTTCCAGCAGCATGAACCGGAAGGTGCAGACCAGCCGCCCGCCCGCCCGTTCCTCGACCAGAACATGGCGGCACAACGGGTCGAAGCGGTCCGCATCCACGCCGTCTTCAGCTGCGCCGGGACGAAAGGCAAGCCAGCGCAACCGCTGCGCCGCCTGAAGGTCGGCGTCGGACCCGGCGTAACGGACCGAATAGCGCCCCTTGCGAAAGACCTCCATCGGCTCTCTTCCTTCCATCACCGCGCCGTGAGCAGCGCTTGGCGAAACGCCCGGCGCCCGCTACATAGCCACAGCGGACGCCTAGCACAGAACTTATGACAATTCTCTGACAGCCCGGAAAGGGACAGCCATGGAAAAGATCGTGAAAACCGAAGAAGAATGGCGCAACCAGCTTTCGGACCTTGCCTACAAGGTCACCCGCAAGCACGGCACCGAGCGCGCCTTCACGCATGACAATTTCCCCAAGCAGCCCGGAACATACGCCTGCGTCTGTTGCGGCGCGCCGGTTTTCGATCAGGCCCACAAGTTCGACAGCGGCACCGGCTGGCCGTCCTTCTACCAGCCCAAAGAGTCCGAGATGGTCGGAGAAAGCAGCGACAACAGCTGGTTCATGAAGCGCACCGAAGTGCATTGCGCGCGTTGCGACGCCCATCTGGGCCATGTCTTCCCGGACGGCCCGGCGCCGACGGGCCTGCGGTACTGCATCAACGGCGTCGCGCTCGACTTCAAGCCGCAGGATTAGGGGGTCTGGCCGAACTGGTCAGGCGTGATATTGCCGAGGTTGCCCAGAAGCTGACGCAGGAAGGTCGTGTCGCGCACCGAGCTTGAGGTGACGCGGCGCGACAGCGCGATGACCCGGCCATCCTCCATGCCGAACCTCTCGATATTCGCGACCCGTTCGCTGTTGTCAAAACTGATCACCAGCACTTCGCGTTCGATCTCTTCGGGGTCGTTGTAGGTGTAGTGCCGGAACCGGCTCTCGACGTAGAACCATTCGTTCTCGCTCAGCACACCCTCGGCAGAAGGTCGGCCGACAAGTTCTGCAACGGTTTGCTTGGTGTCCTTGCCAACGATGATCTGCTGCAGTTCGGCATCGGTCGGAACATAGCCGTGATTGCGGTACTGTGCGGAACAGGATGCCAGGGTCAGAACCATCGCGATGACCACCGACGTCCGGATGATACCGGCCAATTTAAGCATTCCGACCCCTTGCCTTGCGGTTCTGCGCCTCGTATCCGGCTTACAGAAGGAACGTCCCCTGTTCAAGAACATCAAGAGCCGCGTGCCCATGCAAACCGAAAACCTCTGGTCCCATATCATCCGGATCGCAGACCTCCCGGCCCGCAAACCCACCACCTTCGACCTTGCCCCCGGCGACAAGGCCTTGGCCGAGATTGCCGCCGAGCTTGACCTTCTGGGCCTGAAGAAGCTGCGCTTTACCGGCCAACTGGCCCCCATGGGCCGCCGGGACTGGCGACTGGAGGCCCATCTGGGGGCAACCGTCACCCAGGCCTGTATCGTGACGCTGATGCCGGTCGTCACCCGGATCGACGAAGACCTGACAAGGACCTTCGTGACCGAAATGCCCGAATTCGCCGCCGGAAGCGAGGTCGAGATGCCCGAGGACGACAGCGTCGAACCGCTGACCCCGACGATCGACCTTGGGTCCTTGATGGTCGAGGCGCTGGCCCTCGCCCTGCCGCTTTATCCCCGCGCCGAGGGCGCGCATCTGACGCAGGCGGCGTTCACCGAACCCGGCGCCACCCCCCTGACCGATGAAGACGCACGCCCCTTCGCCGGTCTGAAGGCGCTTCGCGACAAGCTGGGCAAGGGCGAAGACTGACCGGCGCGAACTGCCCATTTGCCTCGCCGCTCCAGTCCGCTAAACTGGGGCAAACAAGAAAACATCGAGCGAGCAAGACATGATCCTTTCAAGACGCCATTTCGGGCTCGGCCTTGCGGCGTTCGGGCTGGCCGCCTGTAGCGGAACCGCGCCGATGAGCGGCAGCGGCTCTGATGGTGCGACCGGCGTTCCCTCCGACCTGAGACCCGTTCCCAATGCCGGATATGACGCCTGGGTCGCGGGCTTCAAAACCCGGGCGAGATCGCAGGGCCTGTCGGATGCAACGCTTTCATCGGGATTCCGCGGCGCCGGCTTTCTGCCCGGTGTCGTCACCCGCGACCGCAACCAGACGGAATTCAGCCGCAGTCTCGAGGACTACCTGTCCATCGCCGCGTCCGACGAACGGGTCAGCAAGGGCCGGGCCGCATTTGCCCGACACCGCCAGACGCTCACCGCGATCGAGGCCCAATACGGCGTCGACGCCCGCATCGTCACCGCGATCTGGGGGCTTGAAAGCTTTTATGGCGAACGGCGTGGCAACGTGCCGGTGATCTCGGCCACATCGACGCTTGCTTATGACGGGCGGCGCGGGGCGTTTTTCGAAAATCAGCTCGTGGCGGCGCTGAAGATCCTGCAAAGCGGGGATGTTGCGGCATCGCGGCTGACCGGCAGCTGGGCCGGGGCGATGGGCCATACGCAATTCATCCCCACGTCCTTTCTGGCCTATGCGGTCGATTTTACCGGCGATGGGCGGCGCGACATCTGGTCCGACGATCCCAGCGACGCGCTGGCGTCGACCGCCTCCTATCTGTCGCGCAATGGCTGGACGCGGGGCCTGCCCTGGGGCGGAGAAGTCGGTGCCGGAGCGCCCGCAGGCTCGGTCATCCAGCCGCAGGCCGGGGGGCCGCAGTTCTCGGTGACCAGCAACTTCAGGGTCATCAAGCGCTACAACAATTCCGACGCCTACGCGATCGGGGTGGGTCACCTTGCCGACCGGATCGGCGGCGCCGGACCGCTGCGCGCCAGCTTCCCGCCCGATGCCAACGGCCTGACCAAGGCCGACCGCATCGCCCTGCAAAAGCGCCTGACCAGTCTGGGTTTTGACACCGGCGGCACGGATGGCGTCATCGGCCCGAACAGCCGCAAGGCCATCGCCGATTACCAGTCGAGCCGGGGGCTCGCGGCCACCGGTGAACCATCACTCGAATTGCTCCGGGGACTCGGTTGAACGCCGAAGCAATTCCTCAAGAGGGCGGCAATGGACACGAACCACCCAGAAAGCACTTGCGCCGCAACGGAATCGCAGTATGTTCCCGGCCTTCTTGAAAGATCGGTTGGACACGGGACGCGGAAGCGCGTAAGAGGCCGTGAAAACCGCGAACAAGAACCAGATTTTACCGGGGCCATGCCCCCTAATGATACCGAGGTTGTGACATGGCTGTCCCACAGAATAGAGTTACCCGCTCCAAGCGGAACATGCGCCGCGCCCATGATGCGCTGGTCGCCGGCAATCCTGCCGAATGCCCGAACTGCGGCGAGCAGAAGCGCCCGCACCATGTTTGCGGCGCCTGCGGACATTACGATTCGCGCGAAGTTGTCGCTCAGGCGAATGAAATCGATCTCGATGACGAGGACGCGGCGTAAGCCTCGTCTCTCGGCACCCCTGGCATGACGGCAACAGACGATCAAAGCGCCAAGGGTGCCTCTCGCACCGTTATTTCGGTTGACGCGATGGGCGGAGACCGTGGACCGGCGGCAGTTGTCGCCGGTATACGTGCGTCTGCCGACAAGAATCCAGTCATTCGTTTCATCGTCCACGGCCCGAAAGATGAGCTGACGAGCCTGATTTCGCGCCGGCGCGGTCTGATCGAACGCTGCGAGATTCGCGACGCCACCGGCGTCGTCGCCATGACCGACAAGCCCAGCCAGGTGATGCGCAACGGGCAGGACAGTTCGATGTGGTCGGCCATCGATTCCGTGAAGAACGGCGAGGCTTCGGTCTGCGTCTCCTGCGGCAATACCGGCGCGCTGATGGCGCTGTCGATGTTGCGGCTGCGCAAGCTGCCGGGCATCAACCGCCCCGCGATCGCCTGTCTGTGGCCATCGCTCAATCCGGGTGGTTTCAACGTGATGCTGGACGTCGGCGCCGATATTCGCGCCGACGAACAGGACCTGCTGCAATACGCGCTGATGGGCGCCTCTTACGCCCGCAACGGCCTTGGCCTGCCCCGCCCGCGCATCGGCGTGCTGAATGTCGGTACCGAAGAACACAAGGGCCGCGCCGAACTGAAACTGGCGCATGACCTGATCGCGGGCAACGCCGCGTCGGGATCGTTCGAATTCATCGGCTTCGTTGAGGGCGGCGATATTCCGTCCAAGCGCGTCGACGTCATCGTGACCGACGGCTTTACCGGGAATGTCGCGCTGAAAACGGGTGAAGGCACGGCGCGACTGGTCAGCGACCAGATGAAGATCGCGTTCAAGGCGACGCCCCTGTCGCGGATCGCAGCACTTCTGGCCTATCCGTCGCTGATGCGGCTCAACAAGCGCATCGATCCGCGCCGCGTCAATGGCGGCATCTTTCTTGGCCTCAACGGGACAGTGATCAAATCGCATGGCGCGGCGGATGCGACTGGTGTCTCGGCGGCGATCAAACTGGCCTTCACTCTGGCGCAATCCGGCTTCACCGAACGGCTGGCCGCGCGGGTTGCATCCGCAACCCAGCCAAGCCAAGATGACACCCGGACGGCAGACAATAATAATAACGGTGCACCAGAATGACGGTTCGGGCAGTGGTTCGCGGGGTAGGACATTACCTGCCCAAGCGCGTGGTACCTAACAGCGAATTCGAAGCTTCGCTCGACACATCGGACGAATGGATCCGCACCCGGACCGGAATTGAACGCCGCCATTTCGCCGCCGACGACGAAACCACATCCGATCTGGCGGTGCATGCGGCGCGCGCGGCTCTTGCCGATGCCGGTCTGACCGCGGATGACATCGACGCGATCATCCTTGCCACCTCAACCGCCGACCTGACCTTTCCTTCTGCCGCCACGATGGTGCAGTCAGAGCTGGGAATGACGAAAGGCTTTGCCTTCGACGTGCAGGCTGTCTGTGCGGGCTTCGTCTATGCCATGGCCAATGCCAACGCGCTGATCGTTTCGGGTCAGGCCAGCCGGGTGTTGGTGATCGGCGCTGAAACCTTCAGCCGGATCCTCGATTTCACCGACCGCGCCACCTGCGTCCTGTTCGGCGACGGTGCCGGCGCGGTCGTTCTGGAAGCGGCCGAGGGCAAGGGCACCTCTGCCGACCGCGGCATCCTTGCCACCGATCTCAATTCCGACGGCAGCCACCGCGACCTGCTGTATGTCGATGGCGGCGTCTCGACCACCGGAACCGCCGGCGTCGTCCGGATGCAGGGGCCGGAGCTGTTCAAGCATGCCGTTGTGAAACTCGCGCAAACCGCGACCACTTCGCTCAAAAAGGCGGGGCTCGGGGAACAGGATCTCGACTGGATCGTGCCGCATCAGGCCAACATCCGGATCATCGCCGGCACCGCCAAAAAGCTCGGCCTGTCGATGGATCATGTCATCGTGACGCTTCAGGAACATGGCAACACCTCTGCCGCATCGATTCCCTTGGCCCTGTCCGTCGGCAAGTCCGAGGGCAAGTTCAAACCCGGTCAGATCCTTCTGATGGAGGCGATAGGCGGTGGTTTGGCCTGGGGATCGGTCGTTTTACGCTGGTAACGGCTTCAATCTGCCTGTGAACCCCGTATTCCAAGCTCTTGATATTGACTCGGAAATTCTCTGCGCCCTATGGTTTTCCAAATAAACTCAGGGGGACGGCATGAGTGATAAGACATTGACGCGAATGGACCTGTCGGAATCGGTATTCCGCGAAGTGGGTCTCAGCCGCAATGAATCCGCGCAACTCGTCGAAAGTGTGCTCGGCCATATCTCGGATGCGCTGGCCTCAGGCGAGACCGTCAAGATCTCGTCCTTCGGCACGTTCAGCGTGCGCGATAAGGCCGCCCGCATCGGCCGCAACCCGAAGACCGGAGAAGAAGTTCCGATCCATCCGCGCCGGGTGCTGACCTTCCGGCCCTCTCACCTGATGAAAGACCGGGTTGCCGCCGGCAACGCCCGCTAGGATCTGACCCGAATGGACAAGTCCCCGGATGCCTTTCGCACGATCAGCGAAGTGGCCGACTGGCTCGACACGCCCACCCATGTGCTGCGCTTCTGGGAAAGCCGCTTTACGCATGTGAAGCCGGTCAAGCGGGCCGGGGGCCGCCGCTATTACCGTCCCGCCGACATGGAACTGCTGGGCGGCATCAAGAAGCTCCTGCATGATGACGGCATGACCATCCGGGGCGTGCAGAAACTTCTTCGCGAAGAAGGCGTCAAACATGTCGCGGCACTGTCAAAGCCGCTTGATTCCGGACCTCCCGCGCCCGGTGACGACGGCGATACGGTGGAAACGACGGCGCTGCCAGACCCGAAAGCGGCGACAGATGACGCACCGATGATCTCGGACGCGCCACAGGCTGAGCCTGACAATGTCGTCCCGCTGTCACGGACCCTTGCCGAGATCGAGGGGCTGGACAAGACGGAAAGCCCGGCGTCAAAGCCGGCCGCGACAAAAGCCCCTGACCGCGACCTGCTCGATGCGATCAGCGATGCCGGGGCCACGGAACAGGCCACCGAAAAAGCCCCGCCAAGCGACGCTGCGCCACGGCATGAACCGGAACCAGAACCTGCCGCCGAACCGGACCCCGATCCTCAAGCGGAACCGGAAGCCGCCGCAGCGCCGGAACCGGAACCTCAGGCGCCACCCGCTCCGCGTCCTGCCGTTATTGACCTGCCACCCGACCCCCAGGACGATGACACGACCTTCGACACGCAGATCTCCGATGTTGCCGCGATGCTGCGCCAGGCCGCCAAGGGCGAACCCCCTGCGGTCGAAGACCTCAGGCCGCTCTACGACCGGTTGCTGGTGCTCCGCGACCGGATGGCGTCAGACAAGCGGACCTAGGCACTGGCACATCGCTTTTTCACGACAGTTCCGGCTTGCCCCCGCGCGCAAAAACAGTATGTAGGGGCCGAAGTCGGGCTATGGCGCAGCCTGGTAGCGCGTCCGTCTGGGGGACGGAAGGTCGCAGGTTCGAGTCCTGCTAGCCCGACCAATCACAAGAACGCCCCCGCCTTTGCTGGCGGCGGGCGTTTTCGTTAGGGGGATGTGATGAACGTGACCGGAGTCCTGCCAGACAGCGCCATTCGCGCGATGATCGACGCAGGCCAGATCACTTCGGATATCGCCATCACGCCCGACCAGATTCAGCCCGCCTCGCTTGACCTGCGCCTCGGGCTTACCGCCTATCGCGTGCGCGCGTCTTTCCTTGCCGGCAAGGGCCGCACGGTCAAGGACCGGCTCGACGAATTTACCATGCACCGGATCGACCTGACTGGCGGCGCGGTACTGGAAAAGGGCTGCGTCTATGTCGTTCCGCTGATGGAACGCCTGACGCTTCCGCAGGGCACCGCTGCGGCGGCCTCGGCCAAGTCCTCGATCGGGCGGCTGGACCTGCTGACCCGGATCATCACCGACAACGGAACCGAGTTCGACCGTGTCCACGACGGGTTCGAGGGCCGACTATACGTCGAGATCTGCCCCCGCTCCTTCTCGGTCCTCGTTGCCCCCGGCCAGATGCTGAACCAGATCATTTTCCGGCAAGGCGACACCGTGATCCCGGACGACGAACTGCGCAAGATCCACGCCCGGACCCCGATCGTTTCCGGCACGCCCGTCATCTCGGACGGGTTGCGGTTCTCGGTCGACCTCAAGCCGGAAACCGGCGATCTCGTGGGCTACCGCGCCAAGCCGCACAGCGGCGTGATCGACCTGTCGAAAATCGGCTTTTACGACCCGCTGGAATATTGGGAACCGATCCACACCAAAGAAGGCCGGATCATCCTTGATCCCGGCGCCTTCTACATCCTTGTGAGCCGCGAGGCGATTTCCATTCCGCCGGACTGCGCCGCCGAAATGGCTCCCTACCTCGCAATGGTCGGTGAATTCCGCGTTCACTACGCGGGCTTCTTCGACCCCGGATTCGGCCATGACGCGGCGGGTGGCTCGGGGTCGCGCGGCGTGCTGGAAGTCCGCTGCCACGAAGCGCCCTTTGTGCTCGAACACGGACAAACCGTCGGGCGACTGGTCTATGAACGGATGACGGAAATACCCGAAACGCTCTATGGCGCGGACCTGAAGTCCAACTATCAGGGTCAGGGTCTGAAGCTGTCCAAGCATTTCCGATCCGTCTGACCCCAAGCCGCAGCCGGGGCGTCTCTCGGCTTCGGCCGCGCTTTCAGCCATCGACCCGGCGCTTGAAACAATCCGTGCCGGGGCTATGATCCCGATTGCCGGAATCGAAGCCCTGCCGGGTCGGATCAGGAAGATCGTCATGACAATCGCGAAGACTACCATCTGCCTCTGGTACGACAAAGACGCCGAGGCTGCCGCCCGTTTCTATGCCAGTCTGTTTCCCGACAGTTCCGTGGATGCCGTTTTTCATGCGCCCGCAGACTATCCTTCGGGCAAGCGCGGGGACGTTCTGACCGTGCAGTTCACCGTGATGGGCATTCCTTGCATTGGACTGAACGGCGGTCCGGCCTTCCAGCCGAACGAGGCGTTTTCCATTCAGGTCGCGACCGACGATCAGGCGGAAACCGACCGGTACTGGGATGCCATCGTTGGCAACGGCGGCACGGAAAGCGCCTGCGGATGGTGCAAGGACCGCTGGGGGATCTCCTGGCAGATCACGCCACGCACGCTGACAGAGGCACTGGCCGCTGGCGGAGACGAGGCAAAACGCGCCTTTGCCGCGATGATGGACATGGGCAGGATCGACGTGGCAGCGATCGATGCTGCCCGAAAGGGCTGACCTCGTTTCAGGCGGGGCGACCGCGCCGTTCGCTCAGGGCCACGATGACAATCGCGATGACCGCGCCAGCACAGTTGAAGCAAAGATCAAGCGCGGTGTTGTAATATCCTCCGACATTGGTATCGGGCACCATCAGAACGGCGCTGAACTCGATCATCTCATTAAGAGCGCCAAGACCCATCGATGCGAGAACCGGATAGACATAGGCCGTCATCGTATGGCGTGCATCCGGGAAATGCCGCACCAGAAGGTGCCACAAGAGCCATGCAGTGACGCCGAAGCCATAGGCATGGACCAGTTGGTCGTATTTGAGGATGAAGAGGTTTTCGGTTTCGACGATCGGGATCAGCCGCAGGTTATACAGAACCGATCCGTTGACCTGCACTCCCCCGCCCGCCATATGCGCCAGTCCCCAGACCGACAAGGCCCAGAGCATCGCCACCGGATAGGCCGCCTTGCGAAGCGAAAAGCCCACGAGCGCGATCAGGATCGCCATCGTCACAATGTAGACGATGAATTCGTAATTCCCGATCGACAGGAACCATAAGGTGAAGGCCGAGACATAGAACACAGTGAATGCCGCGACGCCCCATTCGCTTCGATTTGGTGTCAATCTCTGTCCCTTCAGTTGCCCCGATCAGATACAAACCGAACCGATCAGGCAACAAAAGATGCCTGTGGTGCGGTTTTCAGCTAGGCTTTCCCGGCCACTTTAACGATTAGACCCAGAGAAGCCATGCTGCACCATGTCATTCACGGCGAAGGCCGCCCGGTCCTGATCCTCCACGGGGCCAAGCTGGATCACCGCCATATGGTCGAAACCTTCGAACCCATGTTCAAGGCCCATCCGGGCTGGAAGCGCGTCTATCCCGACATGCCCGGGCATGGCCTAAGCCCGGCACGGGCCGGTATCGCTTCACAACTCGATCTGCTGAATGCCGTCATTGACTTCGCAACCCAAGCTCTGCCCGGCCAGTCCTTCCCGATCATCGGAGAATCGCGCGGCAGCTATATCGCGCAGGGCTTTGCCTACAAGCGGCCCGAACTGGTCGATGGGCTCGGACTGATCACCCCCGGCGGCAGCCCGACCCTGCCCGCCGACCGCCTGCCCGCACATCAGGTGCTGGTGCGGGACAAAGGGCTGCGCTCCGAACTCTCCAAAGACGAACTGGAGGGCTACGACAACCTGCTGGTCGTGCAAAACCGCGATATCACCGAAAAGCGGCGCCGCGCCATCCTGCCGCCGAAAGACCTGCACGACAAGGCTCAGGCAGAGCGGGTTTGGGCCGCCTTCGACTATCCTTTCGACCTGTGCGCCCCCGAAGCGCGGTTCGACAAGCCCAGCCTGATGGTCTGCGGCAGGCAGGATTCCTGGTCAGGCTATGCCGATGCCATCGACTGGCTGCCGACATACCCTCGCGCGACATTGGCGGTGCTCGACACAGCCGGCCACCAGCTTGTCTGGGAGCGTCCGGACCTGTTCAGGGCTTTGGTCGCTGACTGGCTGATCCGTCTGGACCAGCCCGCGCCCTAAAACTTGCCGATCCGCCGGGCCAGTTTTGCGGTCTGGCGCGCCTTGCGAGAGGTTTCCTTGGCCGCTCTTGCCTGCGCCTGTGCTTCAGGGGTTTTCGCACTGGCGGGCTTGCCGCCGCCTGACGCCATGTCGATGCCCTTGTTGACACCAAGGTTCACCAGCCGCCGCATGACCGTGTTTATGATCATGTTTATCAGTCTGTTGAGGTCCATTGTTCACCCTCCTCGGGTCTATTCGTCCTCGAACATGTCGGTCTGATCCAGTTCGTCTTCCTCGTCCTCGCTATCGGCTGCAGCACCCGGCAGCGTCCGGTTTTCCAACAGGCCCGCCGCGCGCAACTCCTTCAGACCGGGCAGGTCGCGCGCGCTTTCCAGACCGAAGTGATCCAGAAAATTCTGCGTCACCACGTACGTAACCGGGCGTCCCGGCGTCATCCGGCGGCGTCCGAACCGGATCCATTCCAACTCGATCAACTGGTCCACCGTGCCGCGGCTGACACCGACGCCCCTGATCTCTTCGATCTCGGCGCGGGTCACAGGCTGGTGGTAGGCGACAATCGCCAGCGTCTCGATCGCGGCGCGGCTCAGCTTGCGGGTCTCGACGGTTTCCTTCTGCATCAGGAATCCCAGATCGGGGGCCGTGCGCATCGCCCAGGCGTCACCGACCTTCGCCACCCTCACCCCGCGCCCGTCGTAGCGCTTGCGCAGGGCCGCCAGTGCCTGCGCCGCGTCCGCGCCATGCGGCATGCGGGCATTCAGCTCGGCCACCGTCACCGGTTCTGCCGTGGCGAACAGGATGGCTTCAACCATCCGTTCCTGCTCTGCCTCAGGCGGTGCCTGAAACAGGCTTGCTTCCTTGTCTTCAGCCATCGGCTTTCTTCCGTATTTCAATCGGCGAGAATGTCTCTCCCTGCCGTATCTCAATCTTGCCTGCCTTGGCCAGTTCCAGACTGGCGGCGAAGGTCGCGGCGGTGGCGGATCGCCGTCGCGCGGGATCGGCGTCCCAGCCTTCGGGCAGGAAGGACGACAGGTCCGCCCAGTCCCCCATATACCCGATCAGCCCGCGCATCCGGTCCAGCGCCTGTTCCATCGTCAGGACATGTTCCCGGTCCATCGAATAGGGCCGGAAATCATCCTTGGTGCGGATCCGAGCATAGCCCTGCATCAGATCCAGAAGCGTTGCGGTATAAGTGACGCGGCGCACCCGCGTGACGTCTTCGGGAATGCCGCGGACGAAGAAATCGCGGCCTTTCTGGTCGCGCGCCATCAGTTGCGCTGCGGCTTCGCGCATCGCCTGCAAGCGCTCCAGCTGAAACGCCAGATGCGCCGCGAGTTCTTCTCCCGAAGGTCCCGCATCGGTCGGATCGGGCGGCAACAACAGACGTGACTTGAGAAAGGCAAGCCAGGCCGCCATCACCAGATAATCCGCCGCCAATTCGATCCGAAGCTTGCGCGCCTCTTCGACAAACCGCAGGTATTGTTCGGCCAGTTGCAGCACAGAGATCTTGCGCAGATCGACCTTCTGGGTCCGCGACAGCGTCAGCAGCAGGTCAAGCGGCCCCTCGTAACCGTCGACATCGACGATCAGCGCTTCGGCGGCCAGTCGTTCCTCAACCGGCATATCATAGCTGTCGAAATCGTCAGACATGGGCTCCGCTTTCCATCAGCGATGAAAGCTCGGCTTCGGCGGCAGCGATGTCAATGGCTTCGACCCGACCGCGCGCGGCCGCCGCCCGGTCCGCCCGCGCCTGTGCCGCAGTGCCCATCCGTCCCGCAACGGCGGCGATGGATTGCATTTCCGGCAGGTCGCCATTGCAGTGCAGAACCATATCGCAGCCCGCCCTCAAAGCCGCCTCTGACCGGCTGGCCACATTGCCCTGCAGCGCCTGCATCGACACGTCGTCGGTCATCAGAAGGCCCAGAAAGCCGATCCGGTCGCGGATCAGGCCCACCATGGCCGGAGAGATCGTGGCAGGCTTGCTGTCCACGGCCTCGAACACCACATGCGCCGACATCGCCATCGGCAGGTCGGCCAGTGCGCGGAACGGCGCGAAATCGCGGGACTCCAGCAGGTCGAGGCTGGCCGAGGTGCGCGGCAGGTCCAGATGGCTGTCCACCAGCGCCCGGCCATGCCCCGGCATATGTTTCATCACCGGCGCGACACCGCCCGCCAGCAGGCCGTTCGCGACAGCGCGGGCCAGCACCGCAACCTGATCGGGATCGCTGCCATAACAGCGATTTCGCAGCACCGGGTGGGTGTCGGCCCCGGCAACATCGGCGCAGGGCGCACAATCGACATCAATCCCGACCGCGCGCAGTTCCTCGGCGATCAATCGGTAACGCAGCCACATCGCGCGTTCCGCGCCTGCCCCCGCCTGAGCGACGAAATCCAGCGGCGGAAGCCATTCCTTCCAATGCGGCGCGCGCATCCTCTGCACCCGGCCGCCTTCCTGATCAATGAGAACCGGGGCGTCGCGCCCGACGGCCTCGCGCAGATCACCGGTCAGCCGGCGCAGTTGTTCGGGGTCAGAGACATTGCGCGCAAAAAGGATGAAGCCCCAAGGCTGCGCTTCGGCGTAAAAGGCCCGCTCCGCTTCGGTGACAGCCAGCCCTTCGCATCCGAAGATATAGGCACCCTGCCCCATCTAGCGTGTGATCACCGGGATGCAGGACGCGCCCGCCGCCAACAGAACGGAACAGAACCGCCGCGCATCGTTGATATCCTCAAAGCCTGCGACCCGCAGCCGATAGAAGGTCTTGCCCCCCGATTGCGCCTGCTGGATCACCCGGCCCTTGCCGCCCATCACATCCGAGAACTGCTCTGCCAGTGTCGTCCACTCCGCCTCGGCCACCGCCACCGTGTCAAAGGCGCCAAGCTGCGCCAGACGCGTGCCAACCGGAATGGTCTCGGGATCGACATCAAGCGATGCCGTCGTTGCGCCGGGTGCCGCCATCGCGGCATCGGCCTGCAAAGAGGCCAGCTGCACCGGCTTGGCCAAGGGCCGCAACGACCGCGAAACACCGGCGACGTCGGCGGGAACCGCGCCGTCCACGTCTTCGGAACTCTCCACTGCCAGTTCAGCGGAAGCGGCTTCATTGTCGGCTTCGGGTTCGGCCACCACCGCCTGCTCCAGCGATGCGGCCATGACCGAGGCGACCTCGGCAGCTTGCGGCTCGCCCGCCTCGGCGGTCGAACCCAGCGCTTCGGCAAGCGCCTGGTCGATTGCGCTCACCGCCTCGGCCTCTTTCGCTGCGACCATTTCAGCAGCATTCAGCGCCTCCTGCTCGGCCGCGATTTCCGCCGGACTCTGGTCTTCGGACGTCAGCTTCACCGGACGCGGCGCAAGCACCAGCATGTCGGGTGGCGGCGCGGCCTCGCCTTCGGCAGCGATGTTGTTCACCGCCAGCCCCTGATGTTCCGCAGCCATGCCGCCCGGATCTTCCGGCGCGATCCGCATCGGTCCTTCAAGCGCACGCACCACCGGCACGCCACTGACATCCCGCACCCAGAGCTTGTAGCCCCAGACCCCGAGCCCCGCGATCAACGCAACCGAGACAAGCGCCCCGATCCAGTTGACCAGCGCCACCACGAATGCACCGCGCGGGACATGGTCCCCGCCCACGGCCTCGCCATATTCGAAATCCGCCATTTCGCCTCACTGCTCCCGCGTCGGATATTGCCGCGCGGATTGTCTTGCCTGCACAAGACCCCTTTTTCGGTCCGGGCGCCTGTTGATCAGCGCATTTCCTGAACCGGGGTCACGCCAAGGATACCAAGACCTGCGGAAATAACAACGGCCACGGCCCTTGGCAGTGCAATTTTTGCAGCCGAAGCCGCCGCGTCGCCTTCCTGCAGGAAACGCAGTTCGGGCTTTTCATTGCCTTTGTTCCAGAGCGCGTGGAAATCCGAGGCCAGATCGTAGAGGTAAAAGGCGATCCGGTGCGGTTCGTGGCTGCGCGCGGCAATCTCGACCAGACGCGGCCATTCGGCCAGCCGCTTGGCGACTTTCAGCTCTGCCTCATCCCCGATCAGCGGCGTATCGGACAGGACAACGCCCATCTCGGCGGCCTTGCGCAAGACGCTCTGCACCCGCGCATGGGCGTATTGCACGTAAAACACCGGGTTGTCCTTGGACTGCTCCAGCACCTTGTCGAAATCGAAATCCAGCGGCGCGTCGTTCTTGCGAGTCAGCATGTGGAACCGGGTGACATCCGAACCGACCTGTTCGACCACGTCGCGCAAAGTCACGAAATTGCCGGCGCGTTTCGACATCTTGAAAGGCTCTCCGTTCTTCCACAGCTTGACCAGCTGCGTCAGCTTGATGTCCAGCGGCACGCGACCATCCGACAGCGCTGAAACGGCCGCCTTCATCCGCTTGACATAACCCGAGTGATCCGCCCCGAACACATCGATAAGCTGGTCATAACCCCTTGAAACCTTGTCATAATGATAAGCGATATCGGGCGCGAAATAGGTCCATGACCCGTCTGATTTCTTCACCGGGCGATCAACGTCATCGCCATGCGCGGTCGACCGGAACAGCGTCTGCTCGCGCGGCTCCCAGTCCTCGGGCATCTTGCCTTTCGGCGGCTCAAGCGTGCCCTGATAGATCAGCCCCTTGGCGTCAAGATCGGCAATCGCCTTTTCGATCAGCCCGGTCCCGTACAGCGATTTCTCGCTGAAGAACCGGTCCATGGTGACACCCAGCGAAGCCAGATCCGCACGGATCATCTTCATCATCGCCTCGGTCGCAAAATCGCGCACCTCTTCCAGCCAGTCCGCTTCCGGCCGGTCCAGCAGGCTTTCGCCGTACTTGTGCTTCATCGCCTCGCCCACGGGCACCAGGTAGTCGCCGGGGTAAAGGCCCTCGGCGATTTCGGGCGCATGACCACAGGCCTCGCGGTACCGTTCATAGGCCGACCGCGCCAGCACATCGACCTGCGCGCCGCCGTCGTTGATGTAATATTCCCGCGTCACGGCAAAGCCCGCAAAATCCAGCAGGGACGCCAGCGCATCGCCGAAAACCGCCCCCCGCGTATGGCCGACATGCAAGGGCCCGGTCGGGTTGGCGGACACATATTCCACGTTCACGCTTTGCCCGGCTCCCATAACAGAGCGCCCAAAGCGCGTGTCTTCGGCCAGAACCGATGTCACGACCCGGTCCCATTCGGCGGCAGCAAGCCGCAGGTTCAGGAACCCCGGCCCGGCAACCTCGGCGATCGCCACCCGCCCGTCGGCCATCAGGCGCGGCGCAAGGTCCTCTGCGATCGTGCGCGGCACGATGCCCGCCGGCTTGGACAGCACCATCGCGGCATTGGTGGCCATATCGCCATGCAACGCATCGCGCGGCGGTTCGACCGCCACGGCAGAGAAATCCAGACCAGACGGCAGAACGCCCTCGGCCACCATCGCCTCCAGCGCGCTGATCACCAGCACACGGATATCGGAAAACAGGTTCATGACATCGTCCTTGAAATACCCGCGCGGTTTACCACGCCGGATCGGAAGGTCAACGCCGCGCCCTCTCTTGCGTTGGCAAATATCCCCGCCGGGGGCGCCTGCCCTAACCGGCTGCGGCGGCGGCAGGGTCCTCACGGGGCGGCAGCATCGAGATGATCGTGGTGCCAGCCAACACTTTCGTGACATCGGCATCCAGATCAAGCCGCACCTCGCCGCCCGCCCGGACCCGCGCCATGACGATGCCCTCGGGGTTCTTGGCGCGCCAATCCGCCAGCGTGAACTCCTCGGTGATCCGCGTCACCCCGAACGTCCAGCCCGTCACAAGTTTCTCGCGCAGGTCGGCAAAGGTCTCGCGTTTGCCGAACCGCCGGCCGCCCAGCGTCTCGGGCAGCGAATGACGCTGGTTGTCTTCGCGGTAGCGGCCGATCTGATAGACATTCGATCGCCCGAACTCCGGCCCGAGGTCGGTTGCGACCAGCGTGTTATAGGCGTCGTTGTCTGTCGCCGCGACCAGCGTTGCGTAACTGACGAATTCGACATTCTGCTCGGCCGCCTCCGACAGGATGTCACCGAAAAAGGTGGCGATCCCTGCCTCGCGCGCGCTGCGCAGGTGGCTGCGGTTCAGGTCGGCGACCAGAACCGGCACGCCCGCTTTCTTGAAGGCCTCGGCCAGCGCCGTCGTGCCAATCGAGCCGCCGACCAGCAGAACCCCGGGCGCCTCGCTTCCCGCCAGCCCCAACCAGCGCGCGAAAGGCGCAAGCGTGAAGCCGTGCAACACCACCGTGACCGCAACCAGCGCGAAGGCAAGCGGCGCGATCATCGCGCCATCCTCGATCCCCAGATCCGCCAGCAGACCGCCGAACAGCCCCGCGACGGCCACCAGAACGATACCGCGCGGTCCCGTCAGCGCGATCAGCCAGCGCTCGTTCCACGGCAGGTCGGTTCCCGCCAAGGACACCATCACCGTCAGGGGGCGCGCAATCAGAATGACCAGAAACACGAACAGCACCGCCCGCCATGTCAGCATCCCCAAAGTGCCGAAATCCAGCGAGGCCGCCAGCAGCACGAAGACGCCCGACACCAACAGAACCGTTGCATGTTCCTTGAACCGCCGCAGTTCCTCGTAGGACGGCAGGTTCGCATTGGCGATCACCACCCCCATGATCGTCACCGCCAGAAGCCCGCTTTCGTGCAGCATCATGTCGGCAACGGCAAAAACGGCCAGAAGGGCGGAAAAGAGCACCGGCACCTTCATGTATTCGGGCACATGGCCGCGCCGGAACGCCTCTGCCAGCCCAAGCCCGCCCAAAGCGCCCAGAACAGTGGCGACGACAAGCCCGACAAGGAATTCGACAACTGCCGCTCCGAGCGTTTCTGCCGTGCGCAAAACCATGACCGCATCAAAGGCGACCACGGCAGCCAGCGCCCCGATCGGATCGTTGATGATCGCCTCCCATTGCAAAAGCGCCGCCGGGCGATGCGCAAGCCGGGCTTGCCGCAGCAGCGGCGCGATGACCGTCGGCCCGGTGACAATCATGATGCCGCCGAAAACAGTCGCACTTTCCCAACTCAGCCCCGCCCCGTAGCGCAGCGCCAGCGTCGACAAAAGCCAGCCCAGCGGCGCACCGATAAAGACCAGACGGCGCACTCCCTGCCGGGCATCACGCAACTGATGGAAATTCAGAGTCAGCCCGCCCTCGAACAGGATGATCGCCACCGCGATGGAAATCATCGGCCCGGCCAGCGCGCCGATATCCCGTTCTGGATCGAACACGCCGAAAACCGGCCCGACCAGCACACCCGCAACAAGCATCAGCACAATGGCCGGCATGCGAAGCCGCCAGGCCAGCCATTGCGACCCCACGCCAATTGCGCCGATCAGCGCAAAGGCCATCACGGGATCCAATGCCCCCGTCTCCGCTACAGCCATGAAACCACTGCCCCGTCAGTTTGTTCGCGCGGCTCTCATAGCACCGATTGGCGTCGCTGGAATAGAAGATGTGATCCGCCGACGCGCCGCCCCCGGCGGGCAAGGTTTTCGCGCGCTGCGACTGCAACCCGCCGCTTGTCGTCATCAACCGGCGTCAATCCTCACCCGGCCCGGCGGCGTCCGGCCCGGCAGCGAAACAAATCACGGCGTTTACGCCGCAAATGATTTGGAATATGCGCTGGATCAGGGGCTTTCGACCTCACGTCAGGTGAAATCATGCGGCGCGTTCTGAGAGGCATAGCTTGTGCGGCGACATTGCTTGCGTTCCCCGCTTTCGCCGAGGACGCCCCGCTCGTGCCCGAATGCCAGACGATCCCCGAGGCATTCTCGACACAGCTCTTCAATGAGTTGATCGGCTGGATCGCCCTTCATACGTCCTATGACCTGCAGCTCGCCTATCAGGCCCCCGCGACCGTGTCTTTCTGCGAAATCGACGAGTCCGTCGAATACGAAGGCTCCGATCTCATCGTCGAACACGGCTTGCTGGCCGCCTATGACCTCAGGCGCCGTCACATCTATCTGGTCCGGCCCTGGTCGTCGGTGGACCTCTATGACCAGTCCGTGCTGCTTCACGAAATGATTCACGACATCCAATGGACCAACAGGGAATGGGACTGTGTCGGACAGCCCGAACTTGAAGCCTACATGCTGCAGAACAAGTGGTTGATGGAACACGGGATCCACCACCCGTTCAACTGGCGGCTGATTTTCCGGATCTCCGATTGCGGCTCCGGCGACTGACGCGCGGGGCCGCTCCGCCCCACCCGCCTTGCCCGGCCATCCGTTGCGAATATCCCCGCCGGAAGCACCAGATGCTCTTCGGTCACCCGCCCAGCCCCAGCCGCGCATGTTCTTGCAGCGCGAAACGGTCGGTCATGCCCGCGACATAGTCCAGCACCACCCGCGCCAGCGCGGTTTCGTCGCGCCCTGCTGCGGCGACATCGCCCTGCCAGTCGGCAGGCAGCAGGGCGGGGTCGGTCATGTAGGCGGGGAACAGATCCTCGATCACCTTGGTCACCCGCGCCCGTTCTTCCATCACGGTCGGCGCGCGGTACATGCGCTCGAACAGGAACCCCTTGATCGATTTCAACTCCATGTAAAGCTTCTTCGAAAACCGGATCATCGGCTGCCCCAGATGCCGGATGTCATCGGCCGACTGTGCCCCGGCCCCCGCCAGCCGGTTCTCTGCAATCGCGATCACATCCTCGACCATCACGCCGAAAACCCGCCGCAGCGCCTCGTGCCGCCGCCGCATCGGGTCGAGCCCGGGATAACGCCGGTCGACCTCCTCGAAGGCCGGGCCGGTGACCGGCAGGTCCATGAGGTCAGCCTCGGTGAACAGCCCCGCCCGCAACCCGTCATGCAGGTCGTGATGGTTGTAGGCCACATCATCGGCAAAGGCCGCCACTTGCGCTTCGGCACTGGCGAACGTGTCCAGTTCCAGATCGAACCGATCGTTGAATTCCTTCAGCGCATAGGGCATCTGGCCGCCCGCGCCCACAGCATGCGACCCGCTGGCCAAAGGCCCCAGAACCGGCCCGTTATGCTTGGCCAGCCCTTCCAGCGTTTCCCATGTCAGGTTCAGCCCGTCGAAATCGGCGTAATGGCGTTCCAGCTTGGTGACGATCCGGATCGCCTGCGCATTGTGATCGAACCCGCCGTAAGGCGCCATCAGGACATGCAGCGCGTCTTCGCCGGTATGACCGAAAGGCGGATGGCCCAGATCATGCGCCAGCGCCACCGCCTCGGCCAATTCCTCGTTCAGCCCCAAAGCCCCCGCGACCGTCCGTGCCACCTGCGCCACTTCGATCGAATGGGTCAGCCGGGTGCGGTAATAATCGCCCTCATGTTCGACGAACACCTGCGTCTTGTGCTTCAGCCGCCGAAAGGCGCTCGAATGGATGATCCGGTCGCGGTCGCGCTGAAAGGCGCTGCGAAAGGTGCTGATCGCTTCCGGAAACTGCCGCCCTCGGCTTTTCGCCGGGTCGCATGCATAGGGTTTGGGCATATTTGCCGCCTGTTCTTGTCGCTCTGTCCCAAACCCCATATATTGCAACCATGAAGAAACCGAAACGTCAGAGTACGACATGGACCTGACCCTGCCCCCGAAAGTCACCCAGCGCGCCTTTGCGCGGCTCGCAGAGATCAACGACGCGATGGGCGAAGTGAAAGCGCTGCGCGTTGCCGTAGATGGTGGCGGCTGTTCGGGCTTTCAGTATGACATCAAGCTTGACGATCCGGCCGAAGACGACCTGATTCTGGAAAAAGACGGGCTGAAGGTGGTTGTCGACAGCGTTTCGCTGCCCTTCCTCTCCAATGCCATCATCGACTTTTCCGAGGAACTGATCGGCGCGCGGTTCGTGATCGACAATCCCAACGCTACATCGTCTTGCGGCTGCGGCACCTCGTTTTCGATGTAAGACCGCCGATCCGGCTAAACCAAGGGAAACGCGGACAATAATCTGCGGGATCGGCTACTGTCGCCCGTTTGCGCCACAATTTTGCCGTGTTTTGCCGTATTCTTGTTCACGGGGGCGTTGCGACAGGATCAGAACAGTGGATTTCTTCAACGGCGCTGCCCACACCAACTCTCTTGATGACAGTCCAATCGCCTTTGTTCCCTCGGCAAAGGTCGCGGTCTTCCGGTCAAAACGCCCCGCCCTCCAACGGCTCGTCGCTGAAACCGCACTTGCCGGAAAAGCGACCTCTCCGATCCCCGAGGATGTGCTGCTGACACGGACCCGCGCCAAGACCGCGCGGATCACGCCGCGCGCCCCCGACGCGGTCGAGGATCGCAAGTACAGCCTTTTCAAGACGGTCAACGCGATGCGCGGACAGCAGGGATACCGCCTGCGCCCCTGACCTTCCGCATCGGCCGGGATTGATCCCTCTGCCCCGGAAATGCGACAAGGCCCGCGCGGCAGCGCGGGCTTTCGGCAGGGATCATGGCGAACCATTATCAGACGATCATTCTGGGCGCGGGTGCCGCAGGTCTTCATTGCGCCGCCTTCGCCGCCAAAGCCGGGCGCACGCTGGTCATCGACCATGCAAAGGCCGCGGGGGAAAAGATCCGCATCTCCGGCGGCGGACGCTGCAATTTCACCAACCTGCACACGAGTCCCGCGAATTTCCTGTCCGATAATCCGCATTTCGCAAAATCCGCCCTCGCACGTTACACGCAATGGGATTTCATCGATCTGGTCACCCGCCACGGCATTCCCTGGCACGAAAAGACCCTTGGCCAGTTGTTCTGCGACACATCTGCCAAGGATATCATCCGCATGTTGCTGGCAGAAATGCAGCCCGCCGAATTGCGCCTGCAAACATCGGTCACCGGAATCACCAAAGACGGCGATTTCACCCTGACCCTGTCAGATGGCAGCAAGCTGACCTGCGAATCCCTGGTCATCGCCACCGGCGGCAAATCGATCCCCAAGATGGGGGCAACCGGCTTTGGCTACCAGATCGCCCGGCAGTTCGGCCTGCCGCTGACCGAGACCCGGCCCGGCCTTGTGCCGCTGACCTTTGGCGACTCCGACCTTGCGCTGATCAGGCCACTGGCAGGTGTCGCCCTGCCCGCCTCCGTCACCTGCAACGGCACGCGCTTTGACGAGGCGCTGCTTTTCACCCATCGCGGGCTTTCCGGTCCGGCGATCCTGCAAATCTCCAGCTACTGGCGCGAAGGCGATGCGATTTCGATCAACCTGCTGCCCGATCAGGATGTGTTCGCAACCCTGCGCGCCAAACGCGCCGAGGCAGGCCGCAGGAACCTCTCGACAGTCTTGGCCGAACTGCTGCCCGGTCGCCTGGCCGTGGCTCTGTCGGATCACTGGAAGATAGTCGGCAATCTCGCCGATCAGTCCGACACCGCATTGCGCGCCCTTGCCGACCGGCTGACCGGCTGGCAATTGACCCCGATCGGCACCGAAGGCTACCGCACCGCCGAAGTCACCTTGGGCGGCGTCGCCACCGAAGCGCTCGATTCCAGAACCATGGCGGCGAAGGCCGTCCCCGGTCTCTACTTCATCGGCGAGGTCGTCGATGTCACCGGCTGGCTCGGCGGTTACAATTTTCAATGGGCCTGGTCTTCGGCCTATGCCGCGGGAACCGCCATCGCCGGAAAATAACGGTTCCGTACAAAAGCGGTGGCACAAGGGCGTACAGACCTTACAAAACCAGTCGTACAATTCTGCCATTGCACCACGCACCCGCATCCTTAACCTGACAGCAACCAATCATCGGACCGCCATGAAAATCGCCAGCTTCAACATCAACGGTATCAAGGCCCGCGCAGAGGCGCTTCCGGCATGGCTGGACGAGGCCAATCCCGATGTGGTCCTGTTGCAGGAAATCAAGTCGATCGACGAAAACTTCCCGCGCGAGCTTTTTGAAGATCGCGGGTACAACGTTGAAACGCATGGACAAAAAAGCTTCAACGGCGTGGCGATCCTGTCCAAACTGCCGCTCGAAGATGTGACCCGCGGACTGCCCGGAGACGATGAAGACGAACAGGCGCGCTGGATCGAAGCGACCGTTGTCGGCAAGACCGCGATTCGCGTCTGCGGCCTCTACCTGCCCAACGGCAACCCGGCCCCGGGGCCGAAATACGACTACAAACTGGCCTGGATGGAAAGATTAAGAGAACGCGCCAAGGAATTGTTATCCCTGGAAGAACCGGCTCTGATGGCGGGTGATTACAACATCATACCGCAAGATCAGGACGCCGCCCGCCCCGAGGCCTGGCGTGAAGATGCGCTCGGCCTGCCAGCCTCCCGCGCCGCGTTCCGCCGTATCCTCAACCTCGGCTTTACAGACGCGCTGCGCGCCCGGTCCCAGGCCGATGAACTATATACATTTTGGGATTATCAGGCCGGAGCATGGCAGCGAAACGACGGTATCCGCATTGACCATTTTCTGCTGACGCCGCAATGCGCCGACCTGCTGCAAGACTGTCAGACGGACAAGCATGTCCGCGCCTTGGATAAACCATCCGACCATGTCCCGATCTGGATTGAGATCGACGCATAGCCACCTGTACTCAATGGACAGTACAGTCGCAACATGTTGATCTAAATCGACAATCCGATCATTCGGCGGCGACTTTCCGTTTGTCCAGCATCGGCTTGAGATAACGCCCGGTGTGGCTGCGCGCCACCACCGCCACGTCTTCCGGCGTGCCGACCGCGACGATCTCACCGCCGCCATCACCGCCTTCCGGCCCAATATCGATGATCCAGTCCGCCGTCTTTATGACGTCGAGGTTATGTTCGATCACGATCACCGTATTTCCCTGATCGACAAGCTCATGCAGAACTTCCAATAGCTTGCGCACGTCTTCAAAATGCAGGCCTGTGGTCGGTTCGTCCAAAATGTACAAAGTTCGCCCGGTCGACCGCCGCGCCAGTTCCTTCGACAACTTGACTCTCTGCGCCTCCCCCCCCGACAGCGTCGTCGCCTGCTGGCCGACCTTGATGTAGCCCAGCCCCACCTGCATCAACGCATCCATTTTCTCACGGATCGAAGGCACCGCTTTGAAGAACTCCTGCGCGTCCTCAACCGTCATATCCAGCACATCGGCAATGCTTTTGCCCTTGAACCTGATCTCCAGCGTTTCGCGGTTGTAACGGTGGCCCTTGCAGGTTTCGCAGGTCACATAGACATCGGGCAGAAAGTGCATCTCGATCTTGATGACGCCGTCGCCCTGGCATGCCTCGCATCGCCCGCCCTTGACGTTGAACGAGAACCGCCCCGGCTTGTAACCTCTTGCTTTTGCTTCAGGAAGTCCCGCGAACCAGTCCCTGATCGGTGTAAACGCACCGGTGTATGTCGCCGGGTTTGACCGAGGCGTGCGGCCAATCGGCCGTTGGTCGATGTCGATAACCTTATCGAGATGTTCCAGCCCCTGAATCGTCTCGCACGGGGCGGGCGTCTGGCGAGCGCCATTGAGCCTCATGCTCGCGGTCTTGAACAGGGTTTCGATCGTCAGTGTCGATTTGCCTCCCCCAGAAACACCCGTCACACATACAAACTTGCCTAAGGGAAATTCCGCCGTTACTTCCTTCAAGTTGTTCCCGGAAGCCTTTATCACAGTTACATTTTTCTTGTTTCCCTTGCGGCGATCCTGCGGCACCGAAATTTCCCGCGCGCCGCTCAGATACTGGCCCGTGACAGAAGCCGGATCTGCCATGACTTCTGCGGGCGTGCCCTGCGCCACGATCTGGCCACCATGCACCCCGGCCCCCGGCCCGATATCGAAGACGTAGTCTGCTTCACGGATCGCCTCTTCGTCATGCTCGACCACGATCACCGTATTGCCTTGGTCGCGGAGGTTCTTCAGCGTCCCCAACAGGCGGTCGTTGTCGCGCTGATGCAGCCCGATTGATGGCTCGTCCAGCACATAGAGCACGCCGGTCAGGCCAGAGCCGATCTGGCTGGCAAGTCTGATACGCTGACTTTCGCCGCCAGACAAGGTGCCCGCATTGCGCGACAGGGTCAGATACTCGAGACCAACATTGTTAAGGAAACCAAGGCGTTCCCGGATTTCCTTGAGAATCGCGCGGGCGATTTCGTTCTTCTGCGCCGTCAACTGTGCCGGAACCGCCTCGCACCAGGCGAAGGCTTCCTTGATCGACATCTGAACGACCTCGCCCGCGTGCAAACCGCCGATCTTGACGGCCAGCGCTTCCTCTCGCAACCGAAAGCCATTGCAGGTACCGCAGGGGCGGTTGTTCTGATAGCGCTCGAATTCCTCGCGGATCCAGGCAGAATCCGTCTCGCGATACCGGCGCTCCATATTCGGGATTACGCCTTCGAAATTGCGCTTTACCTGATAGACACGGCCACCCTCGTCGTAGCGGAACTCGATTTCTTCGTCTCCGGACCCATACAGGAAAACCTGTTGAACTTTTTCTGGCAACTCCTTCCAGGGGCTGGATTTCTTGAAGCCATAGTGTTTCGCCAGTGCCTCGATGGTCTGAAGGAAATAGGGTGATTTCCCCTTTCGCCATGGTGCCAGCGCCCCGTCCGCAATCTTCAGCGTCACGTCCGGGACGACCAGTCGTTCGTCAAAGAAAAGCTCCACGCCAAGCCCGTCACAGGCCGGGCAGGCACCGAAAGGCGCGTTGAAGGAGAACAGCCGTGGTTCGATTTCCGGAATGGTGAAGCCCGAAACCGGACAGGCGAATTTCTCGCTGAAGGTTATGCGTTCTGGATCGCCCTCGGCGGGGGCGGTTTCAAGGATTGCTATGCCATCTGCGAGATCCAACGCAGTGCGGAACGAATCCGCCAGTCGCGTTTCGAGCCCTTCGCGAACAACGATCCGGTCGACAACCACATCGATGTCATGGCGGAACTTCTTGTCGAGCGTCGGCGCGTCCTCAAGCTCGTAGAAAGCACCGTCCACCTTGACGCGCTGAAACCCCTGCTTGCGTAACTCGATGAACTCCTTGCGGTATTCGCCTTTTCGGTCGCGTACAATTGGTGCCAGCAAATAGGCCCTCGTCGCCTCTTCCATGGCCATGACCCGGTCGACCATATCCTGAACCTGCTGCGCCTCGATCGGCAACCCGGTCGCCGGGCTATAGGGCGTGCCGACGCGAGCGAAGAGTAGCCGCAGGTAGTCATAAATCTCGGTCACCGTGCCGACGGTGGATCGCGGGTTCTTCGACGTAGTCTTTTGCTCGATCGAAATTGCCGGCGAGAGGCCGCTGATGTGATCCACATCCGGCTTTTCCATCATGTCGAGAAACTGTCTGGCATAGGCAGACAGAGATTCGACGTAGCGCCGCTGTCCCTCCGCGTAGATCGTATCGAAGGCAAGGCTCGACTTTCCAGAACCCGACAGCCCGGTGATCACGACCAGCTGATCCCGGGGAATATCCACATCAATGTTCTTGAGGTTATGCTCGCGCGCGCCGCGTACCTCGATATTCTTTAGCTCGGCCATGCTGCCCCCCGGGCGTTCAACGATTAAGAGATAGTTGAAACGCGGTGAGTCTCCAACCGAAAAGTGAGAACATTACAGGAACACTCTGACTTGTAGAAGCATAAAGCCCACTGCGTGGAGATTCTTTTGGAGATGAATGCATATAATCCAGTGGATCTGTTCCGCGTCGTCGGCCGGGATGGGTGAGCGGTGCCGACCGATTGAAGAGAACTCGTCATGAATTCATGCAAAACGCCGACGAGCCCGCAGCCAGCCGACGGTTGCGATACCGCCGATGGCAAGAGGCAGGGCAAACAGCAAAACCCCGCCGACTGCCCAGTTGGCTGTCATTGCGGCGAGTATCGGCGTCCCGGTCGTGGTTCCAAGATTACCCAGCTGGGCGATGGCCCCGGCTGCCATGGTCCGGTCCTGTTGGCTGTGGTTAAGCTGCGGGATCGAGGCAAAGGAAGCCCCCTGAACCAGACCTGTCCCGCCGGACAGGGCCAATGCCCACAAGCCGGCGAAGCCAGATCCCCAAGTCATCCAAAGGGCAACCGTGGCCAGTGCAGTGACCGCGAAACCTATTTGCACAACTACAACGGCCGGCCACCGCGACAGCAGCCAGACGCCCAGTGCCAGCGACACGGCTATCGAGACGAGCGGCATCGCGGTGGCCACCAGCACCCGCTCTGCCCCTGAAAAGAGTGTCGGCAGCAGTGTAAGGAGCGCCACGTACATGCAGGTGTAGAAGACAAAGCCCAAGGCCGGAGCAGCGATTTGGGGCGAGCTGTAAATCTTGATGTGGCGTTGAATCAGGTCACCCAGTGCCAGGGAAACCGACGGTGTGGGCGATTCCACGGAAACCATGTTTGCCAGTATCAGAGACAAAACCGTCATCGACCCGGCATGAACCATAAAGAGTGTTTGAGGCCCGAAGACATTGGCCAGCATCAGCCCAAGCGACGCAGTGATCGCAAATGAAACACCAAAGAAGCTTGACCAAAGCGACATGGCAGCCCCCAAGTGCCGTTGTGCCGTCGCTTGGGCGATCAGGACAGGTCCTGCAACGACAATCGCAAGATGCGAGAAACCTTCCAGAACCCGGGTCGTCATCATCATCCAGTAAGCCAGATCCAGGCTTTGGAGGGCCGAGACCAGCGCGCCCAGGGCAAGCGCCCCGACAAGCACTTTCCGCAACCCCATCTGCTGGACGAAGATTCCGGCGGTCGCGCCGAAGACAAGGCCCACAAGCCCCACGACCGACACCATCAACCCGATTCCGCCGCCATAGCGGGTGTCCAGAACATCATACAGCACCGCAATCTTCCCGAATTGGGCGGCAGCACTCAAGCCTGCCAACCAGATAACAAGGACAAGTCGGACATTCGTGCGGTCGGGTGAATGCATTCGCTAGCTCTAGCTGAGCGGGTGTGGATGCGCCACGACGCATCGCCGCGTCGCAATTTTTCTTTACCGATACTTCACATTCACTCTTTTGAATACTACTTTCCCGCCAGAGGCACCTTACGCCCCGTTCAGTTTAGGATGAAAAGATGTTCGGATTTCTTGGCCGCGGCGGTTCAGCGCCGGGCTTGCCCGCTGATGAAGCCGTTCGTATGGTCGCAGAAGGCACGCTGACGTTGATCGATGTTCGCGAACATGGCGAAGTCCAAATGACCGGAAAGGCCAAGGGTGCGATCCACATTCCCTTGATGATGGTGCCTCTTCATGCCGATCCGCGCAATCCGGACTGCAGGGAAGGGCTTTCGACCGGCAAGCCGATTGCTGTCTATTGCGCTTCTGGCGCCCGAAGCCAGTCAGCCATGCAGGTCCTGCACAGGTTGGGATATCAAACCATTCACAATCTTGGTGGTCTCCATGATTGGGTCGCGGCTGGCGGCAGCGTAACGCGCTAGGCGAAACAATCTTGACCGACAATCGCCCAACCGGCCCCAAACGGGCCGGATCCGTTGAATCTTGAAAGCTGGGTGCCGACGTTCCGCTTAGAAGTGGATCGCCCTGCCATAGGCGTCGAGCACGCTTTCATGCATCATTTCTGACAGGGTCGGATGCGGGAAGACGGTATTCATGAGATCTTCCTCGGTGGTCTCGAGACTACGCCCTATGACGTAACCCTGGATCAATTCGGTTACCTCTGCACCTACCATATGTGCCCCCAGAAGCTCGCCGGTCTTTTCGTCGAAGACGGTCTTGATCATCCCCTCGGGCTCGCCCAAGGCGATCGCCTTGCCATTGCCGATAAACGGGAACTTGCCGACCTTGACCTTGTAGCCGAGTTCTTTCGCCTTTGCCTCGGTATATCCGACCGACGCGACCTGCGGGTGGCAGTAAGTGCAACCGGCGATCGCTTCGGGACGCACGGAATGGGGATGCTTGCCTGCGATTAATTCGGCCACCATGACGCCTTCATGGCTTGCCTTGTGCGCAAGCCATGGCGCACCGGCGATGTCACCGATGGCGAACAAGCCCTCGACACCGGTGCGGCAATATTCGTCGACCACGACATGGGTGCGGTCGATCTTGATGCCCAACGCCTCTAGCCCCAGATTTTCGACGTTGCCTACAATTCCGACGGCGGAAATGACCGTATCGAACTCCTGCTTTTCGACTTTGCCGCCGATCTCGATATGCGCCGTCACCTTTCCCTTGCCGCGGTCGAGTTGCTTGACCATTGCCTTTTCCATGATCTTCATGCCCTGCTTGACAAAGGCCTTCTTCGCAAAAGCCGATATCTCTGCATCCTCTACGGGCAACACCCGGTCCATGACCTCAACGACGGTCGTATCAGCGCCAAGCGTATTATAGAAACTGGCGAATTCGATGCCGATGGCACCCGACCCGATAACCAGCAGCTTCTTGGGCATGCGCGGCGGCTGCAGCGCGTGGCGGTAGGTCCAAACCAGATCGCCGTCAGCCTCCAGACCCGGCAATTCGCGGGCACGTGCCCCTGTGGCGAGAACGATGTTCTTGGCCGTAAGGTCTTCTGTCCCCTTGTCGGTCTTGACGCTCACCTTACCCTTGGCGGGGATCGTCGCTTCGCCCATCACGACAGTGATCTTGTTCTTCTTCATCAGATGGCCGATGCCGCCTGACAGTTGGCCCGCAACTCCGCGCGAACGCTTCACAACAGCATCAAGGTCATATCCGATACTATCCGCCTTCAGGCCGAATTCCTTGGCGCGGTGCATCAGGTGAAAGACTTCCGAAGAGCGGAGCAGCGCCTTCGTCGGGATACAGCCCCAGTTCAGGCAAATTCCACCAAGGTTCTCGCGCTCGACGACTGCGACGCTCAGGCCCAGCTGCGCACCGCGGATCGCGGCAACGTAGCCGCCCGGACCTGCACCGATTACGATGATGTCAAAAGCCTTAGCAGCCATGGGCACTCCTCCACTATCAGATTTGTTCAACGTTAAACTATCTTGGCGTCAGCCATACAGGAAGGTCGCGCAAAATCCAATGACGTTGCGGAAGCCCCGACTTGCGGACAGCGCATGGCTTTAGCACCCTCAGGCTGCCTTCAGCGCCTCGACCGTAGCGCCGTAGCCACCTTCGTTGATGAATGCAGCTTCGGGCTGGGTGGTCTCTCGCGACAGTGCCTCGTTGCGGAACGGGAACCGTCCGAAGCGCCTGATCACTTCACGGTGCGCTTTCGCGTGCAAGAGATTGCTGCTGTCAGATGCCGGCATCCGCGTCAGCATCAATCTGACGCAACGATCCTGATCACAAAGGTTTTCCGAATGCATGAGCGGCAGATAGAAGAACTGCCGCGCCGGTTCGTCGATGCGCAGGTCCCATCCTCTGGCTATAGCGGATTTGGTGGCCGCACGCGCGGCACGATCGGTAGCGAATGCCTGCGCCGAGCCGCGGAACATGTTACGCGGAAATTGATCCGTCAGGATAATATAAGCCAACGTCCCGGTCGGATAGGTCAACCAAAGGCTGTAGGCGCCTTCTCGTGCCTCGTTCCAGCTAGCTTCGAAACGGTCCCTTATCTGCCGATCCAGGTCTTCTCCACCGCGGTACCAGCCTTCTGTTCCGATTTCATCCAGCCAATACGCCAGAACGTCTTCAGGGCTCGCCATGACCACCCTCCTCCTCGGTGTGTCCCCCAGACAATTCGAGCGTCACCAAAAATTCATGTTTTGGCAAGACTTAACTCGAATGCCCGGCGCTTTGTTCTTCGTCTGCGACCTCGCTGGCCCATTCCTGCGCTGCCTCAAGTGTGACCGCCGAGGCACT
>JAHEAO010000082.1 GCA_024642725.1 Paracoccaceae bacterium | reverse complement strand
CAGATTTTAAGTCTGGTATGTCTACCATTCCATCACGCCCGCATCCGGCGCCGCCGGTCCCGCGTTGCGGGCCGATCACTCGTCTATCGTCATAACGTTTTGGATCGATTGCGCAATACTGAGCGGATCAGGAGCACGAGGTCAGCCCTCGATCTTGGGCCGGACAGCTGCAGCACGCAGCGGGGTCAAAGCTCCTCGCCCGGCGGCTCGATCAGCATCCGGCGTTCGGGCAACCAGGGGTGCAGCTTCAGCGCCTCGCGCAGAACCGACTGACCGGCCTCGACCCTGCCAAGGCTCATCAGCGTCAGCGCCTGCCCCGACATCGCGGCAACATGCTTGGGCGCCAGATCCAGCGCCTGTTCCAGATCCTCCAGCGCCGGGGCGTAATCCTCGCGCAGGAAATTGATGAAGGCGCGCTGATTGTAGCCCTCGGCATAATCCGGGCAATAGGCCACCAGTTCGTCAAAGGCGGCAATGGCGGCTTCAAAATCATAGGCCTCGCGACGCTGCATGCCGCGATCCAGCATCTCTTGCGCCTTCGCGTCCGGGGCCGTCGCCCAGATGCGCCACAAATCATCGGTCAGCAGCCGGGCAGAGGCCTCGTCGGGGGCCGCGCGGATCAGCTTGAGAACCTGTTCTGACTCCTCGGACCGGTCCGCGGTCGCCGGACAGTCCTGCGCCAGAACGACCGCTGGCAGCAATAAAAACAATATGAAGCCCAGATAACGCATGCCGCAACTCTGATCCGCTGCCGTCATCTGTCAAGCGTCGGCCTGTGGCCTCGCGCGAATGTGCGCGCCCGAACCGGTTCCCCTTGACCGACCGCCCAAGCTGCTGCAAGCCTTCGAAAATGTTCCCGATCCGCGATCATAACCCCTCGCTGCGCACGCCCTACGTGACCTATGCGCTTATCATTGCGAACGTTCTCGCCTTCGCGGCCTCGTGGCCCTATTTCGCAGACGAAGCGGCGCTCATGGGGTTTTTCAATGACTGGGCGATGATCCCGGCCCGTGTGGCCGATGGGGACAGCTACCATACGCTCCTGACGTCGATGTTCCTGCATGGCGGGCTGATGCATCTGGGCGGCAACATGCTGTTTCTCTGGATTTTCGGCGACAACCTCGAGGATGCGCTGGGGCATGTCGGATTCCTGCTTTTCTATCTCGCCTGCGGGGTCGGCGCAGATTACGCGCAGCTGATGGCGAACCCGGATTCAACGATCCCCACGGTCGGCGCCTCGGGCGCGATTGCCGGAGTGATGGGCGGCTATCTGCTGCTGTTCCCCAAGGCCCGGGTCGATGTGCTGGTCATCTTCATCATCTTCTTTCGCGTTTTCGCGGTCCCGGCCTGGCTCATGCTGGCGCTCTGGTTCGGGATACAGCTGTTTTCCAGCGTCGGCAGCGACCTCAGCTCGGGCGGCGTCGCCTATTGGGCCCATGCCGGTGGTTTCGTGATCGGCCTCGTCCTGGCCCTTCCCTACTGGGTCCGGCGCGGTGGGCCGGGGCTCTGGAAACGCACCCATGGGCACCCGCCGCATCCGGAGGCCGACTACACCGCCAGCCGCATCCCGATCGTCAGGAAACGCCGATGACACACCGCCTGACCTGCCATTGCGGCGCTGTCGAACTCGCCGTCACCCTGTCCGACGGCTTCGCCAGCGCAAGGCGCTGCGATTGCTCGTTCTGCGCGCGCCGGGGAGCGATTGCGCTGACCGCGCCGCTCGATGGAATCAGGATCGTGAAAGGCGCGGACAACCTGACGCTCTACCAATGGGGCACGAAAACCGCGAAACACTATTTTTGCAGGACCTGCGGCATCTACACCCACCACCAGCGCCGCTCAAACCCGAACGAATACGGCGTCAATGCCGCCTGCATCGAAGGCGTGAACCCGCGCGATCTGGGCGCGGTGCCCTGGACCGATGGCATCAACCATCCGTCGGATCGGGGCTAGCACAACCCCGTCAGACTAGTCGTCGTCGTCGTGATGATGATGTTGTTGTTGTGGAGACGTCGGCGCATCACTATTGGACGCTGTCTCGGTCGTGTCGGAACTCTCCGTCACCGGCTCTTCATCGCTGGCCGGCGAATAGCCCACATCCACCTCTGCAATCGTGTCCGAGGTGAGATCGGCAAGGGATATTCCCCCCGAAGCCACGCTCCCCGTTACAGCCATGCCCAAGCCGACAATCGCGCCCGTCAGCACGACGAAATCGACGGTGACCGCCCCGGCCTCGTCTGCGAGGAAGCGGCGGACTGAAGAAATTGAGATAAATTCCTGTTTCATTCTGTCGTGGCTAGGTGCCGAATCTGGCGAAGTTGCGGCACGACAGAGGAATTGATGCGCGTCAGTTGCCGCGGATCACCTTGGCGAACTGGTCGAACAGCGGCTCGTTGGCGCAAACCAGCTCACCGTCGGCCATGATGTCGCCACCCTTGGTGATCGGCTCCACCAATGCACCGGCCTCGCGCGCGATGACGATACCGGCGGCGATGTCCCAAGCATGCAGACCGCGCTCCCAATAGCCGTCGTAGCGGCCCGCCGCGACATAGGCCAGATCAAGCGCCGCCGCGCCCCAGCGCCGCACGCCCGAACAGACCGGCAGCACGCGGGCAAGGTCCTGCAGCGTCTCGGGCAGGTCAGCGCGGCCACCGAACGGCAGGCCGGTGGCGAAACAGGCTTCGATCATCTTGTTGCGCCCCGACACCCGCAACCGGCTTTCATTCAGCCAGGCACCCTGGCCCTTCTCGGCCACGAACATCTCGTCCTTGGCGGGATCGAAGATCACCCCGGCAACAATCTCACCCTTGTACTCCAGGGCGATGGACACGGCCCAATGCGGCAGCCCGTGCAGGAAATTGGTCGTCCCGTCCAGCGGATCGACAATCCAGCGCCGCGTCGGATCGGTGCCCTCGACCTCGTCGCTCTCTTCGCCACACCAGCCGTAGTTCGGCCGCGTGCCCATCAGTTCGTCGCGGATGATCTTCTCGGCGGCAAGGTCTGCCCGGCTGACGAAATCGCCCGCACCCTTCATCGAAACCTGCAGGTTCTCGACCTCGCGGAAATCCTTGACCAGAGACCGCCCCGCCAGACGCGCGGCCTTGATCATCACGTTAAGATTTGCGCTGCCCTGCATGTCCGGCCTCCGACAAAGTTCAAGCCGCGCGTATAGTCGCGCCACCCGGCCTTGCCAAGTCGATAGCGCGCCTCGGCATCATTTGTCCGGAAATATCCCCGCCGGAGGCTTCCCCGAGCGGCCGCAGGCCGCGCGGGCACCGCGACGTGCCGCAGGCACGGCGCAAATCCTCAGCCGCGCTGCAACTTCACCGGTTCGGCGCGCGCCAGCCGGATCAGATGCGACATGAAGGGCTTGGTCGTATCATCGCTGCGGGTCGCGGCATACATTCGTCTCGTAACCCCGGCCTTCGACAACAGCGGCCGCGTCACATAGTCGGAACTGACCTTCACTTCGCGCAGAACCCAATCGGGCAGCACCGTCACCCCCCGGTTCGAGGCGACCAGCAGCAGGATCACCGCCGTCAGTTCGACCCGCCGGATCGTCCGCGGTTCGACCTTGGCGGGCATCAGCAGCATCTGGAACACATCCAGCCGCGAGCGGTCGACCGGATAGGCGATAAGCACCTCGTCGCGGAAATCCTCGGCCTCGATCCACTCCCTTGCCGCAAGCGGATGGCCGGCAGCGGCGACAAAGACCGGCGAATAGTCGAAGAGCGGTGAGAAATCCACACCATCCAGCTTTTCCGGATCCGACGAAATCACCAGATCAACCTCTTCGCGCTGCAATGCATTGAGCGCATCAAAGGCGAGGCCCGCGCGAATATCCACATCGACATCCGGCCATGCCTTGCGGAATTTTTCCAGCACCGGGAACAGCCATTCGAAACAGGCGTGGCACTCAATGGCGATATGCAGCCGCCCCGAGCGCCCCGACGTGAGGCTGCGGAATTCCTCCTCCAGCGCCTCCATCTCCGGCAGGATCCGCTCTGCCAGCCGCAACAGCTTATGCCCCGCCGCCGACAGTTTCAGCGGCTTCGACCGCCGGGCGAACAATTCCACCCCGACCTGATCCTCGAGCCCCTTGACCTGATGCGACAGCGCCGACTGGGTGATGTTCATGGTCTCTGCCGCCCGCGCCAGCCCCCCCGCCTCATGGATCGCCTTGATGGTGCGAAGATGCCTGAATTCGATGTACATTGCGGTCTGGCTCATGATCTTAATGAAAACTATGAATTTGTCTCACATCACCGGGCGTGAAACAAGAGGACAACAGACAAGGATCTCCCAATCATGCCCGCACCTCGCCTTTCCTTCGAATTCTTCCCGCCCAAGTCGCTCGACGCATCGTTCCGGCTCTGGAATACGGTCAACACTCTGGCGCCGCTCGATCCGAACTTCGTTTCGGTCACCTACGGCGCTGGCGGAACCACCCGCAAACTGACCCATGAGGCCGTCGAAACCATTCACCGGAACTACGGGCTGAAGGTTGCCGCGCACCTGACCTGCGTCGACGCCAGCCGCGAGGAAACCCTCGCCATAGCCCAATCCTATGCCGAGGTCGGCGTCACCGAGATTGTAGCCCTCCGTGGCGATGCCCCCCAAGGCCAATCCCGGTTTACTCCCAGAGCCGACGGCTTCGCCAGCGCTCCCGAACTGATCGAAGCGCTGGCGAAAACCGGCAAGTTCACGATCCGCGTCGGCGCCTACCCCGACCGCCACCCCGATGCCGCGAATGATCAGGCCGATATCGACTGGCTCAAGCGCAAGATCGATGCCGGCGCCTCCAGCGCCATTACCCAGTTCTTCTTCGAGGCCGATACGTTCTTCCGCTTCCGCGACCGCTGCGCCGACGCCGGCATCACCGCGCCGATCATCCCCGGCATCCTGCCGATCGAAAACTGGACCGGCGTGCAGAAATTCGCAGCCCGCTGCGGTGCCACCCCCCCGGCCTGGCTTGATGAGGCCTTCACCGCCGCCATCCGCGACGACCGCCACGATCTTCTGGCAACCGCCGTCTGCACAGAGCTTTGCTCGGACCTGATCGAGGGCGGCGTGGAAGACCTGCATTTCTACACGCTGAACAAGCCGGAACTGACCCGCGAGGTCGCCCGCGCGCTTGGCATCGCGCCACAGGTGACGCTGCAGAAAGTCGCCTGACCGGGCATTGAACACCGATCCGGCGCGGTCTACGGTCCGCGCCGAAAGGTGGGTTCGATGTCCAAAGCCTATGCCGCTAAAACTCCCGAAGACCTGCCCCCCGTCGGCCTGATCCTGTCGATGTCGGGGCTCGACTACATGAAAGCCGTGCGCGACGGTGAAATTGCCGGCCCGCCCATCGCGGGGCTGATGAACATCGGCGTGCACGAAGTCGCCGAAGGCCGCGTCACGTTCCGGGGAACACCAGAATTCTTCCATTGCAACCCGATGAAGGTCGTGCACGGCGGCTGGTACGGCACGCTGCTCGACAGTGCGCTCGGCTGCGCGGTCATGACGACCGTGCCCAAGGGCAGCGTCTATACAACGCTCGAATACAAGGTGAACATCACCCGTCCCATTCCGCTTGGGACCGAGGTCGAGGCGGTGGCAACGATCCAGCATTCCGGCCGCTCCACCGGTGTGGCCAACGGTGAGATCCGGGGGGTCGCGGACGGCAAGCTTTACGCGACCGGCTCGACCACCTGCATCATCATGAAGGCCGGCTGACGCCCAACCGACCGGGTTTCAGTTTTCGTGGATTCCATCGTTTTCGTCAGCCACTTCGACCCAGTTTACGAGAATCCGAAGCAAGACCGATGCAAGCACGGGTCCCACGAAAACGCCAATCAGCCCCCAGGAAAAAAGGCCCCCGATCGTACCGAGAAACGCAAGGATCCACGGCAACCCGGTCCCGTGACTGGTGAAATAGGGGCGGATGAGGTTGTCGACGGACATGACGATGCCCAGAAACCAGACCGCCAGGAAGAACGTTGTCGTGTAGTCGCCATCCGACAGCAGCAGACCGGATGCAATGATCAGAACAACCAGCGGTCCGACCTGGATGAGCGCCAAGATGAATGTCAACACGGCCAGTATCGGCACGCCCGGCACGCCAGCCACAATCAGCGCCAGCGCCGAAAGAAACGTCTGGGCAAAGGCCGCCGCGATGACGCCCGCAAAGGCCTGACGGGTTGTATCAAACGCCCCCAGCACGATGTCATTGGCGAATTCGCCTCCCACACGGGCAAAAAACCGGGACAGGAACGACCGTATCGCAAAGCGATTGTGCAGGAGGAAGATCGAGATCACGATACCAAGGACGAATTCCAGAACGAAGGCTCCCAGCGAACCGATCCGCTCGAAAAGCCACACCGCGACCCCTCCTGCGTGGCCGGCAAGTTGCTTGGCGAGGCCCGGCAGATCTCCAGAGGCATTTTCCCATCCATCTGCGAACATCTGGCCCAACAGGGGAATATCCCGCAGCCATGCCGGCAATTGGGGTGACGCACTGGTGTTGAGGTCCTTGAAATAGGCGATGATGACGGGCAGCCTCGCCGTCACTTCCCAAGCGAAAAGCAGGACAGGGATCAGGAGCAGCAACACCAGCAGGAAACTGAAGACCACATCAGAGACGAGACGCCTGCCGCCGATTCTGGACACCAGACGCTCATAGGGATGCGCGCAAATGATCGCCAGAAGACCGCCCCACAGGATCGCGGCAAACACCGGGTGCAGCAACTTATAGGCAAGCAGCAACAGCAGGCCGACCAGGCCAAGCAGCACAAACCGGTCGATCGGGCTGTCATTGCCCGCGCTCTCTGCTGGCAAAGGCCCTTTGTCGGCAGACATTATTTCCGACCCCTCCGTCCGACCAGGAATCCCAGAACGACGGCCGTCAGCACCATCGTCATCGGGTCGGTCCGGGCCAACGCGCTTTCGGCCTCGCTCAGCGCGGCCTTGATGTCGGGTTGGGTCCGGCGCGGCGGGCGCAGCGCAATGAGGTAGACGATCAACGCCAGCGCGACCAAAGCCCCGGCTATGACCAGAAGCGCCGCGGCAAAACTCATGAACTGCGACATCCAGACCGCACCCGACGCCAGAGCAAAGCCCAGCGCAAGCACCACGGCCGTCCAGATGACCACCCCCGCCACAAGCCCTTTGACCGCCCGCCGCCGGACATCCGTCAGCTGCGACACCCCGGCCGAACCGGCGAGTTTGGCAAACGTCAGGAACATCGTGCCAAGCCCTGTCACCGACGTGTCATCGCGCCGAATATGATACCGACCAGCAACGCGATAAGCGCCGATTGCACCGGCTTTTCGGAAATGTGCCGGACGATCGAGTCGGCTTCCGCGCGCGCCTTTGCCGATGCATCGCGCTTCAGCTTGCCCGTGCGCTCGGCCATTTCCTCGACCTTCGCCCTGACATCTTCACCCAGATCGCTTGCGGTACTTTCGGCAAGCTCCTTCAGCATTTTGGTCAAGACGCCAACATCATCGCTCAGGGTCTTGATCTGCGCCTTCAGCTCTTCGGTTTCTTTCGAACCTGCTGTCGCCATTTGCATTCTCCTAAGTCTAGGTTTGTCTTCGACGCCCGCCCATCGGCGGGGTCCACGGATCGTTGATAATTACCGCCAGTAACCGAGTCTAGAACTGAGTGCGTTGCGATCAACCCGCGCGCAACCGTGCTCGGCCGCTCAGGTCCGGTAGGGCAGCGCCGGAAAGGACCAGCGCTGCACTGGCTTTTGCGCGGACGGATGTATGCTTTCCGACGGGTCGGCCCCCACCGGCCGCCGCTTGCGGAACAGGAACATCTTGCCCCAGCCCCGCATCGTCCCAATGGACGGCGCGTCTGCATCCTGCTCAAACCGGCTCCGCCATCCGGCAGGCAGTTCGATGCCGCAGCCTTCGGCCTTCTCCAACATCCAGACCAACGGGATATTCGACAGTTTCCGCGCGGGCTCATAGCCCCCCAGATGGCCGCCGACATCGCCGTGGGTGCCACGGAACCAGACCTGTTCCAGCGCGCCTTCCGCTGCGCCGGCGGACTGCCACAGCACCGGTTCATAGGCCATCCGGGTTTCATCCCGGGCCAGCGCGTGAAAGCCATGCCTGACCGACGGGCCCAGCGTATGATTGTGGAACGCGTGTTCCACCTTGGAATAGCGCCACAGGATCGGCAGCCGAATGCCCAGCGCCTTGACGGTGTCCCAGACCCCTATCATCTCGATGTGCACCGCCTCGTGGCAAAAACCCGAGGCAAAGGCCGCAGCCGCCTTGCTGCTGGGGTCACGTTCGTAATGCCGGTAGGCCAGCCTGATATTGCGCACCGTCGCGTGTTGGGCCTTGACCAGCCCGATCATGTCGATCAGCCCGGCCAGAGAGCGCACGGCATAGGCTCCGCGTGAATAGCCGAACAGGAAAATTCGGTCTCCGGGCCGATAGCGCGACGCGATGAAACCATAGGCGCGCCGGATCTGCCGGTCGATGCCGCGGCCTTCGATGACATCCAGCGCATCGCGCCAGCGCAGGAACTGGACGCCTTCTTCATAGCGCAACGAGGCGTGCGTCCGACCCGCAACCTCACGAAGCAAACGATATGTCATGCCCGCGTTGGTTTCCTGCCCGGGCGCCAGCGACGACATCGTGCCGTCGAGAATGACGATATGGTCTATCCGCTCGCGCCGATGCGGCGCGGTTGTGGTCTGCACCCGCGGCCCAAGCCGCATCCAGCCCCTTATTCGTTCACCGAATCGCACCGCTCACCACTTCGCTAGTCCGAACATCACCCCCGATTGTGCCACGGATCATCTAACGACCGCTTTAAGGCCAAAATCGGACCTCCCGCCGGCCAGAAAAGAAATCGCCTCCGGACCCGGTGGGCCAGAGGCGAGTTTAATTGGGTTGTGGCCTGAGTCCAGCCACGGTCGGGTGATTAACGGGCCAGCGAACAGACTGTTTCCGTGCCGATCTGACCGAAACCGTTGAACCGCGTCATGGTGACCGTGGAATAGGCGCCCATGCCGTAGAACAGCACGAAATCGCCCTCGACCATGTCAGACGGCAGCATGACATCGCCCGGCAACCGGTCAACGCTGTCACACGTCGGGCCAAAGACGATACGGCCCACCAGTTCACCGTTGCGCACGACGCCCTCGGGTGACCGGACTTCCATCCGGTCGATATTGCCGATCAGCGGCATTTCAGCCAGCGCGCCGTACATGCCGTCATTCATGAAGACATGCTCCTCGTCGCGGATCGCCTTGACGCGTGCAGCAAATGCATAGCATTCCGACACCAGCCCGCGGCCCGGCTCGCAGACAAGGGCGGGGCGATCATCGCCGAACGCCTCGGTTGTGGCGGCGTCGATCACGGCAAAGATCTCATCGATCTGCGGGGCGACCTCCATCAGCCGGTGGCCGGGGAAACCGCCACCCACGTTCAGGCGCGCAATCTTCACGCCGGCATTGGTGGCGATCTCGGCGGCCATGCGGATATAACTGTCCCATGCCATCGGATCGGTGCACTGGGTGCCGGGGTGGAAGGTCAGCGACGGGATGAATCCCAGTTCGGCCACGCGCGCCAGAAGCTCGCTCGCCTTCTCGGCGGTCGCGCCGAACTTGGCACCGAAGTTATAGGCGGCACCGTTGACCGGCAGCTTGAAGCGCACCGAAATCTCGACGCCGACCGTCGGGACCAGCTCGGCCAGTTTCGACAGCTCCGAATGGCTGTCCACCGAATAGGATTTCACGCCCAGACGCACCGCGTGAAGGATTTCCTCACGCGAACGGACCGGGTTGTTGTAATGCATGGCCGCACCGGGGGCCAGACGCGCGATCAGGTCCATCTCGAAAGGCGAAGCGACATCGAACCCCCGGATCCCGGCGGTGGCCAGGTTCGACAGGACTTCTTCGCTCGGGTTCGACTTCACCGCATAGGTGACAAGTCCGGGAAACCCTTCGATAAATTTCCGCGCAGTGGCCTGTAGCACCGCAGGTGCAAAAAACAGAACCGGAGCCTGCGGCTGGGTGTGGTTCAAATAGTCGGACGGTTTCGCCCAGATCGTTTTCGAGAGTCCCATTGGAGTCCTTCCACCAATGCTTGGCAGCCACCTCTTGCCCGGGGGTCCGGTTGGGAATGCGCTTTCCGCGATTAACCTAACCAGGCCAGGTA
>JAHEAO010000145.1 GCA_024642725.1 Paracoccaceae bacterium | reverse complement strand
CTCCTCAAGCAAATTTTTCTGGCAGGACCCAAGAAAGTTATGCTCTAGCGGCCCTTTGTTCGTGGGGCGGATCACCAAATGACTTGTAGCATCAGAGGCTTGTCGTGCACAAACGGGTCAAGTAGCAATGCGAAGCGAGGTTTCTGAACGCTGGCCTCTATCGTGTTTCGCTAGTTCTTTAAAAGGGAAAAATGAAACGACTGATGAACATCCTCGTTGCTGCAATCGCTCTAGTCTTTGTGGTCTTCGTGGTCATTAGTGGCCTCAGGATGGCCTTTCCGCTTCCTGTCGAGAACTTCGCAGAGCCTGGGAAAAGCCTTCCGCCAGATTGGAACGGGCCACTTGGGCAAGCAATCTGGCCGGCCGTCCAACTTCACCCCGGGCTCACTGGCGTGATGCCGCTGACAGATGGCCGGGCGGCCTTCACTGCAAGGGCCGTCCTTGCACAGGAGGCCGCGTCAACGATCGATGCGCAGTATTACATTTGGCAGGATGATACGACAGGGCTGATGCTCCTTGACGAGTTGCGAACAGCAGCTGACCGAGGGGTGCGCGTACGACTCCTCCTTGACGACAATGGAATTCCGGGCCTGGATACGCTCTTGGCTGAACTGGATGGCCTGCCGAATGCTGAGGTGCGTATCTTCAACCCCTTCACCTTGCGGAAACCAAAGCTGCTTTCATACGTCTTCGATTTCCAACGCCTCAACCGTCGGATGCACAACAAGTCGATGACCGCAGATGGCGTCATCTCTCTCGTTGGCGGGCGCAACATCGGTGACATCTACTTCGAATACGGAGAAGGCACCCACTACTTCGACGTTGACGCGCTCGCCGTCGGACCGATCGTGAATAGCATCGCAGCCTCTTTCGATGCCTATTGGAACAGCGGCTCGGCCTATGCTGCAAATCGCATATTGGCCAGTGCCACCGGCGAGGAGATCGCGAAAGCCGCCGAGGAAGCGCGCGAGACCGCGCTCGGTGTGGGCTATCAGAGGGCGATAGAAGAAAACGCGCTGGCCAGACGGCTTCAAGCGCGGAACGTACCTCTCGAGTGGGGCCTGGGAAAGCTCTTAGTTGATGACCCGTCCAAGGGTCTGGGCCATGCAACTGACGACCAGATCGTCGTTGAAAAGCTCCTTGCTGTGGCGGCAGAATGCAAGACGTCACTCGATCTTGTTTCGGCCTACTTCATTCCAGGGCCTCGTGGTGCCGAGTTGCTGCAAAAACTGGCACGCACCGGTGTTCGAACGCGAATTCTGACCAACTCACTTGACGCCACCGACGTAATGCCTGTCCACGCCGCTTATATGGGCTATCGCAAAGGGCTCATCAAAAGCGGTGTCGAACTCTTCGAGCTCAAGGCTATGCGTGAGGAACATGTCGAGCGCAGTCTTCCAGAGATGCTCGCCGGCTCGGCTTCGGGACTGCACGCAAAGGTCTTCGCCTTTGACGGGTTACGAGTCTTCATAGGGTCCTACAATCTTGACCCCCGATCGGCACGGCTCAACACTGAGATGGGACTTCTGATCGAAAGCCCATCGATTGCTAAGAGGCTCTCCGAGCAACTGGATAATCCAATCTTTGCTTACCGCGTCCAAACGGATGAAAGCGATGCGCTGGTCTGGTTTGAGAACAGCGTTGACGGCAAGACCTTGAGATACGTATTCGACCCGAAGTCAAGCTTTGTCAAGCGAGCCACGGCGCGTCTTGTCTCGCGGCTTCCATTGGAATGGATGCTCTGAGGTTGCCAGAATCCATTCCAGAATAAGGAGTATATTCCTGTGGACAAAGAACGAAATGAAACGGCTGGCAAGCTCAGCTTTGAACATCTGCAAAGCAAAGCTCAACGACAGGCGGCGAAAGATAGCGAGCTCGTCTTCGAGCAGATCGAAACAACTTCAGTTCCGAGCCTTAATTTCTATTTTATGCTTGGAATGGCAACCGCCATCGCTACGTTTGGACTTCTCAGCAACAGTGCGCCAGCTATCATTGGCGCCATGATTGTCGCACCCTTGATGTCGCCTATCGTTGGGTTCTCATTTGCCGCGATCGTCGGTGCGCATAAACTTGCTATTCATTCGATGGTGTCCGTCGTTTCGGGCATCGCCCTTGTGATCGGAATTGCCTTTGCCTGCACGCTCGTAGTCGGCTTGCGTGTCGTTGGATCAGAGATATTGGCTCGAACTGCCCCTTCGACGCTGGATCTATTTGTTGCACTTTGCTCCGGTGCGGCAGCCGCGTTCGCCCATGCACGGGTCGGGATTGCCAATTCTATCGCTGGCGTCGCGATCGCAGTCGCACTTGTTCCACCGCTGTCTGTCGTCGGCATCGGTCTTGCCCTTGGTGATGGTGCCGTTTCCTCTCAAGCCATTGCGTTGTCTGATTTTCATCATCAAGGTGGCGGTGCCGCCATGGCGAGAGGCGCATTCCTGCTATTTGCCACCAACATTCTCGGAATTGTGGCGGCTGCGGTTTTGGCCTTCGGACTCCAAGGCTATGGCCAATGGCAAAAGCCCTTCGCTGTCGCAATCGCCCTTGTGGTGGCGTCATTCTTCGTCGTGGACAGGCTGGATCGGCGCCTCGAGATAATATTTGTCGAAGATCTCGTCAAACGCCTTTATGTCGAGGCGATAAAGCAGCAGACAGGTCTCGTGAGCGAAGACAGTTATATTTGGCAGGTGCGGGGAGAAAGATCGGCGGGCAATCTCGCGGTTTCCATTGTAATGCTCGGATTGCGCGAAAACAATGATAGTATCGGGGCGTCCGCGGAGACATTTCGAACGTTGATTTCAGAGGAGTTGGGAGAGGAGATATCATTGAAAAT
>JAHEAO010000026.1 GCA_024642725.1 Paracoccaceae bacterium | reverse complement strand
AGAATGGTTTGACTTACGCGGCGGCGGGTGTGGACATCGACGCTGGAAACGCGCTGGTCGAGAGGATCAAGCCTGCGGCCAAGCGGACTGCAAGGGCAGGAACGATGTCCGGCCTTGGTGGTTTTGGCGCGCTTTTCGATCTGAAGGCTGCCGGCTACGTCGATCCGGTTCTGGTGGCAGCGACGGACGGCGTCGGGACCAAGCTGCGGATCGCGATAGATACTGGTCTTGTCGACACAATCGGAATTGATCTGGTTGCGATGTGCGTAAATGACCTGGTCTGCCAGGGTGCCGAGCCGCTGTTCTTTCTGGATTATTTTGCGACCGGAAAGTTGGATGTCGAAGAAGCGACCCGGATCATCGAGGGGATCGCGACCGGGTGCAGCAATTCGGGTTGCGCGCTGATTGGCGGCGAAACCGCAGAGATGCCCGGCATGTACCATTCCGGGGATTTCGATCTGGCCGGATTCGCTGTTGGAGCGATGGAGCGAGGCGCGGAATTGCCTGCCGGAGTTGAAGAAGGTGATATCCTTCTGGGACTTGCTTCGGATGGTGTGCATTCCAACGGCTATTCGCTTGTCCGAAAAGTCGTTGAGATGTCGGGTCTGGGCTGGGATGCCGCCAGTCCGTTTGGGGGTGGAACCCTTGGCGAGGCCATGCTTGCGCCAACCCGGCTTTACGTCCGTCCCGCGCTCGCAGCGGTCAGGGCAGGGGGGGTTCATGCCCTGGCCCATATCACCGGTGGCGGGCTGACCGAGAATCTGCCGCGCGTGGTCCCCGATGGTCTGGGATGTGCCATTAGTCTCGATGCATGGGACCTGCCGCCGGTCTTTGCATGGCTCGCCGAGGTGGGCGGTCTGCAACAGGCAGAACTGCTCAAGACCTTCAATTCGGGTATTGGCATGGTTCTTGTCGTGGATGCGGGCAAGGCCGAGGCGCTGACGGAACTTCTGACGGACGCAGGTGAGACGGTACACAGGCTTGGAACAGTGGTCGTGGGAACAGGGGTCAACTACACCGGATCGCTTGGTTGAAAAAGCGGGTCGCAATCCTGATCTCTGGGGGTGGCTCCAACATGGTCGCGCTGGTCAAGAGCTTGGCCGGGGATCACCCTGCGAAAGCGGTCTTGGTGCTGGCGAACGTTCCCGATGCAGGAGGGCTTGAGAAAGCCCGCAAACTTGGGGTCGCAACAGCCGTCGTCGATCACAGACCGTTCGGTGCCGACCGGCAGGCTTTTGAGGCGGCGTTGACCGATGCCCTGGAAAAGGTATCGCCTGACATCATCTGCCTTGCGGGGTTCATGCGGATCCTGACACCGGAATTCATACTGCGTTGGCGCGGACGCATCTTGAATATTCATCCGTCACTTCTGCCCAAATACAAGGGCCTGCATACGCACGAGCGGGCGCTTGAGGCGGGCGACACCGAAGCCGGATGCAGTGTACATGAGGTGACTGCGGAACTGGATGGCGGCCCGGTCTTGGGTCGTGCGAGGGTCCCGATTGCCCCGAAAGATACGCCGGTAACACTGGCGGAACGTGTCCTGCAGCGGGAGCATCTGCTTTATCCGGCTGTGCTTCGACGATTTGCCGCCGGGGAAAAAGGACTGCTGGAACTCTGACACTTTCCATTTGCGTCCGAGTTGCCTATCTGTTGGCGGGTCGGGGCGGCCAAGAAAAAAGAAAAACGAAACGGACGACATGATCACGATAAAAACGACCGAGGCTCTGGCCGAGTTCTGCCAGAATGCGCGAAACCATCCATTTGTTACCGTCGACACGGAATTCCTGCGCGAGCGGACGTATTATTCCAAGCTCTGTCTGGTTCAGTTGGCCGTGCCGGGTGATCGTCCCGAAGACGCCGTTGTGGTAGATCCTCTTGTCGACGGCCTTTCGCTGAAACCGCTTTATGAACTTTTGGGCGACACGTCTGTCGTGAAGGTGTTTCATGCTGCCCGGCAGGATCTTGAGATTTTCTTTGTCGAAGGTGGCGTGATCCCGCAACCCTTGTTCGATACGCAGGTTGCAGCGATGGTTTGCGGCTTCGGAGAGCAGGTCGGCTATGAAACGCTGGTGCGCAAGATCGCCAAGCAGTCGCTTGACAAGACCTCTCGCTTTACCGACTGGTCGCGTCGGCCGCTGAGTGACGCCCAGATGAGTTATGCACTGGCCGATGTTACGCATTTGCGCACGATCTATACACATCTGGCCAAACAGATCGAGAAGTCTGGTCGCAAGAAGTGGGTCGAGGAAGAACTCCAGATCCTGACCAACCCGGATACTTACGTGGTCCATCCTGAGGTTGCTTGGGAACGGGTGAAGACGCGCACCAATTCGGGGAAGTTCCTCGCGCTAGTTCGCGAACTGGCCCGCTTCAGAGAGGACTACGCCAGAAGTCACAACGTGCCGCGCACGCGCGTTTACAAGGATGACGCTTTATTGGAGCTGGCATCGACGAAGCCGGCCAACTTGCAGGACCTCGGTCGGTCGAGACTATTGCTGCGCGAGGCGCGCAAAGGCGAAATTGCCGACGGCATCCTCGAGGCCGTGAAAGCCGGGCTAGCCTGTCCACCCGCTGACCATCCCAAGCCCAGCGCGGTAAATGACAAGCTGCAGGTGAATCCGGCCCTTGCAGATCTGCTTCGGGTTCTGCTGAAGGCTAAGTCAGAAAATGCGGGAGTCGCGCAGAAATTGATCGCATCTGCCGCTGATCTGGATGCCATTGCAGCGGGCATGCGGGATCTGCAGGCGCTCTCGGGCTGGCGGCGCGAAGTTTTCGGGGAAGACGCGCTGCGCCTTTGCGAGGGCAAAATCGGTCTCGTGGCGCGCGGAAATTCGGTGGATGTCTTTGCGCTCTGAGCTTTTACGGATTTAGCGGTTCTTTGTCAGGCTGTTGCGTGCGGCAACGACGCGAATGGTTCTGATGCCGGCCGCCTCGTCCGTACTCAGAAACGCGCCGGCCGTAATTTCGCGTGATCGGGGAGTTGAAACGCGGGTTGTGCCGTAAGGGTCCAATACGTGGAACTCGTAGATCGCTTCGGTGGCGTTGTCTTCATTGACGCGCAGGAGTTCGGCAAAATACCAGCCCTGGGTTGGCATTAGGGCGGTCGCAGTGATCACGAGTCCCGACGCGGTCCGTTCGACGGAAAGGTCCGTCAGTTGATCGGCGAGCGGGCGATAATCATTTGCCGCGGTTACGTAGCCGCCTTTCGGCGTCAAGGTTTCCGGAGTTCCACCATTGTACCAGTTGAACGGGTTAAGGCCGCTTGCAGAGCCGACGCCATCCCCCGAGCATGCAGCGAGTGACAGCAACAGGCCAAACATGATCAGTATCCGCACCGTCGCTCCCCTTTTTTCACCGGCTTCCAATTGGGTAACCCAAACCGGATCGCTTGAAAAGGCATAGCTCTGGACCTTTCGCAAGTGCGGGCTTAGGTCAGGAGGAACAACGCGGAGCACCTGATGGCCACGGAAGCATTTGAAGACATCGCCGAAACCTTCGAATTTCTGGATGACTGGGAAGACCGCTATCGCCATGTCATCGAATTGGGCAGGTCCATGCCCGAGCTTGAGAACGCCCTGCGGGTTCCCGCAACAAAAGTCGAAGGTTGCGCAAGCCAGGTCTGGATTGCGCCGATGATCGAAGGGCAGGGGCCCGATGCGGTGTTCTCGTTCAAGGGTGATAGCGACGCGATGATCGTGCGTGGACTGGTGGCAATTCTGCACGCACTTTATTCCGGGCTGACGGTGACTGACGTTCTCAAGGTCGACGCCGCTAGGGAACTTGCCCGCCTCGGCCTGAATGACCACCTGTCGGCGCAACGATCAAATGGTCTGCGATCGATGGTCCAGAGGATTCGGGCAATTGCGGCCAAGGCGACCGAGACCTAGCGCAGCCGTGCCATCGTGGTCGCCAGATCACCGTAACCGGTGAAGCGGCGCTCGTAGTCAAGTCCAAGGCGACGCGCGCAGTCTTCCGCTTTGGCATCGAGCAGCGGATTGTCGGTCTGAGCCTGATAGACGAGCTTTGTATAGTTGCCAAAATACATATCCCTAAGCTCCGGATGCCGGTCCAACCCCATCGGTTTCCAGACGAAGGCATCGAACTGTTTCACCAGGAAATCGGTCAGGTAAAAGGCCGTGATTTCATCGGGATGGGCGGCGAAGGCCTCGTTGCCTTCGAAGAAGGAATAGCAGTGCGGGCCTTCGACCATTCCGACTCCGAGTTCGGCGCATTTTGCCTGCAGCAACCCACCGGTTCCACAGTCGGCATAAACGACAAAGATATCACTATAGTCTTGGCGGTGCTTTTCAACCGCCTCGGCCACGGCATTCGGGATGCGGTCTGGATATAGATGCAACTTGGCGGGCAGACATGTGAGGTCCATGTGATCCCAGCCGTTCGCCTTCTTGACGGCTAGGATTTCATGGGCCAGGGCACCGCAGGCCAACAGTAGAATCCGCCCGCCGGCTGTTATCTCGGCACCTTCTTCGGTCAGTTGGTCGTCATCAAGTTTCATGACGGATGAGCTGTTCTTACCTGTTCCAACCGACCGAAGTCGGTCCCAGCCGTGCTGGACGTCGAGGCTTGTTTGCCGGGGCTACTCAAGACGGTCATCGCGGGTCTTGCCGATCCGTTCACCGATTAGCCGCCAGGCGACATATCCGATCATCATCGCTGGCACGATGATCGGCCAGCCGTTTCCGGTTGCCTGCAGTGACGGGGCGACGAGCGAAGCAATCCAGAGTGTCGCTGCCGCCGCACTGACGACGATGACAAGTGTGAGACCCATTTTTTCGATTGGCATCATATCCTCCAATTCCAGCAATGTGGGTGGAGTTCCGGCAAAAGAAAAGGCCCGATGGATGGGATCGGGCCCTTAAGCGTTAAGATAGCTGGCCTGGGCCGATCAGTTTCCAGACATCTGGTTATGTTTGCGTCCCATGAAGGTTTTTGCCGTCTCGACCGCCACGGCAGCGTCGCGGCAGTAGGCATCCGCGCCAATGGCCCTGCCGAATTCTTCATTCAACGGGGCGCCGCCCACGAGAATGATATAGTCATCGCGAATTCCCATCTGAACCATCGTGTCGATAACGACTTTCATGTAGGGCATCGTTGTTGTCAGCAGCGCGGACATGCCAAGGATATCTGCATCTTCCGTCTTAAGGGCGTCAATGTATTTCTCAACCGCGTTGTTGATGCCTAGATCGACGACCTCGAAACCGGCGCCTTCCATCATCATGCCGACAAGGTTCTTGCCGATGTCATGAATGTCGCCCTTGACGGTTCCGATTACCATCTTGCCGACCTTGGGGGCACCTGTTTCGGCCAGCAGTGGTTTCAGGATGGCCATGCCGCCCTTCATCGCGTTGGCGGCAAGCAGCACTTCGGGAACGAAGAGAATGCCATCGCGGAAGTCCGCGCCGACGATTGTCATGCCCGCAACCAGTGCCTTGGTCAAAACATCATACGGTTCCCAACCACGCTCAAGAAGGATACGCACGCCCTCTTCGATCTCTTCCTTCAGGCCGTCGTAGAGATCGTCGTGCATCTGAAGCACAAGCTCATCGTCATCCAGTTCGCTCAGGATGATCTCGTCGTCTTCGTCTGCCATTCCACTTCTCCGTCCCGGGCGCTTGGGCGCGACAATATTGTCCTTAAATGAGGGGAATGTGAACAAACCACTTGGCGGATTGCGACATTGGCCGCTCTGCAACCGACCTAGGCACAGATGCGCCCCGAACCAAGCAAGCGCCGCGCTTGCGGAATGTTCCCTTTATGTTCTATGTCTCATGCCATGCAGGATCCCGAATCGACCTTACGGCCAAGTCAACGCTTGCGAGCCAGAGCCGCAGGGTCCAACAACTCCGGCCGGTACGAACCCACGCGCCGCGTTGTCGCGCATGACGGTTGGGACATCGAAGAAGACCCGTCGCTTGTGCGAACCGAAGTCAATATCGAACGGCCGCGCAGCGTCATAACAAGAAATTCCTCGCCAGACGTTCCATTTGACCGTTCGATCAATCCCTACAGGGGCTGCGAACATGGTTGCATCTATTGTTTCGCCCGTCCGACGCATGCCTATCTGGGGCTGTCGCCGGGGCTGGATTTCGAAACCCGTCTGATTGCCCGGCCCGATGCAGCGAAGGTACTGCGCAAGGAGCTATCGGCCGAGCGCTATGAACCGCGCCCCATCGCCATCGGTACAAATACCGATCCCTACCAGCCGATCGAGGCGCGCCACCGCGTGATGCGGCAGGTTCTTGAGGTGCTGGAAGAATTCAATCACCCGGTCACGGTCCTGACCAAGGGCACGCTGATCGAACGCGACGCCGATATCCTGGGACGGATGGCGGCGGCGGGATTGGCGCATATCGGGGTCTCGATCACGACACTTGATCCGGTCTTGAGCAGGTTGATGGAACCGCGCGCGCCATCGCCGGCCCGGAGACTGGAGACTGTCCGCCGACTGTCCGAAGCGGGGTGCAAAGTACGTGTGTCGGTCGCACCCGTCATTCCAGCGCTGACCGACCCGGAACTCGAGGCGATTCTTGCTGCTGCACGTGACCACGGCGCAATTGCCGCCAGTTGGATCATGTTGCGACTACCGCTTGAGGTCGCGCCGCTCTTTGCGGATTGGCTGGAGTCTCACTTTCCCGATCGCGGCAGACGCGTCATGGCCCGGGTTCGGGAGATGCACGGCGGGAAGGACTATTCACCAGACTGGGGCAAGAGGATGAAAGGCGAAGGACATTACGCGGCCCTCATCGCTCGAAGGTACGATGTCGCTTCGGCCCGGTTCGGGTTGGTCAATGAACTGCCCCGGCTTCGCTGGGATCTCTTTTCTGTGCCGGGCAGGGGGCGGCAGCTTTCGCTGTTCTGATTGGCGGTTTTCAGTCGCGTCGACGTCTGCGGCCACGTTCAGGGCGGGCGGGTTGTACATCGTCACCGGTGCCGTCTCCGGCCGAGGAAAACCCGCCCAGCGCCTTGGTGATCTGGTCGAGAGAAGGGCGGGGGCCGGTCGGGCGCGTGACAAGTCCTTCGTGCATATGGCGCAGATGTTCGGCCGTGGTTCCACAGCAGCCACCGATGATACGGGCGCCGCAATCGCGTGCCAATACCGCGTAATCCGCCATGAGTTCAGGGGTTCCGTCGTAGTGAATGTGACCGTCGACATACTTGGGGATACCCGCGTTGCCCTTTGCAATGATCGGGCGTTCGGTCCCCTGAGCGACGAAACCAAGAACGGTACGCAAGAGGTCAGATGCGCCGACTCCGCAGTTCGCACCAAATGCAAGCGGCGGATGGCTCAGCTTTTCCACCATCGTTGCCATGTCAGCGGAGGTGAGGCCCATCATGGTTCGACCGGCTGTGTCGAAACTCATCGTTCCGCACCATGGCATGCCTGCAAGCCTTGCAGCTTCGCCGGCGGCCTTGTATTCCTCGGCTGCAGAAATGGTTTCGACCCATAGCACGTCGACTCCACCGGATTTCAGCCCTTCAGCCTGTTCGTGAAACATCTCAACGGCACGCTCATAGGTCAGTGCGCCCATTGGCTCCATGATCTCACCGGTCGGGCCCATCGATCCTGCGACAGCGACCTTGCGCCCGGATGCATCGGCAACTTCGCGGCCGATTTCTGCTGAGATTCGGTTGAGCTCATGAACCCGGTTCTCGGCTCCGTGGAGCTTAAGCCGGGACGCGTTGCCGCCGAATGTGTTGGTCAGGAACAAGTCGCTTCCTGCATCGACGGCCCCTTTGTAAAGTGTTGCGATCCGATCCGGGTGTTCGACATTCCAAAGCTCCGGGGCGTCACCGGAGGAAAGCCCCATGTTGAAAAGTGTGGTTCCGGTCGCGCCATCGGCGAGGAGCCAGTCGCGGGAGGCCAGCAGGTCAGAAAAAAGATTGGTCATCGATAAGCCTCTCGCTACAGCGGCAGGACCTTGGGGTCTGCAGGTCCACGTTATGCGGCTGATGCCATGGAATGGCTTGTGACGTAAACTCCAATCGGAAAATTTCCTTGGGCCGCAGGTTCAATGACGCCGCGTGCTGTTGATGGTACGCGCGACTTCCACCAATCCCAGCAATAGCTGAAAGCGTGTTGGGGCGGCGGCGTAAAGCGGTTTCCAGACGGGGTCGAAACTGGCTTTGAAACGATGAAGGCCGATGGCACCCGTCGCGGAACTGAACCGGGTCTGAAATCTTGTCGGAAGCCAGCCTTCAAAGGCGGTATGGCGGGGAACTGCAGCAAGCGAAAGTCTTGGCACTCCGGCGGCGGCAGCTGCGGAAATTGCGCGCACGATCAGAAGATGCATCGTGCCATTGGCTGCGGCGTCAGACTGGCGCATCAGATCAAGAGACCACTCCTCGGCCACTTCATTGAAAGTGGCGAAGGCCACGAGCGTCCGGCCAGAGTAGGCTAGGAAATTCTTTTGGCCGTGTAGTGTGTCAGGGTCAAACCGACCGACGAAGACCCCTCTTTCCCGCCCGTGCCTTGTTACCCATCCGGCGGAAATCGCCGACATCTCGGCAAGTGGCAGATCGTTGCCCGCCGCGAAAACGGTGATCCCTGCGGCCTCCGCCTTGCGCAACATCCGGCGAAGCTGGCGGCGTCCAGGTCCTGCAGCGTCGAAGGACGAGGGCCGAAGTAGGGCTTCGTGGGAGATGGGAAAAACTGCCCAACCCTTCCGGCGAGCGATTGCTGCTTCGCGGTTCAGGCATTTGTAAAGTATCGGCGACAAGCCGCGGGCATCGGCTATGGATTTTGCCGCTACAATCCGGTCGGTCTGATGATGTTGGCCCGCAAAAGCCTCGCGGTAGAGAACCAGAGACTGACCGGTATCAAGCGCCATGGACAAGGATCCCGCCGGTGCCTTCAGCAGCCCGATCTCGCCCCTTCGCAACAGGACGGCTTCAGCCAGCGGAGCTTCCCACATTGCGGTTTCCAAGGCAGGAGACGTGATCCCGATTTTGGCTGGAGGCAGATAGCAGTTGTCTGAGACCTGCCTGTCTGGCCTGCCGCCTTTCAACACGCAGGCCGCAGCGATGAGTGCGGGAATGGCGTAATAAATCAGCCTGAATGCCAGAACCGCACCCAAAAGTGGGTCTGACGGCACCATTGGCAGGGCGGCAAGGAGCGTCACTTCGAACGGACCAATCCCACCTGGGGTTCCGCCAATCAACCCGACGCCGAGCGCCAAAAGGAAGCCCTGCAACAGCAACAACGGCGCCACATCCATGCCCGGGGGGAGCAGCACCCATAGGGCAAAGCCCGCAAGAGACGTGTCGATGGCGACGAATGTGAGGATTGAAAGCATGGACTTGACGGACGGCAATTTGGGCAGGAGCGGTGGCTGCCAAAGCGATGCAACGACAAGACAGATCGAGCACAGAGTGACAATCAATGCGACCGCAGTGAGTCCCGTAGCGGAGGCGGGAGCCAGTAGGACGACCGACGCGGTGAAAACGGCCCAACCGGCAAGAAATGACATCGATACTGCAAGTGACAGCCGGGTCGTTTGCCAAAGCGACAAATGCGGCAGCAGGCGCCAGCGGACAAGTGCCCCGGTCAGCACTCCAAATCCCGCAAACTGTGAGGTCGCGATCGCGATGATCCCGCTTCGCCGAGCTGCTGAGACATTCGTGCCGGTGCCGAGCAAACCATGCAGGATGGCGTCGTAATGCCCGACGGCGAGAAAACTAAGGTAGGTCGCGGCGGCAGCAACAGCCCATTGCCAGATGCCGACACCCTCAACGGCGATCTTGACTGCGACCAAGTCTATCGAGGCAATACGATCCTTTGCGATCCACATCAGGATGCAAACAGCGAGCAATGCCAAGACCTGGCGGCCTGCAATCACTGCAATCCGCTGCCGGTGGAGTGTTCTTGTTGTGCTTGTCGGCATCATCGCCCCCCATTCGAACTCAATCGGGGGTATCAGGCCGGGCCGGATTTTCTGTTAACGGCTAAATTTGAAAATAAAAGGGCGCGTCGTCCGGCTGAACAACGCGCCTACAGTCTTTGTGGCTTCAAACCAGCTTAGATTTCATCCATCAATTGCGCCTTGGCTTTTGCCAAGAGCGCGGCCATCTGATTGCGGATCGTTGCTTCATCTGCCTTGTCGCCCAGATCGGCGGATAGTTTGCGAAAAACGTCCTCGTCCCCCGGCTCTTCGAGGTCGGATTTGATGACGGCCCTCGCATAAGCCTCAGCCTCGTCGCCGGTCTTGCCCAAGAGATTCGCCGCCCAAAGCCCCAGAAGACGGTCGCGACGTGCCTCTGCACGGAACTGCATTTCGGCATCATGGGCGAATTTGTTTTCAAACGCGTTTTCGCGGTCTTCGAACGTGGTCATGTCGGTCCTTTCGGGCTGATACGTTGTTGTCCATGATATGCCCTGTGAGGCCGGTCGCCGCAAGGGGCAGAGCCGTTCTTGCGGCAGGTCACTTCATCGCATATACGAGCGGCCAATTGGCGCAGTTTTCTTTCGGGCGGCGCCCTGGCGGATCGGAGAGTACATGGCACGGCGCAAGAAGATCTACGAAGGCAAGGCCAAGATCATGTACGAAGGCCCGGAGCCGGGAACACTTGTCCAGTATTTCAAGGACGATGCGACCGCGTTCAACGCGGAAAAACGCGCGACTATTGAAGGCAAGGGTGTGCTCAACAACCGCCTTTCGGAGTTTTTCATGACGGGTCTGAATGCGATCGGCGTTCCAACCCATTTCATCAAGCGGCTCAACATGCGAGAGCAGTTGATCCGCCAGGTCGAGATCATTCCGCTGGAAGTCATCGTGCGCAATTTTGCGGCAGGCTCGATGGCGAAACGTCTGGGCATGGAAGAAGGCACAGCCTTACCGCGACCGATAGTCGAGTTTTCCTACAAGGATGACGCTTTGGGCGATCCGCTGGTGCCGGAGGAATACATTATCGCTTTCGGCTGGGCGAGCCAGCAGGATCTCGATGACATCGTGGCCTTGGCACTGCGGGTCAATGATTTCGTGTCGGGTGTGATGTTTGGTGTCGGGATAAAGTTGGTCGATTTCAAGATCGAGATCGGACGCATCTGGGACGGAGAGTTCGTACGCCTGGTTGTTGCTGATGAAATCAGCCCTGATAGCTGCCGGTTGTGGGATATCGAAACCGGCCAGAAGCTGGATAAGGATGTGTTCCGGCGTGATCTGGGCAATCTGACGGATGCCTATACAGAGGTTGCGCGGCGCCTCGGCGTGTTGCCGACCAATGTCACTCATACAACAAAGCCGACGCTGATAAACTGAGGCCGAAAGACGCTGGCGCCCGCCAGCACTTGAGATTTTAAGGAAGAAAACATGAAGGCACGTGTCCAAGTCATGCTGAAGCAGGGCGTTCTTGATCCGCAAGGTGAAGCCGTTCGCCACGCACTCGGATCACTCGGATTTCTGGGCGTGAACTCGGTGCGTCAGGGCAAGGTGATCGAGCTGGAACTGGCCGAAACCGACAAAGCCAAGGCGGAAGCGTCTGTCCGCGAGATGTGCGACAAGCTCTTGGCCAATACGGTCATTGAAAGCTACAAGGTGGAGATCGCCTGATGCGGGCCGGGGTGATCGTCTTTCCGGGGTCGAACTGCGACCGCGATCTGGCCGTGGCCTTTGAGAGAACCGGTGCCAAGGTCAGCATGATCTGGCACAAGGACACCGAACTGCCGCAGGGACTTGATGTGATCGGCATCCCCGGCGGCTTTTCTTTTGGGGACTATCTGCGCTGCGGTGCGATCGCGGCCCAATCGCCGATTTGCAGGGCGGTGGTGGATTACGCCCATCGCGGCGGTTACGTGATTGGCATTTGCAACGGTTTTCAGGTGTTAACTGAAACCAGGTTGCTTCCTGGGGTTCTTATGCGGAACTCGGTTCTCAAGTTTGTCTGCAAGACTGTCGGACTGAGCGTCGCCACCGAAGACAGTGCCTTCACCCGAAACTATCATCGCGACCAGGTTGTGCATTTTCCCATTGCCCATCACGACGGGAATTACACCGCCGATGCAGAACTCGTCGCGAGATTGATCGGCGAGGACCGAGTGGCGTTTCGGTACACGGATAACCCCAACGGTTCGACCGACGACATCGCGGGGGTGCTGAGTGAAAACCGCCGGGTTCTGGGGCTCATGCCCCATCCTGAGCGGGCCGTGGACATCAATCATGGCGGCAGCGACGGAGCGGCGCTTTTCAGCGCACTCGCATCTGTGCTGGAACTTGCCTGAAGCGTTACTTGAGGCTTGGTCGACTGAAGCGTAGTCTGTGACCATGGTTCAAAGACCCAACTCATCAGCGGATGCTCCACGCCCTGCCATGTCATGGCGGGGCCGGGTTTTCGTATTGGGACTTACAGCCGTGGGGATGGCCGTGGTCTGGTTCACGAACCAGTGGCTGACGGAACGCTTCACCGATACAACGCGAAATCGCGCGGAGGTGCGGCAAGCGCTTTATTCCGGGAACCTTCTTTCAGAGTTGCAGCGAAACTCCGTCGTGCCGCTCCTTCTGTCACGCGACCCGGAGCTGATCAATGCGCTTACCTACGATGACTTTTCGCAATCATCACAACGCCTGATTTCCTACGTGCAAGAGATCGGGGCCGCGGGCCTGATGCTTCTTGATGACACCGGGAGGGTCGTGGGGGCAACCGATCGCAACCGGATCGGGGCAAACCTGCGCACTGAATCCTACTTTATCGACGCCCAGCGCGCTTCCGATACCGTGTTCTCAATTTCTCGATCAGAAAGCGGCGCTTACAACTTCTACTACAGCCGAAAGATACTCGGGAATGGGGTGCTGATCGGTGTCATCGTCGTCGAGGTCGATCTGCGAAAATTCGAGCAAAGCTGGGCCGGGATCTCTGACGCGGTGTTTGTTACCGACAGCGAAGGCATCATCATTCTGGCGACCGAGCCGCGCTGGCGGGGGTTGCAGCCGAACGAGGCGCTTTCCGTGCAGTCAGCACCTTCGGCGATCGAAAAGGCAATCCGGGCAACCACGGATTGGACCGCTCTGCCGCCGGATGCCTATGTGCAAGGCGAAGCCGTCATGCATACGGAAACCCGTATTCCGTTTCGTGGCTGGCGGATGACATCGTTCACAACATTCGCTTCGGTTCGAGAGCGGGTGAACGGCGTGCTGGCACTAGAGATCATGGGATTCGCGCTGTTACTTGCGGCGGCGTTCTATCTGACCAGTCGCCGCGCTCGGGCGCGCTCGATGTTCTTCCAGCAAGAGTCAGCGGAACTTCGCCAGTTGAACGATGCCCTGCAGCGGGAAATTGCCGAACGGGAACGGGCGGAAAAGAGCCTTGAAGTGGCGGAACAGACCCTTGCGCAATCCTCAAAACTGGCGGCCTTGGGTGAAATGTCGGCGGCGGTCAGTCACGAGTTGAACCAGCCCCTTGCCGCGATGAAAACCTACCTTGCGGGGGCGAAGCTCTTGCTTCACCGGAAGCGACCGGATGAGGCCTTGTCTTCGTTCCAGAGGATCGATGATCTTATCGAACGGATGGGGGCTATAACGCGGCAGTTGAAAAGTTACGCCCGAAAGGGGGGCGATGCCTTCGAGCCCATTGATATCAGGGAGTCTTTGTCGTCCGCACTGTCGATGATGGAGCCACAGCTAAAGGGCGGCAATATTCGAGTAACCCGCAGTGTCCCGAAGCACCCGGTACGGGTCATGGCAGACCGGGTCAGGCTGGAACAGGTCATAATCAATCTGCTTCGAAATGCTCTTGATGCCACGAAATCCGTGCCGGAACCGGCGATCGAGATCCTCTTGTCGACCGGGAATTCGGCGATCATCACAGTGCGGGACAACGGACCCGGGATCGAAGATTTGGACAATCTATTTGAGCCGTTTTACACCACCAAGGCTCCGGGGGATGGTGTTGGCTTGGGGCTTGCCATTTCCTCCGGGATTGTAAACGACCTTGGTGGGCGCCTTACTGCTAGGAATGCCGGTGCAGGGGGGGCAGTATTTGAAGTCAGGCTGCCCATATTGGAAAAAGAAGTCGAAGCTGCCGAATAGGAAGTGATCCATGGCCAGTGCAATGAAAATCGCAATTGTCGACGACGAGAAGGACATGCGCCAGTCGATCAGCCAGTGGCTGGCCCTCTCGGGTTTTGAAACAGAGACATTTGCGAGTGCTGAAGATGCGCTCAAGAGCGTCGGCACGGATTATCCGGGCGTCGTGGTCTCGGATATCAAGATGCCCGGTATGGACGGAATGCAGTTTCTCAAGAAGCTGATGAGTGTCGACAGCGCTTTGCCGGTTATCATGATTACCGGCCATGGCGATGTCCCGATGGCGGTGGAAGCGATGCGGATCGGGGCTTTCAATTTTCTAGAAAAGCCATTCAACCCGGACAAGATGACCGAGTTGGCAAAGAAGGCCACTTTGAACCGCCGATTGACCCTCGATAATCGCGCGCTGCGCCGCGAACTGTCGGACGGAACTACGCTGATGAAGAAGCTGGTGGGCACTTCTCCGGTAATGGAGCGTCTGCGCGAGGATATTTTGGACCTTGGTCAGGCAGATGGACATGTACTTATCGATGGTGAGACCGGCACCGGAAAGACACTGGTCGCACATGCTCTACACGCCGTGGGTGCGAAGGCTGGTAAGAAGTTCGTGCTGGTTTCCTGCGCGGCCTTCGACGAAGAGTCTCTTGGGCGCAAGCTGTTTGGTCCTGTGGAAGATGGTGGCGCTCTGCCGCTGGTCGAAGAAGCCCGCGGCGGGACGCTGGTCCTAGAGGACGTAGAGGCGCTCAGCCAACCTTTGCAGGCGCGGCTGCTGATGTGGATCAATGAGCAGGGCAGCCCCGCGGAAACGCGGCTTGTTGCCATTTCAAACCTGCAGGAACAGGGCAAGACCAGCGAAGATGTGCTGCGACCGGATTTGTTCTATCGTCTGGCGGCGATGAAAATAACACTACCGCCACTACGTCAGCGCGGCGAAGACATCCTGATCCTGTTCACCCGTTTTGCTGAGCAGTTTTCAGAAGAATATGGATGTGATGCCCCTGTGGTTTCCGCCCAGGAAGCCGCGCAATTGCTGCAGGCGCCATGGCCCGGAAACATCCGGCAGCTAATCAATATCGCCGAACGGGCCGTGTTACAAAATCGGCGCGGGTCAGGCTCAATTGCTTCGTTGCTGATGGCGGAAGACGAGGACCTTGAGGCTTCAATGACGACCGAAGGCAAGCCTCTGAAGGAATATGTCGAAGCGTTCGAGAGAATGCTGATCGACAACACCATGCGGCGACACAAGGGATCCATTGCGGCCGTAATGGAAGAACTCTGCCTGCCGCGCCGGACTTTGAACGAGAAGATGGCGAAATACGCACTGCAGCGCTCGGATTATTTGTAGACAGGTCCGAGCGGCGTCGAAGGGGATGACCTTGGCGTGTCGGCTTCGAAGCGGATTTAGACGGCACTTGTTCGTTGGCCTTGCCAACCGAAAAACTTGGGCATTGTAATTTGCGCAACTTAACCGCTATGGTTGCCAGAACGGGTTTGCACCCCCACGCGGGGCACCCGGAAGAGTTTCGCTGATCCATGAATTATCGCAGGCGTTTGAAGCCGCGACAGGCTGGATCAGTCCGAGAGGGCCGCAAGGTCAGAAGTTTGTCCGAGATGCAGGATTGCAACCGGGCCATGAATAGGGGCGGACAACCGCTCTGGAGAAGAACCGCGATGAGGCGCGCAGAGTTAACGACACGTAGAGCAGGGTCCGATTCGGTCGTCCTGAATGCTGTCGGCGCGCCGGATGTTGCCACAACAAGACACAACCTATTGAGACTGCGCCCGCCAGGGCTGCGGTCTCTGTTAGGGTGCAGAAAGATAATATGGCTAAGAAGATGCTTATCGATGCCACCCACGCCGAGGAGACTCGGGTGGTCGTGGTTGACGGAAACAAGGTTGAAGAGTTCGATTTTGAATCCGAGAACAAACGCCAGCTTGCTGGCAATATCTATCTAGCAAAAGTTACCCGGGTGGAGCCGTCCTTGCAGGCGGCCTTTATCGATTACGGCGGAAACCGTCATGGTTTTCTGGCCTTTTCGGAAATTCACCCTGATTACTACCAGATCCCGATCGCCGATCGTGAGGCTTTGCTGGCCGAAGAGCGAGCCTACGCCGAGGAGCAGGAGGAAGAGGAAGAAAAAAGGTCCAAGTCTTCGTCGCGCACCAGATCTCGCGGACGGTCTCGCAGCCGGGCCGAAAAGACCGGAACGGAGGATGCCGTCGTTTCAACCGAGGCGTCGATATCCGGAATGGATGTCGTTGAGCTTGATGACGACGAGATTTCTCCGGAAGAGGGAACTTCGCCGGCGTTCTTCGTGCAAGAGACACCGGTAGAAACTCCGATGGCAGCGGAAGCCTCGGAGGAGGAGGCCGAGGTCGAAGAGGATCACGGTGATGACGGCTCTGACATGGCAGAAGCCAATGGCTCTGACCCCAAGGACGAAATCGAGTCGGTCGCCGAAGAAGATGTGACCGAGGAAATTCGTCAGCCGCGCAAGCCTCGGCCACGAAAATACAAGATCCAGGAAGTTGTCAAAGTCCGCCAGATTCTCCTGGTCCAGGTCGTCAAGGAAGAGCGCGGAAACAAGGGTGCGGCCTTGACAACCTACCTGTCCTTGGCTGGCCGCTATTGCGTCTTGATGCCGAACACGGCTCGGGGTGGAGGCATTTCGCGCAAGATAACCAATGCCCAAGACCGCAAGAAACTCAAGGAGATCGCAAACGAGATTGAAGTGCCGCAAGGTGCCGGACTTATCATCCGGACTGCTGGGTCCCAGCGCACCAAGACAGAGATCAAGCGCGATTACGAATACTTGCAGCGCCTGTGGGAACAGATCCGCGAGCTGACGCTGAAGAGCATCGCACCGGCCAAGATCTACGAGGAAGGCGATCTGATCAAACGTTCGATCCGTGATCTCTACAACAAGGACATCGATGAGGTCATTGTTGAAGGTGAGGGGGGATACCGGACGGCAAAAGACTTCATGAAGATGATCATGCCGTCCCATGCCAAGAACGTGAAATTCTACCATGAGCAGATGCCGCTTTTCGCGCGGTATCAGGTGGAAAGCTACCTTTCTTCGATGTTCAACCCGACAGTTCAGTTGAAATCGGGCGGATATATCGTGATCGGGGTGACCGAGGCGCTGGTCGCCATCGACGTAAACTCCGGCAGGGCCACGAAAGAGGGGTCCATCGAGGAAACGGCGCTGAAGACGAACCTTGAGGCGGCGGAGGAGGTTGCACGTCAGTTGCGGCTCCGCGACCTTGCCGGCCTGATCGTCATTGACTTCATCGACATGGAAGAGCGCCGTAACAACGCATCGGTGGAAAAACGGTTCAAGGAAAAACTGAAGACGGACCGTGCGCGCATACAGGTCGGCCGCATTTCAGGATTTGGCCTTCTGGAGATGAGCCGCCAGCGCCTGCGTCCGGGTATGATCGAGGCGACCACTGCACCTTGTCATCATTGTCACGGGACCGGGCTCGTACGTTCAGACGACAACCTTGCGCTGAATATCCTGCGCCAGCTCGAGGAGGAGGGCACGCGCCGCCGTTCCCGCGAGGTTTTGCTGAAAGCGCCCGTTGGAATCGTGAATTTTCTGATGAACAACAAGCGCGAACATATCGCGCAGATTGAAGCACGCTACGGCATGTCGGTCAGGGTAGAGGCCGATCCTTTCCTTGTCTCTCCTGACTTCTCTGTAGAGAAATTCAAGACCGCGACCCGGATCGTGCCTGAGGTGTCCGCACCTGTCGTGTCCGTCAACGCCCTGCTGATGCAAGACATTGACGAGGAAGTTGAGGACGAAACAGAAGAAGACACTATTGCGGACGCCGCGTCCGAGACTGACGTGCAGCAGCCGAAGAAGAAGCGCAGACGCCGGCGGCGGCGTAAGTCTTCGAACGGAAGTGGCGAGGGGCGCGAACAAGAGGGTTCCAATATGTCGGATGCGCAGGCTCAGTCTCAGGACGAGTCTGTGGCGCCGAGCGAAGCCGCAACAGAATCGGACACGGACGGTGAAGCCCTGGTCCCAGTCGCGGAAACAGCGGAAAAGCCCGCGCGCAAGGCGCCCGTTCGGAAACGTTCTTCACGGTCCAAGAAGGCAGCGTCGGAAGCCGAGACCGTCGTCGAGGCGGAGCCAGCGGTGGAAACGGAGACCGCACCGGCAGAAAAGCCAAAGCGGGCTCCAAGAAGCCGCAAGCCGAGCGTGAAGAAGGTTGCAGCAGAGGAGGCTGCGCCCGCGAGTGTGACCGTGACGGCGGAAGATGCGAAGGCCGACGAAGTCAAGGCAGAGACGCCCAAACGGGTATCGCGTGCCAAGCCGAAACCTGAAGCCGAAGCCGAAATACAACCGGCAATGGCAAGCAGCGAAGAAGAGAAGCCTAAGAAAAAGGGCTGGTGGTCACTGGCGCGCTAGCAGTCGTGACGATTTGTACTCAAATAGCGCCGGGCAGCATTGTCCGGCGCTATGATTTGCGGATGTAGAAATTTCGCTGAGGGCCGTCGGATTCAACCAGGACAAGTTCATGCCCGGATTCGGCGCAGAAATGGGGCACATCGATCACTGCCGCTGGATCGTCGGTTTGCAACCGCATCACCTGACCGGTTGCGAGCGCAGAGAGTCGCTTGCGTGCCTTCAGGACTGGCAATGGGCAGAGCAGACCGAGTGCATCGAGATCATGGTCGAATGTCATACGGCTAGGGGTAGGTCGCATGTTGCAGTTTGTCCACCAACATGTGACGAGACAGAGTGGTGACGCGGGCCGATAAGCGCGATATTGGGGAAAGATGTTTGGAATCGAGATAATTGACGCAAGCCTCTTGCCCGCGATGTTTGTCGCGTTGCTGGCTGGCCTTTTGTCGTTCCTCAGCCCGTGCGTTTTGCCAATTGTTCCGCCTTACCTCGCCTATATGAGCGGAATTTCCATGGCCGAGATGTCAAGGGGTGACGGCCGGCACAACCGTGCGATCGTATCAGCCTTGTTCTTCGTTATGGGCCTCTCCACGGTTTTCCTGTTTCTGGGATTCACGGCTTCCGCATTCGGTTCCTTTTTTCTGAAAAATTCGCAGGTGTTTTCAACGCTGGCGGGTATCGTTGTCATGATATTCGGCGCGCATTTTATCGGTATTTACCGGATTCCATTTCTGGACCGTGAAGCGCGACTTGATGCTGGGGACCGCGGCGGATCGGCTTTCGGCGCCTACGTGCTCGGCCTCGCCTTCGCCTTCGGCTGGACGCCATGCATCGGGCCGCAGCTTGGGGCGATACTTTCGCTGGCTGCGACCGAGGCGAGCATTGCCCGCGGAACGACGTTGCTTGCGGTCTACGCGCTTGGACTGGGCATCCCTTTTCTCATGGTTGCGGCCTTCTTTCCGCGTCTTTCGGGACTGATGAACTGGATGAAGCAGCATATGGAACGGATTGAGAAGGTAATGGGCTTGCTCTTGTGGACAATTGGACTGCTCATGTTAACCGGAGGGTTTTCGAGCTTCTCCTACTGGTTGCTTGAAACCTTTCCCGCGCTGGCCCGACTCGGATAGGCTTATTTTTGCCCAATTACCTGTTTAGTATTCGTCCGTAACGGACGACGGGGCAATGAATGGCGAACCCAGCACAAGTCAGAACTCGGCGGGTCTTTTACATCCCTGGCTACGATCCATTCCCGCCGCGCCGATACCGCGAACTCTACCGCAAGGAAGGCGAGGATCAGGCAGACATCTCTGGCTACGAGATCGACGTCCGCCAGCGAACCGGCGCCGGCAACTATGGCTGGAATGTCGAGGCCCGGATTGACGGAAAGGTTGTACGCACCGAATTCGATGTTCTCGTCTGGTCCGATATTGTTCGAGAGTCGATGGAGACCGGGATTGCCGGAACCTATTGGCAAATGCTCAGGACGGCTTGGATTTATTTGTCCAGCGGTGCCTTGCGCCGATTGATGTGGCTTCGCAAAGGGCCGGTGATCGCCGCTCTCTACCCGGTCGGGATGCTCTTGCTTCAGGGACTGGTCGCGATCGCTGCCGCCTGGATCGCTGGGGCCCTGACGTCCCGCCTGATCTATCCGGGTGCGGGGTGGATTGTTGCCCTGCCGATCATTGTGCTGCTCCTACGCCGGTTCCGCAGCTTGGATCGCAGGCTTTACGCCTACTACCTGATGCATGATTTTGCCTATTCCGCGCAGCTTAAAGGTGCCAATCCGCCAGCGTTGGAAGAGCGTATGAGACAATTTGAACATCAGATCGCGACGGCGCTTAGAGGCGACACCGACGAAGTTCTTGTCGTTGGTCATTCATCGGGCGCACATCTTGCCGTCTCGATCCTCGCCGACCTGATCCGCGAGGGCCGGGTGCCTCGTACCGGGCCAAAGTTGTCGTTCCTGTCGATCGGGCAGGTCATTCCAATGGTGTCCTTCCTGCCGAATGCACACCGGCTGCGGGCAGACCTGCACGATCTTTCGCAATCCGGGAGCCTGAGCTGGGTGGACGTGTCGGCCCCGGGCGACGGGTGTACATTTGCGCTCTGTGACCCTGTTGCCGTGACCGGGGTCGCTCCCGAAAAGCAAAAATGGCCACTGGTGATATCCGCGGCGTTCACGCAGACCCTCAGCTCTGAACGTTGGCGGCAACTGCGCTGGCGGTTCTTCAGGCTTCATTTCCAATACCTGTGCGCATTCGATGATGCGGCCAACTATGATTATTTTCAGATTACGGCGGGTCCCCAGACCCTCGAAGAACGGTTCTCGGAGCGGCAACCGTCGAAAAGCCGGATTGACGTTGCGGCTTCGCCCTATACATCTATGGCGGCATGACACCACCCAAACCCGTTGCCCGCTCAGACACAGCCTCGCTCTGGCGTCATTTTCGGCTGTTTCGAAGGGATATTCTGTCGGCGCAACCCTCAAGGTTGTACCGGGCGTGGATGGCAGAATTCAGAACGCCCTTCTTCAGATCTTACCTGATCAACCAACCCGACCTCATACGCGAGGTTCTCAAAGTCCGCCCCATGGACTTTCCAAAATCCAACCGCATCGCGGAGGGCCTTCGACCCTTGTTGGGAAATTCAGTTTTTCTTACCAATGGCGAGGTCTGGATGCGGCAACGGCGCATAATTGATCCGGCCTTCGAAGGAGGTCGACTTCGTGACACCTTTCCCGCGATGCTGGCTGCCGCAAATGTGGCGGCCAGCCGACTGGCAGGACGGGAAGGCGCTGTCGAGATCGAGGCCGAGGCAAGTCACGTCGCCGCAGATGTCATCTTCCGCACACTCTTTTCGCTGCCGATTTCGGATGACATCGCGCAAGACGTCTTTCTGCAATTCAGGGACTTTCAGCGCAGCCAACCAATTCTGAACCTCGCTGCGTTCATACCGGTCCCTGGCTGGGTGCCGAGGTTTCACCGGCGTCGCTCGCGAATCGCCGCCACCGAGATCAGGCGCCTTATCAAGAATATGGTCAACGAGAGGATGCGAAGCATCGAAGACGGATCGGCACCTGACGATCTTGCCACCAAGATCATGACAACCTCCGATCCGGAGACGGGAAGGTCATTTTCTCCGGCCGAAATGGTCGATCAGGTCGCGATCTTCTTCCTTGCGGGGCACGAAACCAGCGCTTCGGCCTTGGCCTGGGCGCTTTACCTTCTTGCCTCCCACCCAGAGGCGCAAGAACGGGTCGCACGTGAAGCCGCTGTTTTGGGCGATAATCCTCGTTTTTCGGATATGTCCAAACTCGGTTTCACACGCAATGTCTTTCGGGAAGCGCTGCGGCTATACCCCTCTGTGCCGATGATGGTCCGTGAGACCACGAAAGCCGAGCGATTTCGTGACAGGGATCTGCCTGCCGGCTCTCAGGTTGTCATCAGCCCATGGCATTTGCACAGGCACGAGCGATTGTGGGAAAATCCCGACGAGTTCGAACCCGACCGGTACGGTGCGCCGGACGGCCCGGCCTGTCTTCGCGATGCGTTTTTGCCATTCTCGGCAGGGAGCCGGGCTTGCCCCGGTGCCGCCTTTGCGATGATCGAGGGGCCTTTGCTTCTATCCGTGCTGGCCCAGTCCTTGGAATTTGGCTGTAGCGGGCAGCCAGCACCGATTCCGGTTGCTCACCTGACGGTCCGGTCCGAACGGGGCATCTGGCTGACCGTCAAAAAAAGGCCTTGATTCGCTGGTTGCCCCCGAGTCGCCAACTCTCTTGAAGGTTGTGACCTGACGTAATTTCTGGATGCGGAGGACATCCGAGATTAATAACATACTGATAATCAATAATATATCCGATTGATAATTAAATCACTGGTTGAGTATATTTCTTGATGCATCAGAAAAAGCCTTCAAATCCAGAAACAACCTGATTATGAAATAGAGCTGGATCCGGGGGGATTTGCGACAGTGGCCTACTTAACGAGCGATAATCAGCCTATTCCGGGACTCGGCGCTCAGATGCGACCGTTCCTGAGAATCGCATTGCCTGTCTGGCGGATGCCGACCGGAGCACGTGTGTCCGAGGAATTAGAAAACAGCGTCACACGCGATGAAATCGCGTCGATTTTCGGCACCGATCTGGTCACCCGTCGGATTTATGATTTGCGCCTGACGGCCAATGAACGCACTCAGCTTGAAACAAGCAGGCGGCTTCGCAGCGCACTTCGATCGTCCTGACCGTTTCCTACTCTCGTTCAGACCTGAAGTGGCTCAGAACGTAAAGTCTTATCGCGGTCGCCAAACCAATATCGTCCCGCCTTGCCGCATCGATCTCGGCGGCCAGTTCGTTGATTGCTTGGTTTTTGCTTCGCGCGATGTCGCGGAAGGCCTGCCAGAACTCATCCTCAAGTGAAACGCTCGTTCGGTGACCGCGCAGCGTCAGGGATCGTTTGACAGGCCGACCGTTCATTCCTCGTCGTCTGTCTTGTGCTGGTCCAGCAACTGCGCTGCCTTCGTGTTTCTCGACGCCGCGAGCACCCTCTCGGCCTTTGACAGCCCGTGTTTCGCGGCGTTCTGATCTGCAACAGCACGAGCTTCAAGTCGCGCCCGTTCCTTTCGGGCACGATTCAAGTTGATGGGTGTGTTCAAGATTTGGGCCCGATCATGTTTTCGGGACGCACGACGCGTTCGAAAGTCTCGTCGTCAACAAAACCAAGATTGATGGCCTCCTCTTTCAAGGTCGTTCCATTCTTGTGGGCGGTCTTGGCCACGGTCGTCGCGTTGTCATATCCGATGGTCGGGGCCAAAGCCGTCACCAGCATCAGGCTTTCGCGCATCAGTTTTTCTATCCGATCCGTGTTGGCCTGTATCCCCACGACACAATTGTCGGTGAAAGCGCCACAGGCATCCCCCAGAAGTTGCATGGACTGTAGCACGTTGTACGCCATCATCGGCTTGTAGACGTTTAGTTCGAAGTGACCCTGAGACCCGGCAAATCCGACCGCAGCGTCATTGCCGAAGACATGGGCGCAGACTTGCGTCATAGCCTCACACTGGGTTGGATTTACCTTTCCCGGCATGATCGAAGATCCTGGTTCGTTCTCTGGCAAGATCAGTTCACCTAGGCCGCAGCGCGGCCCAGAGCCCAATAGCCGAATGTCATTGGCAATCTTGAAGAGGCTGGCAGCGACAGTCTTGGTTGCTCCGGACATTTCGACAAGCGCATCATGGGCGGCGAGTGCTTCGAATTTGTTGGGTGCAGTTACGAAGGGCAGGCCCGAGATTTCGGAAATCTCTTTCGCGACGGCACCGCTCCATCCTTTGCGCGTGTTCAGGCCCGTTCCAACGGCGGTTCCGCCCTGAGCGAGTTCATAAATGCGCGGCAATGCTCCCTTGATCCGTTCAATCCCCATGGCGACCTGGTGAGCATAGCCAGAAAACTCTTGTGCCAATGTAAGCGGGGTCGCATCCATGGTGTGGGTCCGGCCAATCTTGATGATTCCTGCAAATTCCTTGACTTTGGCCTCCAGCGCGAAGTGCAGCTTGGCGAGCCCGGGCAGCAGGACATCATGCGCTGTGGTGGCGACGGCAATATGCATCGCTGTCGGGAAGGTGTCATTGGAACTCTGTCCCATATTGACGTGATCATTGGGATGCACCGGTACCTTGGTGCCGATCTTGCCGCCGAGAATTTCAATCGCTCGGTTGGAGATGACTTCATTCGCGTTCATGTTGGATTGCGTGCCAGAACCTGTCTGCCAGACGACCAAGGGGAAGTTGTCGTCGAACTTGCCCGCGACCACTTCAGAAGCTGCCTGAATGACGGCGTCGGCCTTGTCCGGCTCGAGCGTGCCTTGCGACTTGTTCACCACGGCACAGGCCTGCTTGATCACCCCGAGTGCGCGGACGATGGCAATGGGTTGTCTTTCCCAACCGATCGGGAAGTTCAGAATCGAGCGCTGGGTCTGGGCCCCCCAGTACTTGTCGGCGGGAACCTCCAGCGGGCCAAAGCTGTCGGATTCGGTGCGGGTCTTGGTCATTGCTACTCTCCAGCGGGCTGCGTCGCGGTCTTCATACCGGCTGGCAGCAAAACTTCAATGCGTCAATCTGTTGGCTGGTTTCGCCAATCATCGTCGGTTTTGGCGCGTTCCATCGCTTCAGCAATATCGGTCGCCAAGAGCCAAATGGTACCTATTTCCGGAAACTGTCCAGACGCACGACTTCGGCATCTTTCTTGCCCTTGTCCGCGACATCGGAATCGCTGGAGCCCTCTTGCGCGACCGCCTCATCATCGTCCTCGTCCTTGTCTTCGTCTTCCTGCGTTTCGAAGCGCAAGCCAAATTCAACGGACGGATCGACGAATGTCTTGATGGCGTCATAAGGGATGTAGAGAGGCTCCGGGTTATCGCCGAAATTAAGAGTGATGGAAAAGCCTTCGCCGGTGACGACCAGATTGTCATACCAATGCTGAATGACAACGGTCATCTCTTCGGGATACCGATCGGAAAGCCAATCCGCCAATTCGACATCGGGGTGCATCGTATCAAAGGTGATGAAGAAATGGTGCTGGCCCGGCAGCCCGTTCTCGGCAACGCCTTCAAGGACTTCCTGAATGAGACCGCGCATCGCGCGGTGCATCAGATTTCCGTAGTCTATGGTCCGGGACATCGCCTGATCCCTTTGGCATTTCCTTCCTTCACCATACGGGATTCGGACTGGAAGAAAAGGGCCGGTCTTTTGGGACCGATCGCTCATGCCCAGAACGAAAGCAGCGCGCCGCCGAATGCGGCAATCGTAAGGGTCGTCGGCAATCCGATGTGAAACCGAAACACAAGGATTGCAGAAAGCGCCGCGAGAAGAACGGCATTGGGGTTCAGCGTGTTGATGTCAGGCAGCAGTAGCCTGGCCGGACCATAGGTTTCGACGACATTCTGTCCGAAAAAGACATGCGCTGCGAACCAAACTGAAAGGTTCAATATGACCCCGACGACCGCAGCGGTGATGGCCGATAATGCCGCCGCCAATCGGGGACGCGTCCCGATCCACTCCAAGTAGGGGGCGAAGGCGAATATCCACAAAAAACAGGGAGTGAACGTGACCCAGAGGGTCATGATCGCGGCCAGTATTCCCAGCGAGATTCCACCCGCCCCATATCCCGCCAGATAGCCAATGAATTCGGTGACCAGGATCAGTGGTCCGGGGGTTGTTTCGGCAAGGCCCAGACCGTCCACCATCTGTTCAGTCGTCACCCAGCCTTTCTGCGACACGACCTCTTGGGTCATATAGGCCAGTACGGCATAGGCTCCGCCGAAGGTTACGACAGCCAATTTGGAGAAGAACAAGCCGATCTGGGTCAGGCGTTCAGCACCGCTCGCCCAAGCTATCGCAATCGGAGACCACCAGATCGCCGCCCAGACAAGGATGGTTTGAAACGTCCTCGCGCGTGGCAGCAATTCATTTTGGGTCCTCGGATCGGGCCTGACCGCCAATGCCCCGTAAACTCCGGCCATGGCGATGATTGCCGGGAAGGGGACCGCAAAGACAAAAATTCCGACGAAGGCGAGACCCGCGATGACCCAGCGGTCGGTCGACTTCAAAGATTTTCTGGACACTCTCAAGAGCGCCTCGATCACAATGACCACGACGGCCGCCTTGACGCCCAGGAACAAGGCCTTGATGAAGTCGAGGCTGCCCCATGTCGAATAGGCGAGGGCAAGCGCGAGCATGACGACCGCTCCGGGGACCACGAACAAGAGACCTGCCAGCAAGCCGCCTCGGACGCCGCGCAGCTTCCATCCGGCATAGGTGGCCAATTGCATCGCTTCGGGCCCGGGCAGGAGCATGCAGAAGGACAGGGCATGCAGAAACTGGTCTTCCGTCAAAAGCGGCCGATCTTCCACCAGTTCGCGGTGCATGACGGCGATCTGGGCCGCAGGGCCGCCAAAGGACATAAGCCCGATGCGTCCGAAGACGCGCGTCAACTCGCCCCAGCTCGGCACCGTCATTTGGCGACCGCCGGCCAATCGTGACCCTCCGTGAACCCGTCACGCGCCCAACGATACAAGGCGTCATAAAAGGACATGCCGGCCGAGAGCTGCTCCAGATCATCTTTGTATTGCCTTGACAAACCAACCGATATCGCAAGTAGACCAGCGGCTTCGGGTGCGATGTCGTGGCAATCGGTATCGGCGCCGCGCACGACCTTCGAAAGCCGGTCGAGCGCCTCGCTCCGCAGGTTGAACTCGTCGAGCATCGTGTCGAAGGTGCAAAGCGGGCCGCGATGCGACCAGTGCACGCCCTGTACATCGAAAGGGGTCGCGCCAAAGCGTTCGGCAACGCCCGCAACCTCAGACGGCGAGACGAACAGGAACCGGGCGCCGGGATCGACGAAACGGCGGATCAACCAGGGGCAGGCGATGCGGTCGATCTTGGGCCGGTGGCGGGTCACCCATAGCGTCGCGCCGTCGACCGGATCGGGCAGGGCAGAAGCCGGAATCCGGTAGGTGTCTTTTGCATCCCGCCAGGCGAACATGCCGCCCTGGAGGTATGTGGCCCGCAGCCCGTCGGCGCGCAGCCGCGCGACCAGTCCTTGCGACAGCTTGAAGCCGCGCTGGCAGGTCACGATACACGGCCGCCCGGCAAGCCGCGCCTTCAGGCCGACAAGATCCGTATGCGCATGGCGAAACGAGGAGGGGATCAAATAGGGGTCAGCGTTGAAATCCGCATCGATCGATATATCGACGATGGCCGGGCAGGCTGGTGTGCCAATCAAACGCAGCAGTTGCGGTACGGTTATTTCATTTGGAGCTGTCACGACGCATCCTTCCTGTATTCAGGTTGGGACGCGAAACTTGGGCATGTCACCTCACGGGGTGTTCGCATCAACCCCTTGCCGAATAGATGTCGTCTCTGATCCAGTTTGTCAAAGGCGATCATGCATCCGCAAATGTGTGGACAAAAAACGCGAGCCATCGACCTAACCCGTTACTTTGGCAAGCTCTCTGAGGATCTTTTCCTTGATTGCCCGAGGGTAGTCGAGATGGCCCCGGGCGGTTTCGACAAAGCCGTCGCTTGTGATGATGGTACGGCGGTAATAATTCGTCATCGCCACGCCTATGGATTCAATGGCGATGCCATTGATGATGATCCCTTGGGCCTCTGCGTCTTGGCTGGCGGTCAGTGCTGAATATCCTGCGTTCTGTGGCCCATCTCCCGAGATGTCGATCACGCGGCGGTTGCAATCAGCCACCGCCGAAAACTGACGAGCGGAAAAACCGATGGCGTCACCAATTGCCGTGTCGGAATCGACGAATGCCCGCTGCAAGGCCCGCGCGTTGGCTGCAAATTGCTGTACGTCTTCGGCGCCCGCCATCCTCTCCCACCCCAAGACAAGTCCTTGCCTGTTGACACCGGACCACTGAACGACCGCCAGCGCCGACTGCCCGAGCACCAACGCATCGATCACTTCCGGATCGAGCAGCGCGTCCGCGAGACCATCGATTTGCAGCCGATACTCGCCAGCATCGATTGAGGATGAGACGTCGATTGAAAGCAGAAGGGCGGTATCACAGGAATTCGCGGGCAACGCGAATACAACCGCGTACAGCCCAAGACCAAACACCTGATTTCTGATCCATTCAAACATGCGACAAGCCTAGAGAAGCGGGCTTGTGTATTGCAACGTAAATGCTTGGTTAAATGCAGGCTTCTGTTGCCAGGTGCCTGCGAACCCCGCCTTACGCTGCTAGGCGCAAGGGCTTAATTTCGACTTTTCGGACTGCTTAAGCAGCCAGAGCCATCGGAGCTTTGTTGTCATTTGCAACTAGCTTTGTCGGACCGATAACGGTGGTGCCTCACCGAGCGAAAGAAATCCCCTTTAGACGTTCGTCGATCCTATTTCGGCCCCTCGATCCCCAAATGAAGGATGTTTGGTGGAGCCGCCGGGTACCGCCCCCGGGTCCGATCCGCTTATTACGAGCACGTTTATCGCCATAGTTCCCTTGCGGGAACAGGGTATAGATAGGGCCATCGGCCCCAATATTCAAGCTGTTCGACGTTGTTCTAGCTGCGATTTCGTTTGGCCCGAACGGTGCGGAACAGTTCGATCGTGTAGGCCTCAAGTTGAACGAGTGCGGCGGCGACCGCTGCTCCATCCCCGACTTCCAGCGCATCGGCAATTTCGGTGTGAAGGCTGACGATTGCCTCGCGCGAGCGCTCCGTGAATGTGATCATGTTCATGAGAGGCTGCATGGCTTCAACGGCGCCGGCCAACTGGTATGACAAAACCGGGTTTTCGGCCGCGTCGACAAGGGCGCGGTGGAATGCAACATCCGAGGCGCAGAAAGCCTCATCCGTCAGACCGCGCTGACCCTGACGCTGTATTTCCTTACGCATCGTTGCAAGATGTTCGACATTGTGGCGCAAGGCGGCAAGTGGCGCGCATGCCCGCTCAAGCGCATAGCGGGCCTCGCAAGCGGTTTCGAAGTCGACCTCGTTCATCGACAGCAGAAGGATCGATGTTGTTATCTGCTGGTCGTAAGCATCTTCGTACCGGATGTGATTGACGAACGCACCGCCGGTCGCGCCACGCTGTGTCCGGATCAGGTTTTGTGCGGCAAGCCTCTTGAGTGCCTCACGGACTGTCGGGCGCGAGACTCCAAATTGTTCTGCGAGTTCCGACTCGGACGGTAGCCGGGCATCGACGATCAATTGACCCGATATGATCGCTGCACGGATCGCGGCTGCAATCTGGGCCGAAAAATCCTTGTCCGAGGCAAGCTTCGTTATCATCATTCATATGTCAGACATTAATTGTTTGACATTTAAACCCGCCAGAAGGAAAAAGGCAAGCATTCGGCCGCGATCGGTCACTTTCTGGAGATTCGGGTGCCTCACCGCGCAATAGAAATTCCCCTTATGCGCAGCTTGCGCTGGTTGGGTTTCTACGCCGTGATCCTGCTTGCATGGTTTGCCATATACCAAATGGCGCGAAGCGGTGGCGATTGGCTTTGCGGACCGGACAGCCTTGGGGTCTTGCCATTGGGTGGATTCTGGGCGCTATTTCCGATGTGGCTGGTCATGATCGCCGCGATGATGCTGCCGACGCTGGTTCCTGCGCTGCAAAGCTATGAAGACTTGCCGGCAAAAGCGGGGGCAACGTCCCAAGGCTGGCTTGGACTCGTTCTGGGCTATGTGGCGGTATGGGCCATTGCCTCGGCCGCATTCGCCGCCACTCAGGTCTGGGCGATGAGATCTGAAATACTCGACCTGACAGGATCGGTCACGTCCGTTTGGTTGGCCGTGAGCCTGTTCGCGCTCGCGGGCCTGTACCAGTTCAGCAAGCTTAAAGAAGCCTGCCAGAATGGCTGCCTGACACCCCTTCAATATTACATGACCCATTGGTCCCCCGGATTGGTCGGCGGGTTTCGCATGGGGTCGGGATTGGGTCTGATCTGTGTGGGATGTTGCTGGGCGATCATGGCACTTGGCTTTGTCGGTGGAATGACCAGCCTTTGGTGGATGGGTATCGCGACGGTATTCATGGTGGCAGAGAAATTGCCCGATATCGGCCAGCACCTGCGTTTGCCGGCCGGAATAATCCTTTTGGCGATCGGCGCTGCAATTGCGGTGCGTGCCATGGCTTTTGCTTAACATTTGAAAAGAGAGGGAGGATCGGATGGAAGAAAGTGAAAATACATCTTCGGATCGCATCAGAGTTCGGGATCGGATCGTGCAGCAGATGGGCAATAGTCTGCGCCGCAAACAGAAGCCGACCAACTGGGCAATCAAGGGAGAACTTTTCCTGAACTGCTCCTGTACGGTATTCTGCCCTTGCGTTGTGTCCCTGGGCGAGCACCCGCCAACCAATGGATATTGCCAGGCCTGGATGGCGATTGCGATTGATGAAGGGCACTTCGAAGGTGAAGACCTTTCGGGAATCAATGTCGGTCTGATGGTCGACATCCCCGGGCGGATGAGCGAGGGGAACTGGAAGGTCGCCGCCTATATCGATGAAAAGGCGTCACAAAAGGCATACAATGGTTTGCTGCAGATACTGTCGGGTGCTGCCGGCGGAACGACCGGCCTCTTCACCATGTTGGTCAGCGAGATCATCGGTGCCGAACGCGAGAAAGTCGAAATCGTAAGAGAGGGCAACCGTCGGTCGATCATGGTCGGGCGCAAGATCCAAGGCGAAATCGAAATGATCCCGGGTCGCAATCGCGATGAACCCGTGACCATGACCAACACCAGGTACTGGATGGGCCCGGATGTGATCGCCGCCAAGGGTATAAAGAGCCGTGTCCGCGACTACGGGCGCGTGTGGAACTTTGACGGCAAATCCGGAGAGATTTGCGCAATCGACTGGAGCGGCCCGGGGAAATGACGTCATTCTTGGAGTTGGACCAATGGCACTCATAGCGCCATCCCGCCGGGTCCGGCGGACACCATTCAGTGATGGAGTGGAGGCGGCAGGGGTCAAGGGATACACTGTCTACAATCACATGCTGCTGCCGACCGTCTTCGAGAGTGTTCAGGCCGACTACCGGCACCTGAAGGAGCATGTTCAGGTTTGGGATGTTGCCTGCGAGCGGCAAGTCGAGCTGCGCGGACCCGATGCGGGCCGGTTGATGCAGATCCTGACACCGCGCGATCTCCGGGGCATGTTGCCGGGCCAGTGTTTTTACGTGCCGATCGTCGATGAGACGGGCGGCATGCTGAACGACCCTGTCGCGGTGAAGCTCTCGGAAGACAGGTACTGGATATCGATCGCCGACAGTGACTTGCTCTTGTGGACCAAGGGCATCGCCTATGGCTACCGGCTGGACGTTCTGGTCGATGAACCTGACGTATCGCCTCTGGCGGTTCAGGGCCCCAAGGCGGACGAATTGATGGCGCGCGTGTTTGGGGACGCGGTTCGTGCCGTCAAATTCTTTCGCTACGGTCATTTTGACTTTCAGGGGCACGACCTTGTGATCGCGCGGTCCGGCTATTCGAAACAGGGTGGGTTCGAGATTTACGTCGAGGGTTCCCATATTGGCATGCCTTTGTGGGACGCCTTGTTCAAGGCCGGGGCGGATCTGAACGTCCGGGCCGGGTGTCCAAACCTGATCGAGAGGATCGAAGGTGGTCTGCTGAGCTACGGCAATGACATGACTCGCGAGAATACGCCGCACGAATGTGGACTGGGTCGGTTCTGCAATACCGAGACAGCGATCGGCTGCATTGGTCGCGACGCGCTATTGCGAGTCGCGCGCGAGGGGCCGGTTCAGCAGATACGGGCAATAGAAATTCCGGGCGAACCTGTGCCTGCCTGCGATCGGGCATGGGAATTGACGGCGAAGGGGCGCAGGGTGGGCCAAGTGACTTCTGCGGCGGCCTCTCCGGATTTTGGGGGTAATGTTGCGGTCGGAATGGTCCGAATGACGCATTGGGATGCAGGAACCGAGCTGGTCGTTGAAACGTCAGCGGGATCCAGACCGGCTGTCGTCCGCGAAGGTTTCTGGATTTAGGAAGGATAAGACATGTTCAAGGCATTGGTTGTCGAAAGAAACGACGAAGGCAAGACACGCGCGTCAGTCAAGGATCTCGATCTTTCTGACCTGCCCGAAGCGGAAGTCACGGTTGCGGTCGACTATTCAACCGTGAACTACAAGGATGGGTTATGCATTGGCCCCGGCGCGGGCTTGGTGAGAAACTACCCCCACGTGCCCGGGATCGACTTTGCCGGAACGATCGAAACCTCTTCGGACGATCGTTACAAAGCTGGCGACAAGGTCGTGCTGACCGGGTGGCGCGTCGGCGAAGCTCACTGGGGCGGGTATGCGCAGAAGGCACGCGTCAAGGCGGACTGGCTGGTTCCCCTTCCGGACGGGCTTACCACTCGTCAGGCGATGGCGGTGGGAACTGCCGGACTGACGGCGATGCTTTCGGTCATGGCACTGGAAGACCACGGTTTGGAACCCGGTCATGGTCCTGTTCTTGTAACCGGTGCCGCCGGAGGAGTAGGCTCTGTCGCCACGGCAATCCTTGCCCATCTCGGATACGAGGTTGCAGCGGTGACCGGACGGCCCGAGACGGCCGACTATTTGATCTCACTCGGCGCATCCCGCATCGTCCCACGCGAGGAGTTGACAGAAGTCACTCGCAAACCGCTGGAGGGCGAGACCTGGGCGGGCTGTGTGGATGCGGTCGCCGGGGCAATGCTGGGGCGCGTGCTGAAGCAGATGAAATACGGAACCTCGGTCGCCGCCGTCGGACTTGCGGGAGGGGCTTCCATCGAAGGTGCCCTGATCACACCTTTCATTCTGCGAGGCGTGAATCTTCTTGGTATAGACAGTGTCATGCAGCCCTACGCGTCCAGACTTCGCGCATGGAACCGGATTGCCCGCGACCTGCCGATGGACAAACTCGAAGCCATGGTGCTGCCCGCCACGATGTCCGATCTGCCGCGGCTCGGGGCGGAGATTCTGAAAGGGCAGGTAAGGGGCCGCGTCGTCGTTGATCTGAACGCTTGAGGTCCCACCTTGATCGAAAGGATTTCGCCGGTTTGAGCGGGTTGACGTTGCGCATCTTCGGCGGCATGGGTTGGCGAGGAGGTGCTTCATGCAATTGGATGTCGATTTCGTTCGAGGTCAGTTTCCAGCTTTTTCAGAGCCGTCCTTGGCAAAGCAGTGCTTCTTTGAGAACGCTGGCGGGTCCTATCCCTGTGCCCCAGTCGTAGACCGGCTGACGAGGTTCTACCGAGAGCGGAAAGTGCAGCCCTATTTCCCGTATGATGCAAGTCGGGTCGCCGGGGAGGAGATGGACGAAGCGCGGCAGCGAATGGCAGCGATTCTGGGCGTGGCGACCGATGAAGTTAGTTTCGGGCCATCGTCCACCCAAAACACGTATGTGTTGTCACAAGCATTCCGGCAGTTTTTGAAACCGGGTGATGCGGTTATCGTGACAAACCAGGACCACGAAGCGAATTCCGGTCCGTGGCGGCGTCTTGCAGACTCCGGCATCGAGATTCGCGAATGGAAGATCCATCCGGATACGGGGCATCTCGATCCAGACGACCTTGACGCATTGCTGGACGACTCTGTCAGGCTCGTGGTCTTTCCCCATTGCTCGAATGTTGTTGGCGAGATCAACGATGTCGCCAAAATCACAGCCAAGGCGCATGCAGCGGGCGCTTATGTCTGCGTTGACGGGGTCAGCTATGCTCCACATGGGTTCCCCAATGTCGGAAAGCTTGGAGCGGATATCTATCTGTTTTCTGCCTACAAAACCTACGGTCCCCACCAAGGAATAATGGTCATCCGGCGAGCGCTTGGCGAAAGGCTTCCGAATCAAGGCCACTATTTTAACGGCGATGTTCTATACAAGCGTTTCACGCCCGCTGGCCCGGACCACGCCCAAGTCGCGGCAAGCGCGGGGATGGCAGACTACCTTGAAACGCTCTATTCGCGCCATTTTCAAGATCATAGAGACGCTACCGGTCGCGGTGAAGCCGTGCATGACCTGATGCGCGACCATGAGATCCGGATCCTTCAACCATTGCTGGACTATTTCGCGAGCAAGAATTCAGTCCGGCTGCTCGGACCCAAGGATGCCAGGAAACGTGCGCCGACGGTTGCGGTTGCTCTCGAGGGAAGCGGAGAGGATGCCGCTGCAGCGCTTGCCCCGCATGGAATTAACGCAGGCGGCGGTGACTTCTATGCGGTGCGCCCGCTTGAGGCTATGGGGGTCGATCTTTCCAAGGGCGTCCTGCGGCTCAGCTTTGTTCACTACACGACCCAAGCCGAAATCGACCATCTGATCGTCGCGCTGGATCACATCCTTTAACGGATCGGACATCCAGCCATCTGGAACAAGCAGGTGCAGCGGCTACGAACTGCCTCGACTCGCTCGGGGAAGTAAACGAAAACAGTTGCTTGCAGGGCGTAGTATTTACTAGCCTCCCAAGACAAGGGGGTGAGGAATGCAAACGCTGACTTCAACGGCCGGACAGCGCAATTTGCCAAGATACTTTTCGCAGGTCTTTGCGATCGCGCAATCCATGAACCATGGGCGGCTGGACATCGTCTTGCCGGATGGCAGGCGCTTTCGCGCAGAGGGCAAATCGCCGGGACCAGTTGCCGAAGTCACCTTTCATGATCCAGATGTCTTCGCGCGCCTCATCCGCGAGGGCGACCTTGGCTTCTCAGAGGCCTATCTCGATGGCCAATGGTCCACTCCTGACTTGCAAGCCTTCATGGATCTGGTTCATGCGGATAATGAAGAAATTTATGATGGTTTTCCGGGTATCGGTATCTTGCGCGCCTACGAGAAGTTGCGGTTCTGGTGGCTCTCCAACAGCAAGCGCCAAGCGAGAAAGAACATTTCGCACCATTATGATCTTGGCAATGAATTTTACAGTGTGTGGCTAGACGACACGATGACTTATTCCTCGGCCAAGTTTGAAACCGGCCAGGAAAGTCTCGAGAAGGCACAAGTTCAAAAATATGCGAGCATGGTCGATCAGATGGGCGTTCAGCCCGGTGACCATGTGTTGGAGATCGGCTGCGGCTGGGGGGGATTTGCGGAATACGCCGCCGGCCATCGCGGACTAAGAGTGACCGGGCTGACGATCTCGCGGGAACAACATGATTTTGCAATCGCGAGGATGAAGCGCCTAGGGCTTTCTGACCGCGTCCAGATCAAGCTCCAAGACTATCGGGACGAAAATGGGCGGTACGACGGAATCGCCAGCATCGAGATGTTCGAGGCTGTCGGGGAAAAGTATTGGCCTTTGTATTTCAATAAGTTACGGCAGTGTCTTAAACCCGGTAAGGTTGCGACACTGCAGATTATCACGGTCCAGGATCGCAGGTTTCACATCTACAAGAGAGGCGTGGACTTTATCCAGAAATACATCTTTCCTGGTGGAATGCTGCCAAGCCCGACTGTGCTGAGAGCCGAGGTAGAGCGGGCCGGGCTGAAGGTCGCGCGGTCGGTGGATTTCGGAGAAAGCTACAGCCACACACTGCGCCGTTGGCATGATACATTCAACGAGCGGTGGGAGCAGATTGCACCTTTGGGCTTTGATGAGAGATTCAGACGGATGTGGAATTTCTACCTGACCTCTTGTGCTGCGACGTTTCACAGCGGAAACTGCGACGTAACGCAGATCACCGTTTCAAGACCGGGCTAAACCAGAATGCCAACCGCCGCACGTCTCTTTGCCGCCCTTTTCTTCTCCGCCCTAGGGTGGTTCGCGGCGGATCTTGTTAAGCCGTTGTTGCCCGAAGGCACCAAGACGGGCTTGTTCAATGAAACGATGTATTTCGTCGGTTTTCTATCTGGCTGGTCGATGGCGGGGGCCAGAGCGGGTGACGGCTTGCGGCCCAGTTTGGGCTATGGACTTACGACTTCGGCTCTCATCGCTTTTTGGGGAATCTTCATTTTCTCGGGATACGACATGCTCGATCTGTCATTGAAGAGCAGGTACAATGGCCCGATGCACGCGATCAAGGCGATGATAGCAATTGCAATTGATTACTTCAGATTGATCCGGACGCCCGAAATCATTGGCACTATGATTGTCGGTGGTTTGTTTGGCGGCTGGCTGGCGGAGTGGGCATCCAGGCGCTGGAGCTGAAGCCCTTGAAATCATTGTTTTTTTACGGCACCTTATGCCATTTGCCGCTCCTCAAGCTCGTGATCGGGGAAAGCCGTAATCTCGATATTTCGCCAGCGGCGCTGGACGATCACGCCGTGCATTGGGTCCTTGATCAGAGCTTTCCAGTCATGATCAAAGCCAAGGACAGCCTCGCACACGGGGTATTGGTCAATGGACTATCGGATACGGACATCGCGCGGCTGGATTTCTATGAGGGCGGCTATGACTACGTTCTGGAACCGGTGCGGGTCAGGGTTGGCGAGGATGTTCGCGAAACGCAGGTCTACTTGACCGGCGAAGGCAGATGGCCAATCGGCGCGCTTTGGGACTTGAAAGATTGGGAACGTGAGTGGGCGCCGACTGTGCTAGTTGCCGCATTAGAAATGATGGAAAGTTACGGCAGGGTTTCCGCCCACGATGTTGCACGACGCTACCCGCAAATACTGCAGCGCGCGTCCTCTGCCGTTCGAGCAAGTTCATCAGACTCTCCCGGACGGGATAGGGCAGGGCCCAAAAGATCGGATGTGGATATCCACGAGTCACGCAAGCCGTATTCAAATTATTTTGCCATACAGGAAATGGATTTATCCTTCCCTCGGTTCGATGGCGATATAAGCCCGGTGGTTACACGGGCCGCCTTCGTTTCAGGCGATGCGGCGACCGTATTGCCATATGATCCGGTCAGGGACCGGGTGCTTGTCATTGAGCAGTTTAGGTTCGGACCATACCTGAGAGGGGACCCGAGTCCGTGGTCGATTGAACCTGTCGCAGGGCGAATTGACCCGGGAGAAACCCCGGAGGACGCTGCACGCAGGGAAATGGAAGAGGAGACCGGTCTATCCGTCAGCAGGCTATTTCCCGTTGGCAACTACTATCCTTCGCCGGGCGCAATGACAGAGTATCTGTATTCATACGTTGGCCTCGCCGATTTGCCCGACAATTCGGCAGGTTCGGCCGGGCTTGCATCGGAAGCCGAAGATATCCGGGGCCATCTGCTGAGTTTTGATGCTCTGATGGAAATGTTGGCGACCGGCGAAGCGCAAAATGGGCCGTTAATACTTTCCGCGCTGTGGCTGGATCGCCACCGCGAAGAGATAAGGCAGGGTGCTTGAGTTCTGGCCCCCTCCATCCTAAACAGAACCGATATCAGTTGAAGGGCGCGCTTGAGATGCAAGTCAAAAAAGACCTTTCGGACAGCATCGGCAACACCCCCTTGATCCGTCTGAAGGCCGCAAGCGAGGCGACTGGCTGCGAGATTCTCGGAAAGGCCGAATTCCTGAACCCGGGCCAGTCTGTCAAAGACCGCGCGGCGCTCTATATCATCCAAGATGCGGTTGCGTCGGGCGCGCTACGTCCCGGTGGAACGATTGTCGAGGGCACGGCAGGCAATACCGGCATCGGCCTTGCGCTTGTCGGGGCCTCCTTGGGCTTCAGAACTGTGATAGTAATCCCCGAGACGCAAAGTCAGGAAAAGAAGGACATGCTGAGGCTTTCCGGGGCCGAGTTGGTGCAGGTCCCCGCCGCGCCCTACAAGAACCCCAACAATTATGTGCGCTATTCCCAACGTCTCGCTCAGCGCCTTGCCCAGAGTGAGCCCAACGGCGCGGTTTGGGCAAACCAGTTCGACAATGTAGCAAACAGGCAGGCCCATATTGAAACGACAGGCCCGGAAATCTGGGATCAGACAGATGGAGCCGTAAACGGATTCGTCTGTGCGGTTGGATCCGGGGGCACACTCGCTGGAGTGGCATCGGTACTTCAACCCAAGGGCGTCAAGATCGGGTTGGCCGACCCGATGGGGGCAGCTCTTTATAGCTACTACAAAACCGGTGAGTTCAAATCTGAGGGCAACTCGATAACCGAAGGGATCGGACAAGGTCGGATTACTGCGAACCTTGAAGGGTTCTCACCTGACCACGCGTATCAGATTCCTGACGATGAAGCCCTGCCGATAGTCTTTGATATTCTGCAAAATGAAGGGCTATGCCTTGGTGGTTCAAGCGGAATTAACATCGCCGGTGCCATAAGGCTGGCGCGGGACCTCGGGCCGGGAAATGTCATCGTGACCGTTCTTTGTGACTATGGCAATCGCTACCAGTCGAAACTGTTCAACCCTGCCTTCCTGAAGGACAAGGGCCTGCCGTTCCCGACGTGGCTGGACCATGCGCCACGCATTCTCCCGAGCGTGTTTGAAGACTGATGCGCCGTTTAGCCACTGTACTGAGCATTTGTCTATTCGCGTTTATCGCCGTTGCGATGGGCCCGTACCATCTTCAAACCATGGCGTCAGCGCAAGATGCTGCGCCACTCCCAGACTACGAGGCCTGGCGCAACTTCGCCACAGGTGTCGAAGATGACTTGGATTCGGCAGCAGCGACGACAGCAGAGTTGGAAGCCATAAGAAACGAATTGGCAAGTTGGCGCGGTCAGTTTTCCGGCCTGCAGAATATCAACAACAGTCGCATTTCGATTCTGAATGATCAGATTTCGGCACTCGGACCGGCGCCAGCCGAAGGTGCTGCAGAACCAGAACTGGTGGCCATCCGCAGGGCCGAGCTGACTGCACAACTTGCGGAATTGCAGGCCCCCAGACTGAAGGCCGATGAAGCTTTCCTTCATGCGGACGGTTTGATTGGTCAGGTCGACAACCTGATCAGAGAACGGGAGGCAAAGCGCCTCCTTGAACTTGGCCCCTCACCGTTGAACCCGACACTTTGGTTGAGCGCTTTCAATGACCTGGGAATGTCGGTTGCCGCGATAGCCGACGAGGTTGCGAAGGCTTGGAACGATGCGGAACGACGCAGTTATTTTGCGAATAACCTGCTTGTCACCGGCTTCTATTTGCTGGTGGCTGTTGTGTTGCTCGCCAGAGGCCGAAGATGGATGGAGCGTCTGACCAATTACGTCCATTCCAAACGCAAGATGACGAGATTTCGGGAGACGAAAGCTTTTCTTGTTTCTCTGGGTCAGGTTCTTCTTCCGGTAGCCGGTATCGTGCTCTTGACGGCTGCATTGTCGTCCACTCGGCTTTTCGGTGAACGTGGAACGATTGTCTTGGCCAATTTGCCCGTGTTGGGCATTTCGATATTTCTTGCCCGGTGGTTGGCACTGCGTTTGTTCCCAAAGGATGAAAGTCAGGGCATCGCCCGTAGCATGGATACGGGGAAACGTGCTGAATTGCGCTTCTACATAGGTTTGCTGGGCCCCTTGTTCGGGCTCTCACTCCTCCTGCTCGACCTCGCGCAGCATGACGACTACTCCATCGCGAGCCGAGCCGTGCTCGCGTTTCCTGTACTTGTGGTCATGGGAGTGATCCTGTTCCGTCTGGGTACCGTCATCTTTCTGACTCAGCCAACGGGCGCGCCATCCGAAATGGTGCTGCAGGCCCCCGAGGGCGAGTCCGCCGGTGACTTGCGTAAGAGCATGGGGGCGATCTTTGGTCGTGCGATGGTGGTCTTCGGGATTGCAGGCCCGCTTCTCGGGGCGGTCGGATACAATACCGCCGCAGTCTACTTCATCTTTCCAACGGTTCTTTCCATCGGATTGATTGGACTGCTCTTGGTCTTGCAGGAAGTCATCCTCGATATCTATTCATCGGCCACCAGGAAGACGGACGAAGAAACGCGCCAAGCGCTGATGCCTGTCATGATCGGATTTGGGCTTGTGCTGCTTTCCCTGCCTGTATTCGCGCTGTTCTGGGGGGCCCGAGTCTCTGATCTTCTGGAGGTCTGGAGCAAGTTCAAACAGGGCTTCGTCGTCGCGGGGATTCCGATCTCGCCGGTCGTTCTGCTAAAATTGGCTATCGTCTTTTCCATTGGTTTCGGGTTGACGCGCCTCGCACAGAGGGGGCTGCGAACCACCGTTCTGCCAAAGACAAAGATTGATGCCGGAGGTCGTACCGCAATCCTGTCGGGTTTGGGTTACGTCGGCGTCTTCTTGTCCGCAGTCGTTGCAATCACATCCGCCGGAATCGATCTGTCTTCACTTGCGATCGTCGCCGGTGCGCTCTCGGTCGGCATCGGTTTTGGATTGCAGACAATTGTCTCGAATTTCGTTTCAGGGATCATCCTGCTGATCGAGCGTCCCATAGCTGAAGGCGATTGGATCGAGGTCGCAGGTCAGAATGGCATCGTACGCGATATTTCCGTTCGTTCGACACGCATTGAGACCTTCGATCGAACCGATGTGATCGTTCCAAACGCTGATCTGGTTTCCGGTGTCGTGACCAACTGGACACGTGGCAATCTTATTGGACGCGTCCGGGTGCCAGTTGGTGTTGCCTACGGAACGGACACGCGCAAAGTCGAAAAGATCCTCATGGAGATCGCCGAAGATCATCCGCTCGTCGCAATGAACCCGCCACCTGCCGTTGTCTTCATGGAGTTTGGACCCGATAGTCTGAATTTCGAAATTCGCGCAATCTTGCGGGATGTGAATTTTGTGCTGGCCACTCGAAGTGACATGAATCACGAAATCGCCAGACGCTTCGCAGAAGAAGGAATTGAGATCCCGTTTGCGCAACGCGATATCTGGTTGAGAAACCCCGAAGCGCTTTTCGGCCAGGGACGGAAACCTGAGAATCTTGATATCCCGACGCCGCCTCAGGAAGAAGAGCCCAAGACTTAGCCAAGCGATTCCTTTTCCAAGACGCTGCAGTTGGCGCTCAGGGGATGTGGTCGCTGGTCAAACCGAAGCCAGTCATGTGGTAGTGTAAGATACGCCATTCTATCGAAGGTCGGAGGAGCATCGGATTTCAGGTCATCATCAGTCAGGTTGCAGATCGCGAATGGCGCAAGAGCCAGATGCGCTTCAAGCGAACGAACTGAATCAACCAAACTTCCGCTGGCAAAAATCAGAAGACCGAGGCGAGCATGACGGACGCGCTAACACCACCATTGAATTGCGCTGTTTGTGCCTTTTCCCTCTGCGCGACCTTGTTACCATGGCCAATAACTTCGGACCATTGCCCCTTGCATTCCCGGTTCGACAAAGGCTAAAGAGCGCGGCACGGAGAGGTGGCCGAGTGGTCGAAGGCGCACGCCTGGAAAGTGTGTAGGCGGGAGACCGTCTCCAGGGTTCGAATCCCTGTCTCTCCGCCA
>JAHEAO010000144.1 GCA_024642725.1 Paracoccaceae bacterium | reverse complement strand
GCATCGACGCACCCGTTTTGCCAGCATCATGAGCCGACAGGTAGTCACCCGCAAAGCAGCGGAAGACGTCCGCAACCTCGATCATGGCCGATGCCAGCCGTCACAGGCCGGTCATCAGCTTGTCGAGAATGCTTTTGAGGGAGGCTCGGGTTGGCTCGGTCAGATGCATATAGATGGAAGTCGTCGCGATGTTGGCGTGGCCGAGCAGGATTCGCACGACACTCGTATCGACACCGCTTTCCAGAAGTCGCGTCGCATAACTATGCCGCAGCGCATGCGGGCTGACCGGCCGTGTGATGCCCGCCGCGCGAACACTGAGACGGAAGGTGCGCCACAGCGCATTCTTGCTGACCGGTCCAGTACCAAGGCGATCAGGACAGAGCCAGCGCCGGTTGCGATGGGCCAACCAAAGGCGACGCAGACCATCGAGCATTGGCCGCGGCAACGGCACACGGCGCTCCTTGTCACCCTTGCCGATGATCCGAAGCAGCAGACTGGCGCTGTCAACGCTTGTGATTTCCACGGTTGCGGCCTCGCCGACACGCAGGCCACAAGCATACATGAGCGCAAAACAGGTCTTGTGGATCGGGTTCCTTACGCAGCCAAGGAGTGCACGGATCTCAGCGTCCGACAGGACGGTGGGTAGACGCTGCTTCTTAGGCGGGCGGATTCTTTTTTTGAGAACAACGGCCAGTCGCGATTTAGCGTCTTGTCAAACAGGAACCGAATGCCGCCGTGATTGGTCTTGAAGGTGCCGCGCGCCACACCGCGCTGATCGCGAAGATGCAGCATATAAGCACGTACCTCCTCCTCGCTGAGCAGATCGGGCGAGCGCTTATAATGCGCGGCGAGCCGGCGCACCGCCTGAAGGTAAACTTCCTGGGTCCTGGGCGCCAACCCGGCCAGCGTCATGTCTTCGATCATCCTTGAACGCAACGGTGTCATCGAGGTCATCCTTTGTTCGAGCCATCAAGCCGGGTCACTTTCCCGACCCTCGAACAAATACCCTCGATCATTCCGCGCGACGATGGTCACCTCCCTACGGCGAAGCCGTTCAGTCCAACCGCTGATGACGTGTCGAAAGCGGATTAGGCGATGTCAGAACCGGGGGGTGGCCATTCCTCCGGGGATCAGTTTGGGGGGATGTCCTGAGCCTGCCCAAGCGCCATCCGGCATGGAGGCGGCGCGAAGCTCGACCAGGCTTTCGTATGGAACGTGAGAACCTGTTCTCCGATGTCAAGGGACAAGCCACAAGCGGCTCCAACCGCGAGGGCGAGAGTACCGAAGCGGAGTGCAGGGACGGAGCAGCCCGTAGTAGTGAGGAAGGCTCTGTAATGGGGCTGGAGCGAGGGGGCTGCGTTGTTCAGCCAAGGCCATTGGCCAACTGAAGCCATCTGGTGACGGGAGGAGCCTGTGGACGAGGCAAAGCCGTTCAAGATCCCCAAGCGGGAAATCTGGGAAGCCTTCAAACGTGTGAAGGCGAACCAGGGAGCGGCTGGAGTAGACGGACAGTCGATTGCGGAGTTTGAGGCCAACCTTTCGGGCAACCTCTACAAGCTCTGGAATCGCATGTCTTCAGGGAGCTACTTTCCTCCGCCGGTGCGGCGGGTCGATATTCCGAAAGCAGGGGGCGGCACGCGGCCGTTGGGTATTCCAACTGTCGCTGATCGCTGCGCCCAGGAAGTCGTCCGTCGTTACCTGGAGCCGATTTTGGAGCCGGTGTTTCATCCGGACTCCTACGGCTACAGACCCGGTAGATCGGCGATCGATGCCGTGCGCCAAGCTCGTCAGCGCTGCTGGCGCTACGACTGGGTGCTCGATCTCGACGTAAAAGCCTACTTCGACAGCATTGATTGGGAGTTGATGCTCAAGGCAGCCCGTCATCATACGGATTGTCCGTGGGTGCTGCTCTATATCGAGCGCTGGCTGAAGGCTCCGGTCCAGTTGGAGGATGGCAGCGTCGTGCCGCGAATGTCAGGAACTCCTCAAGGCGGGGTCGTCAGTCCCGTCTTGGCGAATCTGTTTCTGCATTATGCGTTCGATCTGTGGATGAAGAGAACCTATCCTCACATCCCATTCGAGCGCTACGCGGATGACGCCATTTGTCACTGCAAGAGCGCCGAGGAGGCGGAGGCGTTACGGAGCGCACTTGCCGACCGTTTCGCGGCCTGCAAGTTGGTGCTGCATCCGCAGAAGACAAAGATCGTCTACTGCAAGGATGCAAACCGGCGTGGAGATTTTCCGAACCAATCGTTCGACTTTCTCGGCTTCAACTTCCGAGCGAGAAAAACGATGTGGCCAGGTCACATCCACACGCACGGCTTCCTGCCCGCCGCCAGCCCAAAGGCGCTGACGGCCATCAGCCGGACAATCCGGCGGTGGACGCTTCATCTTCGCAGCGACAAGGCCCTGCAGGAGCTGGCCCAGATGTACAACCCGTGCATTCAAGGCTGGATCAACTACTACGGCAACTTCTATCGGACGCAGTTGCGTCCGACCCTGAAGAGGATCGATCTCTATGTCATCCGCTGGGCGCGCCGCAAATACAAACGGTTGCGTCTCCAAACCAAAGGGGCGCGAGACTGGTTTGCGCAGTTGCGTCAGGCAAATCCGAAGCTCTTCGCTCACTGGCAGCTATGTCATGGAAACGGCCGAACAGCAGGAGCCGTATGAATCGAGAGGTTCACGTACGGTTCTGGGAGAGCCCGGGGGTGAAAGTCCTCCGGGCCACTCGACCATCGCGACCTTGCCTCAAGAATTCATGTCCGCAATGCCGCCGAAAGCGGAAAAACTTGGACCGACGCGGATGACCCAACTCGGAAATCACAGAGTGGCTGCAAGTCCCAAGACGAGCTATCATGTAAGCCATTCGTCGGCTGCGAAG
>JAHEAO010000081.1 GCA_024642725.1 Paracoccaceae bacterium | reverse complement strand
ACCCGCGAACTTCTGGAAATCGGTGCCGCCGTCGGCCTGGTCCTTGGTGCCATTCTGGGCGCCCTTGCGCTGCGCCGTTCGACGCGGAAGCGCCGGCTGGCGGAAAGCCAGCTCCGGCTTGCTTCCGGTGCCTTCATGGAACTGCTGGAAGAACGGTTCGACGTCTGGGCTTTGACCCCGTCGGAACGTGACGTGGCGCTTTTCGCGATCAAGGGCCTTTCAACGCAGGAAATCGCGACGCTTCGCAAGACCAGCGAAGGGACGGTGAAGGCGCAAACCAATGCGATCTATCGTAAGGCGGGCGTAAGCGGCCGACCTCAATTGCTTAGCCTTTTCATCGAAGATTTGATGGGCGACGGGATTGTCGTTCAGAAGACCTAGGCGCCGAGCGCGTTTTCCCGAAGCACTTCCAGCGAAACCATTTCCAGCGCCCGCTTGTGAGTGGCCGCCAGCCGGACGCCGGGCGCACAGCCTTCGTCATGAGCCTGAAGGAAACGGTCCGCGCAAAGACACCAGCTATCGCCGGCCTTCAGCCCGGCGAAGCCGTATTCGGGGCGTGGCGTTGACAGGTCGTTGCCGACGTATTTCGAAAAGGCAAGGAATTCATCCGTCATTACCGCACAAACCGTGTGGCTGCCCTGATCTTCATGGCACGTGTCGCAGGCACCGTTCCTGAAGAATCCGGTCATTGGATCGGTCGAACAGGATTCCAGTCTGCCGCCAAGGACGTTCAGGGAGGGAAGCGGGTCTGCCAATGCAACCTCATAAGCTTGGTGGGCGCCAGTCGATCCAGCGCCCGTGAAAATCAGCGCGTCCGACCTCGTGGCTGGTTCCATCCGGCCAGAGCGTCAGTCGCAGACTTGCGCCCGGACCCGTGCGATCGGACTCCATCGCAACATGCGCCAGCGGCGCGCCGCAGTTGGCCATGGCTCCGGCCTTTTCCAGAATCGCCGTGGCCCGGTCGTGCACGGGTCTTGGGAAATACTGCCATGCCACGGTGTTAAAGACCATGTGCACTGCACCAGGGTGCGGGTTGGAGGTCCGGCGATCCAGAAAATCGGCGGCATCGGCTCTTTCAACTCCGGGATCGATCCGGGCGGCCTCACTTAGGGCGGCATTCATCCGGGCAAGTCGCTCTGTCTGGTCCGGCCGGATAAAGGACAGAAGCCGGCTTCGGTCGGCGACCGGATCTGCGGGCGCCTGATCTGCCCCGGCACGTGCCGTCACACGAATCTTGCCGCTGTTGGGTGCTTCGCCGCGCCAATCTGGTTGCAAACTCAGCACCGGGTCATCGGAAGCGGTCGACGAGCCGTTGTAGCGGCGAGCGGGAGTCGGTCTCAGGTTCAGCCTTCGCGCGGTCCGGCTCTGCGCTGGCAGGGTCCAGACTTGGTTGGGTGGTGGAAGACCGTGGCGGGTTTACCTGAAGCGCCACGGCATTCATGAAAGCTACCGTGTCGCCTGCCGCCAAGGCGGGTGCGCCTTTGGAAATGCCGCGCAAGAGGTCTTCCAGCCATTCCTCGTCAGCCTTGGCAAAATCATGAAGAACATAGGCCGCGACCCGGTCCTTGTGGCCGGGGTGACCAATGCCAAGCCTGACCCGCTGATAGGCCTCTCCGATATGGCCATGCAGCGACCGCAGACCGTTGTGCCCGGCATGGCCGCCGCCGGTCTTGGTTCGGCACTTGCCCGGCGCAAGGTCCAATTCGTCATGAAAGACAGTGATGTCGCCAGGCTCCAGCTTGTAGAAGCGCATGGCCTCGCCCACCGACTGGCCCGAAAGGTTCATGAAGGTCTCGGGTTTCAACAGTACGATCTTCTCGGTGCCCAGCCGGCCTTCACTGACCGATCCGCCGAACTTCGAACGCCATGGGCCGAAGCCGTGGTCGGCCGCGATCCTGTCAACGGCCATGAAGCCGATGTTGTGCCGGTTGCCGACGTATTTCGCACCCGGATTTCCTAGGCCGACCAAAAGACGCATACAGGGTTCCTCCGGCTGTCGGGGGCAGGTTAGGTCGTCGCACCGTTGCGTGCAATGCGCGCATGAAAACGGGGCCCGCAGGCCCCGTTTCGATCCGATCGAACGCGCCGGGATTACTCCTCGCCGCCCTCTTCATCTTCGCCCGTAACGTCGGCATTGTCGGAATCGTCAGACGACCGCAGGCTTGACGGCGCGGCGATGTTCGCGATGACGAAGTTCCGTTTGATGGTCGGGGTCGCACCGGCAGGCAGCGTGATGTCGTTGATGTGAATGACATCACCGATATCATGCCCGGACAGGTCGACCGTCAGATGGTCGGGAATGTCCGCTGCGGTGACTTCCAGTTCGACTTCGGGACGCACAACAACCAGCGTGCCGCCGCGCTTGATGCCGGGGCATGTGTCGTGATTGTCGAAGTTCACATGAATGAACAAAGCGATTCGGCTGGTCTGGCGCAAGCGCATCAGGTCCAGATGGGTCGGCAAGTCCTTGACAACGTCACGCTGCACATTGCGGCAAATCACGCGCACGTCCTTTTCGCCCTCGACCTTCAGGTTGAAAAGGGTCGAAAGGAAACGGCCCGCTTTGAGGCGCTTCAGAAGCGTGTTGTAGTTGATATTGATCGGAAGCGGGTCAGCACCGCCGCCATATACAATGCCAGGTACGTCGCCGTTACGGCGAGCTTGACGGGCGGCCCCCTTGCCTGTCCCCGTCCGTACCGTGGCGACGAGATCCGGGATCTCTCCAGCCATGGTTAGTCTCCAAATGTTAGGGCGGATATCCTCCAAGGGTGCATATCCGCGTGAAGCCGCGCGTATAGGTCAGATCTTTGGGTTTGAAAAGCCCAAAAACCGCGACCGTCGCCTTGCCAGCCTGACGAGCCCGCGCTAACGCTGACGCACCGCAACAGGACCAATCATAGCCATGTCGATGCTTCATGCCGTCCGGATCTCCCGTGCACCGCTGTCCGGGCTCAGCGCCGTGGGTGTCGTCTGGGGCGGTTTCGCCGGTTTCGTTCCCGATATCAAGGCGGCGGTCGGTGCATCTGACGCCGGTCTTGGATCGGCTCTGGTGATGTCTTCGATCGGGGCAATGATCTCGATGTATCTTGCCCCGCGACTCCTGAACGCGCTTGGGCGAGTGGCACTGCCGGTCTTGGGCCTCGTCCTTTGCCTTGCCTTCTTCTATCCGCTGATGGCCTCAAGCGTTCCCGGTCTGGCCCTTGCGATGTTTGGCATGGGTGCGAGCGTGGCGGCTTTGGACGTCAGCGCCAACGTCCGGATCAGCGCGCTGGAGAACCGCCACAAACTGCACCTGATGAACGTCAACCACGCGATGTTTTCCGTCGCCTTCGGGTTGACCGCTCTCTTTACGGCAGTGGTGCGCAAGGCCGGGGCTACGCCCACGATGATCATGCCGCTGCTTGCGCTCTTTTGCGTCGGACTGGCCGCGCTGATGTGGGAGGGCCGGGGTCGCATTGCGCCGCCGGATCACGACAGCGCCGACACACGCAGCACCGCGACACCCTGGGCGGCGATCAGTTTGAGTGCGATTATCCTGTTCGCGGCCTTCGTCGGAGAAAACGCCACCGAGGCGTGGTCGGCGCTTCACATCGAACGCACGCTCGGCGGGGCGGCGGGGGAGGGCAGCCTTGGCCCTTTCATGCTGGGGCTGACCATGGCCATCGGCCGTTTCTCGGGGCAGTTCGTTGCCGAAAGGCTGGGTGAGGCGCGGCTTATACTGTGGTCGGCCGTTCTTGGCATGATCGGGGCGGTCGTCATTGCCGCGGCGCCGAGCCAGTTGGTTGCACTGACGGGGGTTGGCATCCTTGGGCTTGGCATGGCGGTGATCGTGCCCTCGGCCAATTCGATGCTTGGCAAGCGGGTTCGGGACGAGCAGCGCAGCCACGCGATTTCACGGGCTTGGATGGCCGGGATGCTGGGTTTCTTCCTTGGGCCCGCGATGATGGGGGGGCTGGCGGAGATGTTCGGTCTGCGCGCGTCTTTCACTGCGGTCGCCCTCGTCGTCGCCGCGATCATCCCGGCAGTGCTGGCGCTGTCGCGCAGGGGATAGCGAGAATCGCCCGGAAGGGGGTTCCGCCCCCTTGAACCCCCGGGATATTTTCTGACGAGTGATGAGGGAAAGCTGCGCGCCTACTGCCAGCCGCCGGCAAAATCCTTTGGCACCAGCAGGATATCGCGGTCGACCTTGGTGATGTCGCGGTGGCCGCAAAGGGCCATCGACACATCGAGTTCCTTGCGGATCGTTTCCAGCGCCGCCGTCACCCCCGCCTCGCCCATCGCACCCAAGCCATAAACGAAGGCGCGCCCGATATAGGTGCCATGGGCCCCCATAGCGATTGCCTTGAGCACGTCCTGACCGGAACGGATGCCGCTGTCCAGATGTACCTCGATCTTGTCTCCGACGGCATCGAGTATCGACGGCAGCGCCCGGATCGACGAAATCGCGCCGTCAAGCTGCCGCCCGCCATGGTTCGAGACGACAATCGCGTCGGCACCTACATTCAGGGCCTTCTTCGCGTCATCCGCATCAAGGATGCCTTTCAGGATCACCTTGCCGCCCCACATCTTTGCCAGTTGCGCGACCCGCTTCCAGTCCAGCGAATGGTCGAAAGCTTCGGCGGTCCATGACGACAGCGATGAAGGGTCGGACACGCCCTTGGCATGGCCGACGATATTGCCGAAGAAACGGCGCTTGGTGCCCAGCATTTCCAACCCCCAGCCGACTTTCGTCGCCATATTGGCAATCGATCTGGCGGTCAGCTTGGGCGGCGCGGACAGGCCGTTCTTGAGGTCCTTGTGGCGTTGGCCGAGCAGTTGCAGATCGACGGTGATGACGATGGCCGAACAGCCTGCGACACGGGCGCGGTCAAACAGCCGGCGCATGAAGTCGTCGTCCTTCAAGGTATAGACTTGGAACCAGAACGGCTTTGTCGTCGCCTCGGCCACGTCCTCGATCGAACAGATCGACATCGTCGAAAGCGTGAATGGCACACCGAATTTCTCGGCGGCACGCGCGGCCTTGATTTCACCGTCCGCCGACTGCATGCCCGTCAGTCCAACCGGGGCAAGGGCGACCGGCATCGAAACATCCTGTCCTATCATTGTCGATTTCAGGCTGCGTCCAGCCATGTCGACGGCGATCCGCTGGCGCAGGCGAAGGTCCTGAAAGTCACTGACATTGTCGCGAAAGGTCTGTTCGGTCCAACTGCCACTTTCGCAATAGTCGTAGAACATCTTGGGCGTCCGGCGGCGATAGATGCGCTTGAGGTCATCGATGCAGGTAATGACTGGCATGGCGGGTCCTTCGTGGATTGGTCGGTTTTCACTACCAATCCACGCCTCAGCTTACAATCGGACAGTTGGCTAAGTGCGGCGAGCTGTTCTAGAAAGGTCGCGTGTCGAAATCGAAAGGAAGGCCCCGACGTGAATCCCGACGTGAATATTGTCCTGATCGGAGCTCTGGCGAGCCTTGGCGCCGGTCTTATGACCGGTGTCGGAGCAATTCCGGTGCTTTTGGGCCGCTCAATCTCGCGCCGCGCCAATGACACGCTATTGGGCTTCGCTGCCGGCGTGATGCTGTCGGCCTCCTATTTCTCGCTTATCGTGCCGGGGATCGACGCGGCGACGGATCAACATGGCAGCGTGACAATCGCCGCCTTGATCGCGGCTGGTGGGATCGCCCTGGGCGCGATCGCCGTTGCCATGATGAACGAAATGCTGCCGCATGAACATTTCATCGAAGGGCGCGAGGGAAGCGATGCGCTGGCTTTGGCCAAGATCTGGCTGTTCATCATCGCAATCACGATTCACAACTTTCCCGAAGGTATGGCCGTTGGCATCGGCTTTGGCGGCGGCAACATCGCCAACGGAATGTCTCTGGCGACCGGGATCGGGCTGCAGAACGCCCCGGAGGGGCTGGCCGTCGCTGTGGCGCTGCGCGGGCAGGGATATTCGAAGCTGACGGCCTTCCTGATCGCCCTGGCGACCGGCCTGGTTGAACCCGTCGGTGGTTTGATCGGCATCCTTGCGATCCAGATTTCGGAAGTGCTGCTGCCTTGGGGCCTGACTTTTGCCGCCGGCGCGATGCTCTATGTGATCAGCCACGAAATCATTCCCGAAACCCATCGCCACGGCCATCAGAACGCCGCGACCACCGGACTCACAATCGGGCTGATCCTGATGATGGTGCTGGATGTGACTCTGGGCTAGGTGTCTTAGGCTCGGTGTGCGCCTTCGGCGAGGCCGCGTACGAAATCCAGCACGTCCGGCACCGGCTTGCCATTGGCGATCATCGCGACAATGGCCGACCCGACGACTGCGCCATCCGCGACGCTTGCGATTGCCTGCGATACGTCCGGTGTCCGGATGCCGAAACCGACGATGACCGGCAAGTTGGTCTTTGCCTTTATCCTTGCGACTTCCGGGCCGACATCGGCGGCAGAGGCAGCGGCGGCCCCGGTGATCCCGGTGATCGAGACATAGTAGACAAAGCCCGAGGTGTTGGTCAGCACCTTGGGCAGCCGCTTGTCATCGGTGGTGGGCGTTGCAAGGCGGATGAAATTCAGTCCCGCCGCCTGTGCCGGAATGCACAGTTCGTCATCCTCCTCCGGAGGCAGGTCCACCACGATAAGCCCATCTATCCCGACGGCCTTGGCATCGGCCAGAAACTTGTCGACCCCACGCGAATAGATCGGGTTGTAATAGCCCATCATGACGATCGGCGTCGTGTCATCAGTCTTGCGGAACTCTGCAGCCATATCGAGCGTCTTCTGCAGGGTCTGTCCTGCCGCAAGTGCCCGCTGCCCGGCCAGCTGAATCGTCGGTCCGTCTGCCATCGGGTCGGTGAAGGGCATGCCCAGTTCGATGATGTCGACACCCGCGCCCGGCAAGCCTTTCACGATCTCCAGAGAAGTCGCGTAATCAGGGTCGCCTGCCATCACATAGGCCACGAAAGCTTTCTTGCCCTCGGCTTTCAGGGCCGCAAATTTCCGGTCGATGCGTGTCATTTCTTGTCCTCACCTCGGGTCCGGTCTGATGTGCAGAAAACCGCGGCGGAAATCAATGCCTCTCGGCCTGAAATCGGCGCTGGAGAGGGCTTTGGGGCGGGGCATTGCCCCGGTCGGGCGCGTCCACATGTGGACGGCAAGCGATTCCGTTTGAAATCAATCGGTTGCGATTTTCCATTCAGGCCTTGTTAGGAAACCCGATGTGGCGCGCGGTGGGGATTGACACGAGGTGTGGCACGACGGGGGCAGGTGATCGTTCAACCAAGCTGAACGGGCCGCCGATTTCGCGCCCGGCAACTTCATGGGCAGGGGCATGAGTATTCCCGCCGATGCGGTCTGGGCAGATGGCAAGACCGCTGGTTCCGCCCGGCGGAACCATGTCCGGGCGCTGCGCAATGAGAGTCATCAATGCGCGCCGCGACGCAAATGTTGATCCTGCTGGGCAGGCTGCGCCGCCTTTTGCGAACGGCAAGTTGGTTTCATGGTTCGCGGCGGGATTTCGCAACCGATGCCATTCTTCAAGCCACAGGAGGTAGATATGAGAAAATCGATTTTGCTCGTAACGGCCATGCTCTTGGGAACGGGGTTCGGGGCGCTGGCCGAGGATGTCATTGGAAAGAATGAGTATTTGGCCATCTGCTCGGTTTGCCATGGTGCAAAGGGCGGCGGCAACGGACCGTTCGCAGCCGTGATGAATGTCGAGGTTCCGAGTCTGACGACACTTTCCGCGAACAACGATGGGGAATTCCCGTTTCTCAGGGTCTTCATGACCATTGACGGGAGATCGCAGACGGAAGGCCACGGCGCGCCGATGCCGGTCTGGGGGGATCGGTTCATGGCGCAGACGGATGACCCTGGCTATGGTCCCTATGGTTCGGAACTTGTCGTCAGGGGGCGGATCCTGAGCCTGGTCGAATATCTTCAGTCGATCCAGGAATAGTCTTCGACATCCGGGTTCCGTTCGTTGGGGATGGCGGCGCAGAGTGCCTGGTGTCATCCTTGTTTCCGGTAGGGCTGTCAGCCTGAACGCCGGTCCGGTGTTTCCAGTGTTCAGGTCCTGATGCGCTGGCGGTTGCGGGGGCGGCCCAAATGAGTCGACGTGGAGTCCATCTGTTGCTTTGTCTTTCCGTCGCCGGATCGCTTGTGGATTCGCGCCCGGTCAGTGCAGAGAAATGGCTATGCGATGACGTGTATCTGAGCACAGATGCGCAAAGCGAGTACGTCGCCGATCTGGTTTGTGAGGCGGCGGTACGGGCGAAAGCGTTTCTTCAATCCTGTGGCCTGGTGCAGACCTCCGCGATCAACATTGAGGTGGTGGAAAGCGCCATTCATCCCGGTTTCGGCGAGTGCATGGCGTTGTTCGACAAAAGGACTGGGTGCCTGCAGGTGACCGATCCCGGTCGCCTGCCTTTGCTGCTGCCGGAAAATGATGCCCGGGCCGCTCTGCCGCCGGATATATTGTTTGCTTCGACGATCACGCATGAACTGGCGCATGCCCTTCTGCATCAGTCTGCGGGCGCAATCGCTGTCGGTCCGACGGAGCAGGAGTTCGTTGCCAACGCGATGGAGATGGCGGTGCTTGACCCGCATTGGCGCGATGTCCTGCTTGGCGCCAATCCTGCAAAGCCCGGCGGCTCAGTCGGTCATATCAATCTGGGCATCTATGCGCTGGCGCCCAGGGTTTTTGCAAATAATGCCTGGCAGTACTTTCAGCGGGAAGAAATCGGTTGCGCGCTGGTCCAGAAAATTGCCGCGGGAGAGTTCCGGTTTCCGGTTCAATAGCGTCGATGTCGCCGTGGCTGGGCGATACGATACCGGTCAGGAACAAAGGAGGAACAAATTGTTGCGTTGCGATCCTGAAGATGTATCGTCAGGGCATGCAGGTCCGCGCCGTCCCGGGCGCGTCCGGTGAACCCCGCGTCAAAAGGACTGCCGCAATGGCCGACTACCTTCCGCAGCTGTTTCTTGCCTGGTCGATCCAGTTCATGGGAGTCATGTCGCCCGGACCGGGCGTCGCGCTGATCCTTGGTGTGGCGACCGGTCAGGGACGTTTACCGGCGATCATTACCGCGCTTGGCGTCGCCAGCGCCTCGGGGATTCTTGCCGTTGCAACGGTGCTGGGCCTTGCCGCCATCTTCGCGACGATGGCCGAATTGATGACGGTCGTGCGCTTTGTCGGGGCGGGCTATCTGCTGTGGCTTGCGTACAAGGCGTTCCGCAAGGCAGCCAGTCCGCCGCCGCTGGACGTGCGGGAAGCGCGGTTCGGTACGCTGCGGCGGACATGGCTGACAGGTTTCGCGCTGCAGCTTTCAAACCCGAAAGCGATCTTTTTCTGGCTGGCAATCACCAGTGTCGGCGGCGTCGGCGATGCGCAATTGCCAATCGTGGCACTGTTCGTCGCGGGTGCGATGGTCATTTCTTTCGTGGGGCACGGGGCTTATGCGCTTTTGCTGTCTTCCGCCCCGGTGCGCCGGGTTTATGCGCGGTTCCGCGGCCGGATCGAGGCCGCGCTGGGATGTTTCTTTCTCTTTGCCGGCTACAAACTGGCGACCGCGAGGTTGTGAGCCGCTGGACTCGCCCGGCCTTGCCGCCTAGAAGCGCCCGGCGACCAGAACGGGAGTTACGCTCATGGGGTTCAAGACAGGCATCGTCGGGCTGCCGAACGTTGGAAAATCGACATTGTTCAACGCACTCACGAAAACCGCCGCGGCTCAGGCCGCCAATTTTCCGTTCTGCACAATCGAGCCAAATGTAGGCGAGGTTGCGGTGCCGGACGAACGTCTGGAAATTCTTGCGAAAATTGCCGGGTCAAAGCAAATAATCCCGACCCGCATGACGTTCGTCGATATTGCCGGTCTCGTCAAAGGCGCGTCCAAAGGCGAAGGACTTGGCAACCAGTTCCTGGCCAATATCCGCGAATGCGATGCCATCGCCCATGTCGTCCGCTGCTTCGAAGACGACGACGTCACGCATGTCGAAGGCCGCGTGAACCCGGTTGAAGACGCCCGTACCATCGAAACCGAATTGATGCTGGCCGACATGGAATCGATTGAAAAACGGCTGCAGGGCTTGTCCCGAAAAGTCCGCGGCGGTGACAAGGAAGCGGTGCAGCAGGAGCGCCTGTTGAAGGCTGCGCTGGCGACCCTGGAACAAGGCCAACCTGCCCGAACCGTCAAAATCGATGACGAGGATTTAAAGGCTTGGCGGATGCTGCAGCTTTTGACGACCAAGCCGATCCTCTATGTCTGCAACGTCGATGAGGCAGAGGCCGCAAGCGGGAATGCCCATTCCCGCGCGATTGAAGAGATGGCGGCGCAGGAAGGGGCGGCTGCGGTCGTGATCTCTGCCAAGATCGAGGAAGAAATCAGCCAACTCGAGCCCGAAGAAGCCGAAATGTTTCTCGAGGAGATGGGGCTCAAGGAAGCCGGGCTGGATCGCCTGATCAAGGCCGGTCACAGGCTGCTTGGGCTGCAGACCTACTTTACAGTCGGCCCCAAAGAGGCCAGGGCCTGGACGATCCGCAAGGGCACGCTTGCACCGCAAGCAGCCGGGGTCATCCACGGAGATTTTGAGCGCGGATTTATCCGTTCTGAAACAATCTCTTATGACGACTATGTTGCCTGCAAGGGCGAAGCCGGCGCGAAGGAAGCCGGCAAGATGCGCGTCGAAGGCAAGAGCTACGAGGTCAAGGACGGCGACGTCCTGCACTTCCTTTTCAACGCCTGACACGCCGCCGTCTGCAATGCCGGATTTCCACTTGTCCCCGCGC
>JAHEAO010000025.1 GCA_024642725.1 Paracoccaceae bacterium | reverse complement strand
TGGCGCGCTGGGGAGGATTCGAACCCCCGACCCCTTGATTCGTAGTCAAGTACTCTATCCAACTGAGCTACCAGCGCGCGGACAGGCGGGAGATAAACGCACAGGAACGGCATTGCAAGGGGCGATTTACTCTGCCGCTTCGTCAAGAACCGCGATCGACTTGGGAAGGTGAATGGCGAATTCGGTCCCGCCGGGGCCGGTATGCACAAGCTCCAGCCTGCCGCCATGCCCCCTGACCAGTTCGGCCGCGATTGCCAGGCCAAGCCCGTGTCCGCCCTTGCTCGCCGCGCCCTGAAATGGCTGGAAGAGATGGTCCTTCGCCTTGGCCGGTAGCCCCGGCCCGGTATCGGAAACCGAAATGATCCAGTCGGCCTGCGTTTCGCTGGCCCGGATTGCGATCTCGCCGGGCTTGCCTGTGTTCACGATGGCCTGCCTTGCGTTCCGCACGAGGTTCGACAGCACCCGGTGGATCTGCTCGGCGTCAGCGCGGATCACCAGTCCCGATGGCACATCCTCGGCGTAGCTGACATCGTAGTCCCCGGCAGCGAGGCGTTCGCCCTCGATGACATCGTTGACAACCTGGGCGATCACCACACGCGCCAGCGCAGGTGGCGGCTCTTCTGCAGTGCCGAAAGCCAGCGTGGATTCGCACAAATTGACTGCGCGCGAGATCGAGTTGATCAGCTTCGGCGCAACCCGCTTGACCGCCGGGTCGGCGCTCTGCTCGACCCGGTCGGTGAAAAGCTGTGCCGTGGTCAGGATGTTGCGCAGATCGTGGCTGACCTTCGCAACGGCCTCGCCCAGCTGGGCAAGACGCTCTTTCTGCCGCAACGATCCGGTCAGCTGCTTTTGCATCGACTGCAGCGCGTTCTCTGCTTCCCGAAGCTCGGTGACGCCCGCCGACGGCTCGATGATCCGTCGCGCGTCCTGCGGCGCTTCGGCATAAGAGATCATCGCGTTCACCACGCCCTTGATCGGTTTCACCAGAAAACGCCTGACCGCGAGAAACAGCAGGAAAGCGGTGACGATCGAGATCAGGGCCGAAAGCGCAAGGATCCGAAACCCATAGTCAATCATCTCCGCGCGCAGGGGGCTGGTATCCATCGTGACTTCAATAAGCAGGCCGGCGCTCTGCACGGGGTTGCCCATGACGCGGATGACCCGGTTTTCCGGTTCGACAAGGCATTTCAGCGCATCGCGGATCAGATCAAGCGGGCTCGGGTCCCGAAGGTCGTAGGTATTGGCAATTGGCGATGGGATCGGCGATGACAGAACCAGCTGGCGCATTTCATCGCGTCGCAGAACGACGTTGTAGACGCCCGCAGTCTGCAACAGCTCTTTTTCAAGATCGGCGTCGATCATGTCATTTGCCAGCAGCGCCAGCGACGCGATCTGCGCCCGCTCCAGCCGCAGCAACAGGTAGTCCTCGCGGAATCGCGCGACCGAAGGCACGAAGATCAGCACTTCGGCCAGCATGACGAACACTGTCGTCAGGACAAGAAATCGGCCGGAAAGCGAGTTCAGGAACATGGCCACCTACTACTTGCGGGTCATGGCAAGGCTCTTTGCACCAGCCGCACGACCCGCTTCACCATAGGATTAGCAAAGAGCCGGGGCGAGAAATAGGCCCCAGCGACGCGTTTATTGATCTCGCCCAACGTCGGATAGGGCGCGACCATGCTGGCGATCCCCGACATCTTCAGCCCGTTGGCGATGGCCAGCGCCCAGATGCCGATCAGCTCGCCTGCCTCGGCCCCGACGATGCTGGCCCCGACCGGTCTGCCTTTCACGACCATCACCTTGATCAGGCCGGTCGTCCGCGCCGAAGCTATCGCCCGGTCGTTTTCCTTGTAAGGAAAGCGTACGACCTCAAGCGCCTCACCGTGCCGGGCGCGGGCTTCGGCCTCGGTCAGGCCGACCTGCGCCAGTTCCGGGTCGGTATAGGTGGCCCATGGAATATGGTCGGTGCGCGCCTTCGACGGCAGCCCGAACAGCATCGACCGGATGATGACCCCGGCATGATAACCCGCAACATGGGTGAACTGCAGCCCGCCCGCAACGTCACCGATGGCATAGATGCGCCGGTTCGTGGTGCGAAGGTCCGGCCCGACCTTGATCGCGCGGTCAAACTCCACGCCGGCCGTGTCCAGCCCAAGATCGTCCAGATTGGTCTTGCGCCCGACGGCCATCAGCAGATGGGTGCCCTTGAAAACGCGACCGTCCCCGACCTCGATCTCGATTGCCCCGGCCTTGCCGCGGATTTCCGCGGCCATCGCATCCTCCGCGATCTCGACGCCTTCCGCGCGCAGCCGCTCCAGAACGATCGCCGCAAGTTCCGGATCGTCCTTTCCAAGCGCCTTCATCCCCTCGATCACCGTGACCTTGGACCCAAGGCGAACATGCGCCTGCGCCATTTCCATGCCAATTGGCCCGCCACCGACGATCAGCAGGTGCTCTGGGCGGTCGCGAAGATCGAAAAGCGTCTCGTTGGTCAGGTAAGGGACCCGGTCCAGCCCGGGGATCGGCGGCACCAATGGCGATGACCCGGTGGCGATCACGAAACGCCGTGCCGCAATGATCGTGTCTCCTGCCTGCACCTCGGTACCCGAAATGAACCGGCCCCGCTCGCGGATGACGGTCACGCCCAAACCTTCGAACCGTTCCTGGCTATCGACGGGCTCGATCGTCTCGATCACCCGTTTCACATGGTCCTTGGCCGCCGCATAGCTGACCTCGGGCGTCACGGGTGTCACGCCGAAATCCGCGCCCGCCCGCATCAGATGTGCGTGTTTGGCAGCCGCAATCAGCGCCTTGGACGGAACGCAGCCGTAGTTCAGACAGTCGCCGCCCATCTTGTGGGCTTCCAGCAACACGACAGAGGCCCCCATCTGCACGGCGCCCGCAGCGACCGAAAGCCCGCCGGACCCGGCGCCGATGACACAGATATCGGTCTTGATGCGCTTCATTCCCTAAAGGCCCTTCTTGCGGAACAGTTTCATCAGGATCGGCAATGCCGCAAGGACGCAAAGCCCGAGGATCGGCATCAGGATATGCGGCTCGAAGATGAGTCCCAGATCGGGGCTTTCGCCGCGCTCGAACACTTCACCAAGACCCGCACCGACAGAGGTATAGACCACCGCGCCGGGAATGATGCCCAGAAAGGTCGTGATAACGAAACGGCCCAGCGGCACGCCAACCAGCGCCGGGATCAGATTGGCGACGAAAAACGGAACAGCCGGTACCAGCCGCATCAGGAACAGGACCGACCACTGGTTTTCATCTATACCGTCTTTCAGGCGCTTGACCGCCCCATCCGAGGCCTCCATGCGCGCCGCCAGCCGTTCTCCCAACCCCCATTTCGCTGCAAGAAAGATCAAAGTCGCACCGATCGTGGCGCCGGTGATGTTGAACAGGGCACCGGGAAAGGTGGCAAAAAGGAACCCCCCGGTTAGAGTCGCGATTGTGGCACCCGGCAAGGAAAAGGCGACAAGAACGATATAGACCAGAATGAACACGAAAACCGTCCCCGCGTAATTCGCGTCCCGGAACGCGATCAGCGCCTCGCGGTTGTCGCGCAGCGTTTCAAACGACAGGTAGTCCCGCAGCGTGAAAGCGCCGATCGTCGCAACCGCGAGAATCGCGATCAACGGCAGGCGGCGCAAGACGCCGTTGTTCACTGCCCGGGGGATATCTGCCATGTTTCGCGCCTTTGCCGTTGTCCACTGGCAACATGCGTTTTTCACGCGCCGCCAAACAGCCCTATCACGGCCCGTTGATCGGCGGTGACCGAGTGTTTCAGGCCGGCAGGGGCAACTGGCCGGATTTGTAACATTTCCGCGGCCGCTCCCCGCTTGCAATGTTGCAGAAATCTTCGGCAAAGCGAATTGACATCACCGGAACGACCCCCTAAAGGACGGGCTTCGAACATTCACGGCCTTCGAATCTCGTTCGGGTTTGGGCCGCATTTGACGGAGATACGCGATGAAGCGCACTTTTCAACCGAGCAACCTGGTGCGAAAGCACCGTCACGGCTTTCGTGCGCGCATGGCAACTAAAGCCGGCCGCAAGATCCTGAACGCGCGCCGCGCGAAGGGCCGGAAGTCGCTGAGCGCGTAAGCGCCTGCCGAAAGGCACTGCAATGACACCGCCGGAGGCACCTGTAGCAGGCGACATCGCCAAGGCTGCAGATCAGCCTCCGGCGGTTTCCGTTTGTCTGACGGTTATCCGCAAGCGACCGGATTTCCTGAAGGTCGCAAAGGGATTGCGCCAGTCGACGCCGGGTTTCGTCCTGCAGGCGATGCGCCGCGAGGATAGCGGGACCTCCACTGAGACGATCCGCGTCGGCTTCACCTGTTCCAAGAAGGTCGGCAATGCCGTCGCACGCAACCGCGCCAAGCGCCGTCTGCGGGAAATTGCCCGCCGCGTCCTACCCGTGTCCGGGCAGCCGGGCTGGGACTATGTGCTGATCGGACGGGCAAACGTCACAGCAGACCGGGATTTCGCCGAACTGCAGCAGGACTTGCACCGCGCGCTGCAGCGCATACATCCCGCAGGATCATGACCCCGCTCGCCCATATCGTCGCTCTGCCGGTCCGCGCCTACAGGATGCTCTTTTCACCTTGGGTCGGTCACGGCTGCCGGTATCAGCCGACCTGCTCGGCCTATGCGCTGGAAGCGCTGCAGAAGCACGGCGGGATCAAGGGCAGTTGGCTCGCCGCGCGCCGCATCGGCCGCTGCCACCCCTGGGGCGGCTCTGGCATCGACAACGTGCCGGACTGAAAGCACCCCCGGCCCCCGCGCGCTCGCAACGCCGCTGCTTCCGAATCCGCTTTGCTTGTGCGCCGGGGTTTGGCATACCGCGCCCATGCTCGACGACCTTGACGATATCCATCCGCTGTTTCACGGCGCGCCCTCGTCCACCGAGTTCAAGAAGCTGCGCAAACGGATCGTTCGCTATGTGCGCGAGGCAGTCGAACAATACGGGATGATCGAACGCGACGCCCGCTGGCTGGTCTGTCTGTCGGGCGGCAAGGACAGCTACACGCTGCTCGCGGTGCTTTATGAACTGAAATGGCGCGGCATGCTGCCGGTCGACCTGTTGGCCTGCAACCTCGATCAGGGCCAGCCGGGGTTTCCCGCAACCGTCCTGCCAGAGTTTCTGCAACGCATGGGCGTCCCGCACCGGATCGAATACCAGGACACCTATTCCATCGTCGTCGACAAGGTGCCACAGGGCCGAACCTATTGCGCCCTCTGTTCGCGCCTGCGCCGCGGCAATCTCTACCGCATCGCGCGTGAGGAAGGCTGCTCTGCCGTGGTCCTCGGCCATCACCGCGACGACATCCTTGAAACCTTCTTCATGAACCTCTTTCACGGTGGCCGGCTGGCGACGATGCCGCCCAAGCTCTTGAACGAGGACGGCGACCTCTTCGTCTACCGCCCGCTTGCCCATGTCGCCGAGGCCGATTGCGAAAAGTTCGCCCAGGCCATGAACTACCCGATCATTCCCTGCGATCTTTGCGGCAGTCAGGACGGATTGCAGCGCCAGCAGGTCAAACAGATCCTCGATGGCTGGGAAAAGAACAGCCCCGGCCGCAGGCAGGTGATGTTCCGCGCCCTCATGAACGCGCGGCCTTCGCATCTTCTGGATCCCAAGCTATTCGATTTCGTTGGGCTGACCCGAAACGAAGCGACATTTGATGAAAATGCGCCGCAACTTCCCGACCTCGGTTAACCTCACCTCGACAGCCTCACCCCTACCTTGCCGTTGATCCGGGCAGGTCGTCTGCCCAATGCAATCAGGGGTGACTGCGGATGCCAAAAGGTGTGGGAACAGCGATCAATCGATTCCGGGGGGCGCTCAGGTCGGTGCTTCTGGGGCCGCATGTCATGGCCTTTCTTCCGGCGCTGATGCTGGGCGGATATTGGTTCGGTGGCGAAGGCCTGTTGCTCTACATGGCGCTCTTGATGCCTGCGATCTTCGCCGCGGCGGGGCTGTTTTCCGGCACCGGAACCTCTTGGCCCGATGACTACGACGGAATCACCGGCCTGAAACTGCGCAAAGCCGCAGTCAAACGCCTTGATGCGGCCCTGCAATCCGAACGGGATACGGGCAAGTCATCGGCAGCACTTGCAATCAGGCTTGACGATTTCCAGTCCCTTCTGCGCCAGTTTGGACCTTCCGCGACCGACAAGATCCTGCGCCAGACGGGTGAACGGCTCAAATCCGCACTTCGCGACGGCGATCTCGTCGTCTGGCTGGGTGAGGCGAGCTTCGGCGTCGCCCTTGCTCCGGTCCCCCGCCTTGACCTGGAAACGCTCATCCAGCTGTCGGCACGGCTTCAGGCCGCGCTGGCCGAACCGTTCTCCGTCGATGGAACCCGGGTTTACGCGACCGCTTCCATCGGTTTCTGCAGCCTTGCTCGGGCGAATGCAAAATCAGGGCAGGATGTGCTCGTCGGGGCCGAAACTGCAGCCGATGCGGCGCAGGCGAACGGGGCGGGATCGATCCGCGCCTTCACGCCCGAAATCAACCGCCGCGCAATAACCCGCGCCGGCCTGGCGAAAGAGGCCTCAGAAGCCCTGGCAAACGGCCAGATCACCGCTTGGTTTCAGCCGCAAGTGTCCACCGATACCGGCGCCATCACCGGATTCGAAGCCCTGGCGCGCTGGGAACACCCCGAACGGGGTACCGTTCTGCCCGCCGATTTTCTGGACGCGCTCGAAGACCAGGGGCTGATGGAACGCCTCGGCGAAGTGATGCTCTACCAGTCCCTCGCAATGCTGCGCGACTGGGACCGCGATGAACTGAACATCCCGTCCGTCTCGGTGAATTTCTCGACCCATGAACTGCGCAACCCGAAACTCTGCGAAAAGATCCGCTGGGAACTCGACCGCTTCGACACCAAGCCCGATCGCCTCTGCGTCGAGATCCTCGAGGATGTCATTGCCGATCCCAAGGATGACGTGGTCTCGCGCAACATCCGCGCCCTGTCAGAATTGGGCTGCAAGATCGATCTGGACGATTTCGGTACGGGCCATGCGTCAATCGCCAGCATCCGGCGCTTTGCCGTCCAGCGCATCAAGATCGACGCCTCCTTCGTCGCTCGCGTCGACCGGGACCACGATCAGCAGAACATGGTTGCGGCTGTGCTGACCATGGCGGAACGGCTGGATCTTGATACGATTGCCGAGGGCGTCGAGACGGTTGGCGAACATGCAATGCTGGCGCAACTCGGATGCGGCCATGTGCAGGGGTTCAGCGTCGGGCGTCCGATGCCGGCCGGCGAAACGCAGGCCTGGATCCGAAAGCACCGCAACAAGCTGGTCGAGCCGCCGCGTCTGGGCCGCAAGGCCAGCTGATCCCGACCCGACGGCACAGGCCGTTTACCCTAAAACCGCTTGACCTTTTGGCCCCCGGCCTGTTGAACCTCCGTCACCCGGAATAGTCAGGTGGTGGGCCCGAATGGACGATCAGAACAAGAACCTAATTCTCGCCACGGCGTTGAGCTTTCTGGTGATCCTAGTCTGGTTCGTCCTGTTCCCCCCGCAAGAGCCCGTGGTCGATCCCAATGCCCCGGCTGCGACTCAGACTGCCTCGGCGCCGACGGCAACGGCGGCGGCTCCTGACGCTGCCAGCACGACAGCGGCAGAGATCACGGTGGCCGAAGCGCCGCGGCTCAAGATCGATACGCCACGGCTGTCCGGCAGCATCTCGCTGCAAGGTGGCCGGATCGACGCGCTGTCGCTCAAGGACTACCGCGAGACCATCGATGACGGCAGCCCGAACGTTGAACTTCTGACCCCCCTGGGTGAGCCGGAGGCCTATTATGCTCTCTTCGCCTGGGCTCCCGGCGGCGAGCTTGGTTTCGATGACGTGCCAGGCCCCGACACCATCTGGCAGGTCGAATCCGGAGACCAGCTTGAAATCGGCAAACCCGTCACGTTGATCTGGCAGAATACAAAGGGTCAGACCTTCCACAGCAAGATCGAAGTTGATGAGAATTTCATGTTCTCGGTCACCCAGTCGGTCGAAAACAGCGCCGACGGCACGGCACGCATGGCCGCCTACAGCCAGATCCGCCGCCACGGTGAACCGTCCAATCGCAAGAAATTCTTCGTCATTCACGAAGGACCGATCCGCCAGACCGGCAAGGAACTGACCGAATTCGACTACAAGGACGTGCGCAAACTTCCCGCGGACGAACGCTGGGGCGCCAATGCCGAAGCGGTCGAGGTCGAATCGAACGGCTGGATCGGCATTACCGATCACTACTGGATGACCACCCTGATCCCCCAAGGCACACAACCCTTTACGTCTGTGCTGAAGTATGACGAACCCCGCGACATCTACATCACCGAGGCCCGCCTGCCCGCTGTTGACGTCGCTCCGGGGCAATCCGCCAGCTATACGACCCGGCTTTTCGCGGGCGCCAAGGAATGGTCGACGATTCGCGAATACCAGAACCGCGATGGCATCTACCGCTTCATCGATGCCATCGACTGGGGCTGGTTCTTCTTCCTCACCAAACCGATTTTCGCCACCCTGCACTGGCTGAACAGCGTCATCGGCAATATGGGCTGGTCGATCCTCGTCCTGACGCTTGTGCTCAAGGCCATCGTCTTTCCGCTGGCTTACAAATCCTATGTCTCGATGGCCCGGATGAAGGAACTGCAGCCGGAAATGGAGGCGCTGAAGGAACGCGCGGGCGACGATCGCCAGAAGATGCAGCAAGGCATGATGGAGCTTTACAAGAAGAACAAGGTCAACCCGGCTTCCGGCTGTCTGCCGATCCTGCTGCAGATCCCGATCTTCTTCTCGCTCTACAAGGTGATCTTCGTCACGATTGAACTGCGGCATGCACCGTGGATCGGCTGGATTCGCGACCTCAGCTCACCCGACCCGTCCTCGATCCTGAACCTGTTTGGCCTGTTGCCCTTTGCGACGCCTGAACCGGGTTCGATCTTCTTCATCTTCTCGCTGGGCATCCTGCCGATCCTCCTTGGCATCTCGATGTGGTTGCAGCAAAAGCTGAACCCGGCCCCGACCGACCCCACGCAGGCAATGATCTTTGCATGGATGCCTTGGGTCTTCATGTTCATGCTGGGCAGCTTTGCCTCGGGCCTCGTCCTGTACTGGATCGCCAACAACACGATCACATTCACCCAGCAGTACCTGATCATGCGCAGCCACGGGCACAAGCCGGATGTCTTCGGCAATATCCTGAAGTCATTCAGGCGCAAGAAGCCGGCAGAGAAATGACCGCCAGCGTCGCCCAGATCTGGCGGCATCCGATCAAGTCGCACGGGCGCGAGCAGCTGAGATCGGTCACGCTCGCCCCCGGCACGACACTTCCCGGTGACCGCGCTTGGGCAATGGCGCACGACCGTTCGAAGGCGGATGGCAGCGAATGGGTCGTCTGCGGCAATTTTACCACCGTGACCAAGACCATCGCCCTGCAAGCCATGACCGCGCGCACCGAAGCCGACGGCAGCCTGAGCCTTGCCCATCCCGACCTTGGCGAACTGCATTTCGACCCAAGGACTCAGGCTGACCGCCTGATCGACTGGACAGCGCCGCTGATCCCAGCCGATCGGCCCGCCTCGGTCCGGTTGATCAAGCTGGCCGATCGCGGCTTTACCGATACCGATTTCCCCTCTGTCAGCCTGCTCAACCTCGCCTCGCACCGCGCGGTCGAGGGCGTCACCGGCCCGATCTCGCCCCTGCGCTGGCGCGGCAATTTCCTGCTCGACGGCCTTGGCCCATGGGAAGAATTCGAATGGGTTGGCCGCAAGCTGCGCCTTGGCGAGGCCGAACTGGAAATCCGCGAACGTATCATCCGCTGCAACGCGACCCGCGTCGATCCCGCGACCGGGCGGCGCGACGCCGACACGCTGGCCGCATTGAAAGAAAACTGGGGCCATCAGGATTTCGGCGTCTATGCCTATGTCGCTCGCGGCGGCCTCGTGCGCGAAGGCGACCAGCCGGAGGTCATGCAATGACCGACAGCCTGCCCTTCCCCGTCGCCGAGGTCACGCCCGAAGAGGCAGAGCGCGGACGGGTCCTGTTCGCCGGCGAAACCGAATTCGTCAAAGGCGTCGTCGCGATGGAGGGATTGCCCGCCGCGGACCGGCTGGAAGTCTGCTTCGCGGGCCGGTCCAACGTCGGCAAATCCAGCCTGATCAACGCGCTGACGGGCCGCAAGGGGCTTGCCCGCGCGTCCAACACGCCGGGCCGGACGCAGGAAATCAACTTCTTCACCTGCGGCGACCAGTCCTATCTGGTCGACCTTCCCGGCTATGGCTTCGCCAACGCCCCGGTGAAGGTCGTGGAAAAATGGCAGCGGCTGCTGAAATCCTATCTGTCGGGCCGCCAGACCCTGCGGCGGGCCTTCGTGCTGGTCGACGCCCGCCACGGCGTCAAGAAGGTCGACGAAGAGATCCTCGACCTTCTCGACAAGTCGGCGGTGACCTTTCAGGCCGTTCTGACCAAGACCGACAAGATCAAGCCGGCAGAGCTCGAAAAGGTGCTGGATCAGGTCCGCGCCGCTCTTTCCAAACACCCTGCCGCCTATCCGGAAATCGTCCTGACCTCTTCGGAAAAAGGTGAAGGTATCGCGACCCTGCGCGGCATCATCGCGGCGCTGGACTAGGCTCGGGCTTGTGTCCCTTTAACCTAGGCGACAGACTGGACACTCTGACAGGGATCGAAAAATGAGAACGCAGAACATGAACAGAGACTGGATTGCCACGGCCCGCACGCTGTCGGAAGCCTTGCCCTACCTGCAACGCTTCACCGGTGCGATCGTGGTCGTCAAATTCGGCGGCAACGCGATGGGCGACGAAAAGGCCATGGCCGAATTTGCCCGCGACATCGTGTTGATGCGGCAGGTCGGCGTCAATCCGGTCGTGGTTCATGGCGGCGGCCCGATGATCAACGACCTTCTGGCCCGGCTCGGCATCAAATCGGAATTCGTTCGCGGCAAGCGCGTCACCGACAAGGCCACCGTCGAGGTGGTCGAGATGGTGCTGACCGGCCTTGTCAACAAACGCATCGTTCAGGCAATCATGGATGAAGGCGGCCGTGCTGTCGGTCTGTCGGGCAAGGATGACGACATGATCGTCTGCGTCGCGGATGATCCCGAACTCGGCTTCGTCGGAAAGCCCGTCGAGATGAACGTGCAGGTCCTGCGCGACCTCTTTGCCGCCGGCATCATCCCTGTCGTGGCCCCGGTCGCCACCGGCATGGACCCCAACGAGACCTTCAACGTCAATGGCGACACTGCCGCAGGTGCCATCGCCGGCGCGCTCAAGGCCGACCGACTGCTGCTCTTGACCGATGTCTCCGGCGTCAAGGATGAGAACGGAGAGATCCTGACCGAATTGTCGCCCGATCAGGTGCGCGACATGACCGAACGCGGGGTGATCTCCGGCGGCATGATCCCCAAGACCGAAACCGCGCTGAAAGCCATCGAGGACGGTGTGCGCGCCGTCGTCATCCTGGACGGCCGGCTTCCCAATGCCTCGCTTCTGGAACTGTTCACCGAACATGGCGCAGGTTCGATCATCCGCTCGTCAGAGCCGCGCGTCAAACCCCGGCAGAAGTGACAGGACCTCTCTCGATCATTCAAACCGCCGCCGCGCACCATCATCTCGCGGTGTTCGGCGGCTTTCACGCCGGTCCTGACGATAGCCTGCCGCCCGGAACCGGAACGCTGTTGCTTTTCGGACCCAAGGAACCCGGGTTCTGGCCCCATATCCTGAGCCAGCCTGAATACATCGATCAGGCGCCCGATCCGCTGGACCGCTGGTCGAAGCGCGTCATCACGGACCTCGCTGCTCAATTCGGCGCGCAACCGCTCTTCCCCTTCGGCGGCCCGCCCTATCAGCCCTTCATCGCCTGGGCCAAACGCAGCGGCAGGGCATGGGCATCGCCGGTGACGCTGCTGGTGCATGACGTTGCGGGGCTCTTCGTGTCCTATCGTGGCGCCCTTGCCTTGCCAGACCGGATCGACTTGCCCCTTGCCCCCGCATCACCTTGCGTCAGTTGCACCGGCCAGCCCTGCAGAACCGCATGCCCTGTCGGCGCCCTGACAGATGCGGGCTATGATCTGGACCGCTGCCATGCTTATCTGGACACACCCGAGGGAGAGGATTGCATGAAATTCGGCTGTGCCGTTCGGCGGTCCTGTCCCGTTTCCACCACCTCGGGCCGTCTTGCAGAGCAATCTGCCTTTCACATGAAAGCCTTCCACCAATGACACATCGCCTGATCCTGACCCGCCATGCGAAATCAAGCTGGGACGACCCGACCATGGACGACCATGACCGCCCCCTGAACAAGCGGGGGCGTGCCGGCGCGCTGGATATCGGCGAATGGCTCAACCAGCATGATTTCATCCCCGACCTCGTGCTCTCTTCGACCGCCGCGCGGACCCGCGAAACATGGGAAATCATCGCGGGCGCCCTGCCGCGTCAGGCCGAGCTGAAACTGGAGCGCGCGCTTTATCTGGCGACGCCCGAAGAGATGCTCAATGTCCTCAGGAAGGTTGGGGATGCCGAAACCGTTCTCATGCTAGGGCATAATCCCGGCATCGCACTGGCCGCCTCCGCGCTGGCGGCAAATCCGCCGCATCACCCAAGGTTCCCGCATTACCCCACAGCAGCGACCACCGTCTTTCAGTTCGACATCAACGACTGGGGACAGGTGACATGGGGCAGCGGCGACGTGCTCGCCTTCACCCTGCCACGCGGCGAAGAATGACTGCAAAAACCCGAACGCCGGAACGATCTCTCGCCCCGGCGTTCGGTACTTGGTTCGGATAGGGCGCAAGCGCCGGTCAGTGACCCAGAATCTGGCTCAGGAACAGCTTGGTGCGATCCGACTTCGGATGCAGGAAGAATTCCTCCGGTTCGTTCTGTTCCACGATCTGCCCCTGATCCATGAAGATCACCCGGTTCGCAACCTGACGGGCAAACCCCATCTCATGCGTGACGCAGAGCATCGTCATGCCTTCTTCGGCCAGTTCGATCATCGTATCCAGAACTTCCTTGATCATTTCCGGATCAAGCGCCGATGTCGGTTCGTCGAACAGCATGATCCGCGGCTTCATGCAAAGCGACCGCGCGATCGCGACACGCTGCTGCTGCCCGCCCGAAAGCTGGCCGGGATACTTGTCCGCCTGCTCGGGAATCTTGACCTTGTGCAGGTAGTGCATCGCGGTTTCCTCGGCTTCCTTCTTGGGAACCTTACGGACCCAGATCGGCGCCAGCGTGCAGTTCTCAAGGATCGTCAGATGCGGGAACAGGTTGAAGTGCTGGAAGCACATGCCAACCTCTGACCGGATCTTGTCGATGTTCTTGAGGTCAGACGACAGTTCCGTCCCATCAACGATGATCTGGCCGGCCTGATGTTCTTCCAGCGCGTTGATGCAGCGGATCAACGTCGATTTGCCGGACCCCGAGGGGCCACAAATCACGATCCGCTCCCCGCGATAGACCGTCAGGTCGATGTCGCGCAGAACATGGAAGCTGCCGTACCATTTGTTCATTTCGGTGATCTGGATGGCGACCTCGTCCGAAACCTTCATCTGGCTATGGTCAACTTTGCGGTCTACAGCAAGTTCAGACATCTGATTATCGTCTCCTTAGCGGTGTTCGCGGCGCAACTTGCGCTCGAGGTAGAGTGAATAACGGCCCATCGAGTAGCAGAAGATGAAGAATACGATGGCGATGAAGACGTAGAGTTCCCAATAGACGCCGTTCCAATCGGTTGTTGCACGGATGGCAGAGATCAGACCGAGCGGGTCAAACAGGCCGATGAACATCACAAGCGTGGTGTCCTTGAAGAGCCCGATGAAGGTATTGACGATCCCCGGGATGGAAATCTTGAGCGCCTGCGGCAGAACGACCAGACGCATGGACTTCCAGTAGTCGAGGCCCAGAGAATCCGCAGCCTCATATTGCCCCTTTGCCAGTGCCGCGAGCCCGCCGCGCACAACTTCGGCGATGTAGGCCGCCGAAAACAGCGTGACCATGATGATCACGCGCAGCATAAGATCAAATGTTGTACCGGGCGGCAGGAAGTAGTTCAGCAAAAGCGACGCCGTGAACAGCCACACGATAAGCGGCACGCCACGGATCACTTCGATGAAGCCGGTCGAGAGCTTGTTGACGATCCACATGTCCGAGCTTCTGCCAAGCGCCAACAAGATGCCAAGCGGCAGCGACAGCACGATCCCGGCAAGGCCGATGATAACTGCCAGCATGAAGCCGCCGATATCCTTGGATCTTACCGGTTCCAGATAGATAGGGATAACCTTGCCAAGCACTGTGGCGATGGGACCCGACAGGAAAAGCCAGAACAGGATGGTCACCAGAAGTGATGCGAGCACCGCAACAATCAACCCGGACCTGTCCGATCCGATCTTGAACGCCGCAGCGCCCAGAACAAACCCCACTCCGACGGTGATCGGCGTCCACAGCGACCCGCCCCAAATCAGCCAGAACAGGATCAGCGGCGCAACAGCGGTGCCGATCAGCAGCTTGCGCGGAAGCGAAGTGAAAAGGACTGGCAGGATACTGATCAGGAAAAGGACGAGGGCCGTAGTTGGCCGCCAGTAGGAGTCGTTCGGATAGAAGCCGAACATCAACTGTTCCCAGCGATCGCGGATCACACCCCAGCAAGCGCCATGCGTTCCATGATCATCGACCCGGCCGGCTTCCGACAAGATGTCACGACAATTCGCCAGAGAGGTTCCGGACCACGTGGGCGATATGGCCCATGGAAGGAAACCGCTCAGTACGTAGTAGACCGCCGCAATAGATGCGACAGTCAGGATTGCGTTAAGCCAGCTCGAAAACAGATTCTCACGCACCCACTTGACGATGCCCTGCTGGCTGACCGGCGGCGTCGCCTCTGGAAGCATCTTGGTGCGGACATAGGAAATGTTATCTCCCTGCATCTTAGCGCTCCCTCAGCTTCATGCGATTGTTGACGATGTTCATGACCAGCGAGATTGCAAGGCTCAGGATCAGATAGAACAATCCAAGCAAGAGCATGCATTCCAGCGCCCGCCCGGTCTGGTTCAGCGTGATGCCACCCAACGTCGCGCGAACGTCCGGATAGCTGACGGCGATGGCCAGCGAGGAGTTCTTGGTCAAATTGAGGAATTGGGAGATCAACGGAGGAATGATCACCCGCATGGCCTGCGGAAGGACCACGAGGCTCATCGTTCGGTTCGGGCGCAGTCCAAGTGCGAAGGCCGCTTCGGTCTGTCCGTTGCTGACCGACAAGACCCCTGCACGCACGATTTCAGCGATGAAAGCGCCGGTGTAGACGGTCAGTGCCAGCCAAAGAGCAAGCAGTGAATTGGGGATGTTCAGGCCGCCCTTGAAGTTGAAACCACCCAGAGTCGGATAGTCCAGGGTGACGGGGCGCCCGAGAACAAAATAGGCCAGAAGCGCCGGAACGACGAGAATCAAAAGCGCGGGCCATGCCATCGGCAAAAGGCGTCCGGTATCGAAAAGAAGCTTTCGGGCATAGCGCCTATAGTAAATGGCACCGATGATCGAGAGAATGAAAACCGCTACCAGCCATCCGGAACCGTCGCTCCAGACGGGCGCGGGCGTGTAAACTCCGCGATTGGTGAAGGCGAAGCTGTCCGAAAGGTACATGCTGGCCTGACTCACCCCGTTCTCGTCCGGCTTGAAGGCGCGCGGGGCGGGCGTGCTTTCCGACAGGACCGCAAAGAACAGTAGGATCCAGAGCACCAGCGGTACGTTGCGGAAGCCTTCAACATATACGGCCATCAGCCGCGAAACGACCCAGTTGTTCGACAGGCGCAGCACACCGACGAGCACACCGACGATCGTGGCGGTGACGCACCCCAGGCTGGCGACAAGAAGCGTATTCAAAATCCCGACGAAGGCAGCCCGGCCGTGGCTCATCTGGCTGTCATAGGGGATCAGGTAGAATGCGATGTCGTATCCGGCCGGATTGCTCAGAAAGTCCAGCGACGGCGTAAGGCCAAGCGCGGCCAGGTTGTTTCTGGCATTCATGATCAGCCAGAATATGCCGGCGACGACTAAGGCAAGCGTAACCGCCTGAATTGTGATTGCTCGGTACCGACTATCATAGATTAGCTGGCTGAGCCGAAAACCGTCCCTTTCCGAGTCGGAATAGGCCATCTAGATTTCTCCCCGCGGTCCAGCATTCCCATTCCGTCACGGTTGATCCGCGAACATCAACAAGAATGATCTTTTTTTATTCGTTTTTATAGGTTTGGGGCGCCCGGTATGACCGGGCGCCCCTATCCACTTGCAGATCTTACCGGAACGGCGGCGAGTAGAGCAGGCCACCGTTGGTCCACTGCGCGTTCAGGCCGCGCGCCAGACCGATCGGAGTGCTTTCACCGATGTTCTTCTCGAAGATCTCGCCATAGTTGCCGGAAACGGCGATGGCATTGACGGCCCAATCCTTGGACAAGCCAATCATCGCGCCCAGTTCACCCTCGGTACCGAGCAGGCGGTTCACTTCGGGGTTGTTGGTCGGAGCTGCGGCAAGTTCCTTAACGTTGGCCGAGGTGACGCCGTATTCTTCGGCGGCGATCAGCGCGTTCATGGTCCACATGACCAGGTCGCCCCAATCGTTGTCGCCATGGCGAACCAGCGGGCCGAGCGGCTCTTTCGAGATGATCTCGGGAAGCAGGACGTGGTCTGCCGGTGCTTCGAAGGTCGCACGGGTCGCAGCCAGACCGGACGCGTCAGTCGTATAGGCGTCGCAGGCACCTGCAAGGTACTGCTGCTGGCCTTCCGCGTTGGTCTGAATCGGAACCGGCTCATAGCTGATGTTGTTCGAGCGGAAGAAGTCCGCAAGGTTCAGCTCGGTCGTGGTGCCGGTCTGGATACAAACGGTTGCGCCGTCCAGCTCCTTGGCCGAAGAAACGCCCAGCGCCTTCGGAACGATGAAGCCCTGACCGTCGTAATAGTTGACGCCGACGAAGTCGAACTTCAGGTCGGTGTCGCGCGAAAATGTCCAGGTGGTGTTCCGGGCCAGCATGTCGATCTCACCCGAGGCGAGCGCCGTGAACCGGGTTTCGCCAGTGGTGGGAGTGAATTCTACAGCGTTTCCATCACCAAAGATGGCGGCAGCAACGGCACGGCAGACTGCAACGTCAAAGCCGTCCCAGTTACCGTTGGCATCCGGCGCAGCAAAGCCGGCAAGACCGGTCGTGACGCCGCAGTTCAGCTTTCCACGTGCCTTGACATCGTCAAGCGTAGAGGCCGAAGCAACGCCAGCCGCAAGACCTGCCACGGTCAATGCGCCAAAAAATACTGTTTTTTTCATTTTTACCTCTTCCTGAGTTGCCGCCCGTCACGGGGCGGATCTTCTGGCCCAGAAGGACCAGGTACGAACTTGTGAGTGGTTTTCCCCTCAGCGCGGCGAGTTTGGTCGGATTCACCACTTCACGTCAAGGGCGTGATCACTGAAATTGATAGTTGATCCTGCGTAAAGTTAATACAGGGAACATCGCGCAACCTATTGCGTATGGCCGTTATTTTGCCGCCAAAGCTAGAATCTTGGCCGCCGTGAGGAAAGACGATTGTTTTTGTCGGGCAAGGATCGTGGCCTCTTCGTCCTCTCCCCATTGCTCTTCCTGCCAGCTTTCATCGATTCTGGAAACCGCCCAAAGATGGCCGGCGGTTTCATATCCGCGCGCGACTGCAAAGCCGATGACCAGTGACCCCGACAGGCTCACAAGGTCGTGGAAAGCGGCGAGTTCGATATTGTCGAATTCCTCCGTCAACTGGCGAAGACCGTCCAGCGCGGCCTTGTCCTGCGGCTCGTGCATCACGCCTGTCCGTGGTTTCAGGCGCGCGCCCAGTGCGTCTGCCGCCCAGTCAAGCAGCGGGTCCCAGGCTGCGGCCTGACGGTTCACGAGTTCTTCCGGGAACGCCGCCCGGTAGCACAAAAGGTCGGCATCACCATAGGCCGCTATCAGTTCCGCAACTGCCTCGCGCTCGGCCGCGACCTTGTCGATGGCCGAATTGACCGTCCGGGTGACCGGCATCGTTTCCGGATCGACCCGGTCGCCCTGTGCCTGCCACTCCGCCCGCACGGCTTCGGCCAGCGCCCGCGTCGACATCACCAGCGGCGCCTTGCCCGGCGTCTTGATGTCGCGACCGTCCAGCCGGACAACGAAACCATCCGGTGTCTCGTCGACGGTCGCATCGGTCCAGAACCGCTTGGGCAACCGCGGGTTCATTCGAACTCCTCGAACGGATCGGCGGGAACGTCCTTTGCGCTCCAGCCGAAGCTGTCCCAACTGCGCTGCATATGCGGCGGCAGGGGGGCCGTGAATGTCATCATCGCCCGCGTTTCAGGATGTTCGATCCGAAGCGATCGGGCATGAAGATGCAGCTTCCGGCTGATCTCTCCGCCCATCTGCGCGCCCCAGCCGTCGCCAAGGTTTTCCTGACCCGACCCGCCATATTTGCCATCGCCGATGATCGGATGGCCAATTTCGGCCATATGCGCGCGCAACTGATGCGTCCGCCCGGTCACCGGCACCAGCGCAACCCAGGCCGCGCGGTTGGCCAGAGGGCTCAGAACCGCATAGTCGGTGGTTGCCCGCTTCGCGCCCGGCGTGCTGTCCACCTCAGCGGGGTGGACACAGATCATCTTCTCGCCTTCGCCCTTGGCGCCCCGTCCGGGTGCCTTGACCAGCCCGAACTTGATCGTGCCCATGCGCGGATGCGGAACCCCTGCGACGATGGCCCAGTAGATCTTGCGGGTGCCCCTGTGCCGGAACGCCGCCGTCAATGCGCTCGCCATCCGGTTCGTCCGCGCCAGAACCAGAACGCCCGAGGTGTCCTTGTCCAGCCGGTGCACCAGCCGCGGTTTTTCCGGATACCCAAAGCACAAAGCCTCGGCCAAGCCGTCAACATGCCGGGTCACCCCGCTACCGCCCTGACTGGGAAGCCCGGCAGGCTTGTTCAGGACGATGATGTGGTCATCGCGGTACAGCACCGCGTCGCGCATCATCTGCGCATCCGCTTCGGATATCTTGGTCTGGGTTCGCGGCGAGTCATCCGCCCCGTCGGGCAAGGGCGGGATACGCACCTCCTGCCCCGGAACGATGCGCGACGCACCCTTGACCCTGCCGCCATCGACCCGGATTTCCCCCTTGCGGCACATCTTCTCGATCAGGCCCTGGCTCACATGCGGGAAATGGCGGCGGAACCACCGGTCCAGCCGCTGATCCGCCTCGTCCTCGCCAACCTTCACCACCTGCACACGGCTCATGCGAAAACCCCTCGCGTCAGAAGAACACCGGCCACGATCGCGGCCAGCGACAACAAGACGGACCCGGCCACATAAGCCGCCGCAGTCCAGACCTGCCCGCGTTCAAACAACGTCAGCGCATCCAGCGAAAAGGCCGAAAAGGTCGTGAACCCGCCCAGAAGCCCGGTCATCATGAATGGCGCGAACCGCGTTCCCGATTTATGCGCCAGCACGACGACCAGCACCCCCATCGCGAAGGACCCCAGGACATTCACGAAAAGCGTCGCCCAAGGGAACCCCGGCCCGATGACCTTCATCGTGGCGACGCCGGTCAGATAGCGTGCACTGGCACCTATGGCGCCACCCAGCGCGACTTGTGTAAGAGTTGCGAACATGGCGCTTTCCTTTTCGCGCGGCGCATCGAAAGTCAACCGTCGTGGCGCTTGGCCCGCAGTTTCGCGAAGTAATCCAGACGTTTTTTCAATTCGCGTTCATAGCCGCGCTCGACCGGCTGATAGTAAATGCCGCGCTTCATTCCCTCGGGGAAATAGTTCTGGCCCGAAAACGCATCCTCGGCATCGTGGTCATAGGCATAGCCTTCGCCGTAGCCCTGCTCTTTCATCAGCTTGGTCGGGGCGTTCAGGATATGTCTGGGCGGTGGTTCCGATCCGGTCTGCCGCGCCGCGGCCATCGCCGCCTTGAACGCCGAATATCCGGCATTCGACTTGGGCGCGAGCGCGAGATAGGTCACCGCCTGACCCAGCGCCAGTTCGCCTTCGGGCGATCCCAGCCGTTCATAGGTTTCCCAGGCGTGCAAGCAGACCGATTGCGCCTGCGGATCGGCCAGCCCGATATCCTCGACAGCCATCCGGGTGATCCGCCGCGCAAGATAGCGCGGGTCCTCACCGCCTGTCAGCATGCGCGCGAACCAGTAAAGCGCCGCATCCGGATCCGACCCGCGCACCGATTTGTGCAGCGCCGATATCAGGTTGTAATGCTCGTCACCCGATTTGTCGTATTTCGCCGCCCGCCGCATCAGCCGCTTGGTCAGCGCTTCGGTGTCCAGCTTCTTGTCCGACGTCCAGGCCGCCACCTGTTCAATCAGATTCAGCAACGCCCGCCCGTCCCCGTCCGCCATTTCCAGCAGCGCTTCGCGGGCTTGTCCGGTCAGCGGCAGCGGCTTGCCCAGTTCGTGCTCGGCGCGCTGCGCCAGACGTTCCAGATGCGCCAGCGTCAGGCGCTTGAGCACCAGAACCTGAGCCCGCGACAAAAGGGCTGCGTTCAATTCGAAACTCGGGTTCTCGGTCGTCGCTCCGACAAGCAGGATCGTCCCGTCTTCCATATGCGGCAGGAACCCGTCCTGCTGGGCTTTGTTGAACCGGTGAATCTCATCCACGAACAACAAGGTCCCCTTGCCGTTCTGCCGGCGCAGCCGCGCGGATTCAAAGACCTTCTTCAATTCCGGAACACCGGTGAAGATCGCACTGATCTGAATGAAATGAAGATCGGTCTCAGCCGCCAGAAGACGGGCGATTGTCGTCTTGCCGACACCGGGCGGCCCCCAGAGAACCAGCGACGACAGGCTGTGCGACGCCAGCATTATCCCAAGCGGCGCGTCCGGACCAAGAACGTCGTCCTGACCGATGACCTCGCCTAGGGCCTTCGGGCGCAGGCGATCGGCCAGGGGGCGCGGCGCGTCCCGGGCGGCATCGGTATTGGGATCGGAAAATAAATCGGCCATGCGCCAAACCTAGTGGTGGGCGCAGGCCGATAAAAGGGTCTTCTGAGGCTGGGGCCGGGCGCACCAGCCTCTTTGAACCCGCCATTAGTGCAGTTTGGACTGAAGGTTGATCCGGATGCAGCGGCTGGTATCGCCTTCGATATTCAGCACAGGACCCACGACATCAATATCCAGACCGACCCGGCGACCCCAGCGGGGACCGTTTTCCGGGATCAGGCCCAGCACTGTCGACGCTCCAAGTTCCCGGGCAGAGATTGTCATCTCGTTGATCAGGTTCATCTGCACCCGCATCCGCAGTTTGGCCGGCACCTTGTGCGACACGAAAATGCGCGACGATTCCCAGATATGGCTGGCAACCGGCGCTTCTTCATACAACAGGTCCGTCGGGATCGTTTCCAGAAGTCCCCGCTGCGCGTCGCGGATCATGTAGCTGTAGATGCCGCACCGCGCGATCGTCGGGGTCAGCCGGACACCGGCAAGAACCTCGCCGAATTCGTGGACCGCGATCCAGCGGCTGGCCGGCGTGTCATACTGGTCGTATTCCATGCCATCGACCTGGGGCAGATCCCAGTTGTTCTGCTGGATGAAGGTCTCATGCCGGGCGCGAAGCATATTGGTGAAAAGCGCGCCGTGGTTGTGCATGTTGTCGAAAGAAAGAGTGGTGGTTTGCATAGTTTTCTCCGGTGGGTTGAGTTACCGCACCGCGAAATAGCAAACCGTCAGAGCAGCCGATACTCCTTGGCTCGTTGAATAGCCTCGGAAGTCGTGCGTGCCATGAGCCTCGTTCGCGCCGAAATCAGGCGCGCCTTAAAAGCACTCTCAGAAATACCCAGCTTGGCAGCAGCGGCTGCGTGACGGTCCCCGTCCGCGATGCACCGGAGGGCCTGAACCTGGGCGGGAGTGAGCTCGGTCGGCGGTTCCGAGATCTCGTGCAAAGCAAGAATCAGGCCATATACCTTTTCAATTTCCGCGTCAGTAAATTCGCGGTCATCTCGCGCAATTCCAACGATGGTTCTTGATTGGATCGGACCACATGCGAATGCTGCGCCAAATATCAGGCCGAAATCGGCCGCCTGCCCCCAAATGTTGAAAGGGTCGGGGAGTTCTATTTCGCTCCACCTGGTCGTTCCCTCGCAACTTAATCCCCAGGATATCATCGGATCGCGCAGACCGTATGCGTTGACGGTGTAATGCTCGGACCACTTCGGGTCATAAGTGCTTACTGCAATCAAGGGCGCTGCAAAGCGAATATGGAGGCCAGCAGCGAAACCCGCTGGCGCGTTTTCACCAAGTTGCTTGAACAGAAGACTTATTTCCGGACGTCTGGACATAGCTTTTTAGACAACTTGCGAAATAGACAGTCAACCTTAAATTGTGTCATGAACTCCAAGAATCTATGTGAGCTATGAAGATGCCAGCAGACGACGACCTATTCACCAAGATATTGTCACTGCCTGAAAGCGCGCGCGATGATTTCCTGAAATTCTTCGCGTTGTCCGCCGTGTCTCCCGAACAGGTCGAAGACCTGCAGGATGCGATTGCCACATCCATAGCCATCAAGAACAGCAAGCGGGGCGTGACAGCGCACTAGCCTGTTCTGAAAAGAAAAACCCCGCCGCACCAGGGTGAGACGGGGTTTGAAACCGGGCCGAAAGGCTCATTATTCTGCAGATGTTTCCTCGGCCAGAATGCGGGCACGGTCGCCTGCGCCCTTGGCATCGACGTCGCGGTCGACGAATTCGATGATCGCCATCGGCGCCATGTCGCCATAGCGGAACCCGGCCTTCAGGACGCGGACATAACCACCGTTACGCTCTTTGTAGCGGGGGCCCAGAACCTCGAAGAGTTTGGCGACGTAGGCGTCCTGCTTGAGCTGGGCACCAGCTTGGCGACGGGCGTGCAAATCGCCGCGCTTTCCAAGAGTTACGAGCTTTTCGACGATGCGCCGCAGCTCTTTGGCCTTGGGCAGGGTGGTCTTGATCTGTTCATGTTCAATCAGCGAACCGGCCATGTTTGCGAACAGCGCCTTGCGGTGTTCATGGGTTCGGTTCAGCTTTCTGTAGCCGTTGCTATGACGCATTTTGTTTCTCCATCAGCTTTTGCTTTGTCCGGCAGACTGTTGCGTGCAGCCTGCTCTCCTTGGGGCGGGATTGCCCGGATTTTAATCAGCTTACTAAGCCCTGGGTAGAAAGCTGCGCCCCGCAAGGGGGCGCAGAATCACCTAGAACTGGTCTTCGAACTTCTTCGCCAGATCCTCGATGTTTTCCGGCGGCCATTCCTCGACATCCATGCCAAGGTGCAGGCCCATTCCGGACAGCACTTCCTTGATCTCATTCAGCGACTTGCGGCCGAAGTTCGGGGTGCGCAGCATCTCGGCTTCGGTCTTCTGGATCAGATCGCCGATATAGACGATGTTGTCGTTCTTCAGGCAGTTGGCCGAACGCACCGACAATTCCAGCTCGTCAACCTTCTTCAGCAGAAGCGGGTTGAACTCCAGACCATCATCGTCGCTTTCCGAACGGGCCGATTCCGGCTCTTCGAAGTTCACGAAGATCGACAGCTGGTCCTGCAGGATGCGCGCGGCATAGGCCACGGCGTCATCCGGTGTGATCGACCCGTCGGTTTCCAGCTTCAGCGTCAGCTTGTCATAGTCCAGAACCTGGCCTTCGCGCGTCGGCTGCACATCGTAGCTGACCTTGCGCACCGGCGAATAGATTGCGTCAATCGGCATCAGGCCGATCGGCGCGTCTTCCGGGCGGTTCTTGTCGGCGGAAACATAGCCCTTGCCGGTGTTGACCGTCAGTTCCATGTAGAAATCCGCACCTTCGTCGAGGTGACAGATCACGTGATCCTTGTTCAGGATCTCGATACCGGCGCTTTCCGAGATATCTCCCGCGGTGACGATAGCCGGGCCTTTGGCGGAAATGTTCAGCCGCTTCGGGCCTTCGACTTCCATGCGGATCGCGACGCCCTTGAGGTTCAGGACGATGTCGGTGACGTCTTCACGCACACCTGCCACGCTCGAAAACTCGTGCAGAACGTTGTCGATCTGCACGGATGTGATCGCGGCGCCTTGCAGCGACGACATCAGGATGCGGCGCAGTGCGTTTCCGAGCGTCAGACCAAAGCCGCGCTCCAGCGGTTCGGCGATCAGCGTTGCCTGGCGGTGCGGGTCATTGCCCGGCTTGACGTCCAGTTGCTGCGGTTTGATCAGCTCAGCCCAATTCTTGTGGATCATGCGAGTCTCCTCAATTCAAGTTCCCAGGCCCATGTCCGTAAGCGGGGAACACCCGAGGTTCAAAAAATAGCGATACCGGGCCGCAGCGAACCGCAGCCCGGTCGGGGTAATTCAATCAGACGCGGCGGCGCTTCGGCGGGCGGCAGCCATTGTGGGCCATCGGGGTGACATCACGGATCGAGGTGATGTTCAGTCCGACAGCAGCCAGGGCGCGCAGGGCGGATTCACGACCCGAACCGGGGCCCTGAACTTCAACCTCAAGCGTCTTGACGCCGTGTTCCTGAGCTTTGCGGGCGCAGTCCTCTGCCGCCATCTGTGCGGCGTAGGGGGTGGATTTCCGCGAGCCCTTGAAACCCATGGTGCCAGCCGACGACCAGGCAATTGCGTTGCCCTGTACGTCAGAGATCAGGATCTTGGTGTTGTTGAACGAAGAGTTCACATGCGCAACACCAGCGGCGATGTTCTTGCGCTCTTTGCGCTTAATACGAGTCTTATCGCGTGCCATTGGTCAGACCCCCTTATTTCTTCTTGCCGGCAATGGCCTTTGCGGGGCCTTTGCGGGTGCGTGCGTTTGTGTGGGTGCGCTGACCGCGGACGGGCAGGTTACGGCGATGACGCAGGCCGCGGTAGCAGCCAAGGTCCATCAGACGCTTGATGTTCATCTGAGTCTCACGGCGAAGGTCGCCTTCGACTGTGACGTTTGCGTCGATATGCTCGCGGATGGCCAGAACTTCTGCGTCCGACAGTTCGTTGACCCGGCGGGTCAGGTCGATGCCGACGGCGTCGCAGATGGTCTTGGCGGTCGCGGGACCGATTCCGGTGATGTAGGTAAGGGCGATTGGAACCCGCTTTGCAGTCGGGATGTTTACGCCGGCGATACGTGCCACGTGTGCTTTCCTTTTCGTTGCGGTTCCGTAGTTCCGGAACCTTTTTTCACAACGGAAACCCGCCGGTTTCTCTCAACCTGCGGGTCACGCTGAATTCAGTCTGATATGAACGGGGCGCGACCCCGGTTTCACACCGATTCCCTTTCGGGATGCGGTGCAATACGGGGTTCTGCCCGGACCGTCAAGGGGGCGGGGCCGATTAGCCGAGCGCCTTGGCGATGCGTCCCGCAACCTCGTCGATCTCACCCAGCCCGTCGACCGATTTAAGATCGCCCTTGGCATAGTAATAGCCGATCAGAGGGCTGGTCTTCTTGTAATATTCCATCAGCCGCTGCTTCAGGCTTTCCGCATTGTCATCGGCGCGGCGCTTGAAGGTCGTGCCACCGCAATTGGAACATTTGCCATCCGCCGGGATCGGCTTGGTCAGGTCGTTATAGACCTCGCCGCAGTCGCCGCAGGTGGACCTTGCGGTGATACGGGCGACCAGCGCCTCGTCGTCGACGCGCATCTCGACGACGGCGTCCAGCGCCTCGCCGGTCTTTTCCAGAAGCGCGCCCAGCGCGTCGGCCTGCGCCAGCGTGCGGGGGAAACCGTCGAAGATGAACCCGCCCTGTTTGTCGCCCTGCAGCTTCTCTTCGATCAGACCGATCACGATCTCATCGGTCACAAGGTCGCCACGGTCCATGACCGCGGCCACGCGGTTGCCCATTTCGGTGCCCGAACTGCGGGCCTCGCGCAGCATGTCGCCGGTCGACAGCTGGATCATGTTGCGTCCGTCCACGAGAATGCGGGCTTGCGTCCCTTTTCCCGCGCCCGGAGGCCCGAGCAGGATGATGTTCATCTTCTGGATGTCCCTTTCTTGCTGCGCTTCTTGCCGCGCAGTTGCGAGCGTTCGATTAGGCCTTCGTACTGATGCGCCAGCAGATGCGATTGAATCTGCTGGATCGTGTCCATGGTCACGGAAACGACGATCAGAACCGAGGTGCCGCCAAAATAGAACGGGATCGCAAGCTGGGAACGCAGAATCTCCGGAAGGAGACAAACTGCCGCAAGATAAGCCGAACCAAGCACCAGAAGCCGGGTCACGACGTAGTCCAGATATTCCTCGGTCTTCTTGCCGGGGCGGATACCCGGCACGAAGCCGTTCTGGTTCTTCAGGTTGTCGGCAACGTCATCGGTCTTGAACGACACGTTGAACGTATAAAAGAACGTGAAGAAGATGATCATGGCCGCGAAGAACAGCAGGTAGAGCGGCTGGCCGGGGCCGAAATAGGCAAGGATCGTCGACATCACCGGGCCGGTCTGCTGGCCCGAAAACGTCGCCAGCGTCGTCGGCAGCAACAGCAGCGACGACGCGAAGATCGCCGGGATAACGCCCGCCGGGTTCACCTTGACCGGCAGATGGCTGGAACCGCCATCGTAAACCTTCATGCCGACCTGACGGCGGGGATACTGGATGTGGATCTTGCGCAGCGCGCGTTCCATGAAGACCACGAAAGCGATGACCGCCACAACCATGACCATGACGCCGATGATCACCGCCGGGCTGATGGCACCCGACCGGCCAGAGGCAAAGAACTGCGCCAGTGCGCGTGGCACTTCGGCGATGATGCCGACGAAGATGATCAGCGAGATACCGTTGCCGATGCCGCGCTGGGTGATCTGTTCGCCCAGCCACATCAGGAACATCGTGCCGCCCACCAGCGTGATCATGCAGCCGATGCGGAAGAACCAGCCCGGATCGGTCGCCAGATCGCCCGCTTCAAGGCTGGCCGCCAGCGCGTAGGCCTGGAAGGTCGCCAGGAACACCGTGCCGTAGCGCGTGTACTGGTTGATCTTCTTGCGGCCCTGCTCGCCCTCTTTCTTCAGCTGTTCAAGCTGCGGCACCATCGCGGTCATCAACTGGATGATGATCGAGGCGGAAATGTAAGGCATGATCCCCAGCGCAAAGATCCCCATCCGGGAAATGGCGCCCCCGGTGAACATGTTGAGGATACCGCCAAGACCCGTGGTCGCCGCCTCCATGAACTGTCTCAGGGCGAGCCCGTCGATGCCCGGAACCGGAATGTATGTGCCAAGCCGGTAAACGATCAGAAGGCCGAGGGTAAAGAAGATGCGGCTGCGAAGCTCTGTGGCTTTGCCAAGCGCACCCCAGCTCATGTTGGCGGCCATTTGTTCTGCTGCGGATGCCATTCAGGTCTCTCTTTCGCGCAAACGCCGCCGAACCGTTTCCCGGTCGGCGGCGCCATGAAAACTAGGAAAGGATGTAAGCAGCCATCGGACTGCCCACAACCCTTTATTCGGCGGCCGACGCTGTCGTGACCGTCAGCGAGCCGCCAGCCTTTTCAACCGCAGCCACGGCCGATTTGGACGCGCCGGTGACAGCCAGCTTGACCTTGGCGGAAAACTCGCCCTTGGCCAGCACGCGCACGCCGTCCAGCTTGCGGCGGACGATGCCGGTTTCAACCAGAACGTCCTCGGTGATGTCTTTCTTGATATCGAGCTTCTTGGCGTCGATGAACTTCTGCAGAAGACCGAGGTTCACAACCGCGTATTTCTTCTGGTTCGGCTTGTTGAAGCCACGCTTGGGCAGACGCTGGTAGAGCGGCATCTGGCCGCCCTCATAGGCGTTGATCGCCACACCCGAACGGGACTTCTGACCCTTGATACCACGACCGGCGGTCTTGCCCTTGCCCGAGCCTGGACCACGGCCAACGCGCATCCGCTTCTTGGTTGCGCCTTCGTTATCGGCTAATTCATGCAGTTTCATGTCGCTTCTCCTTTGCCGGATATGACCCCCAGCGACGGGAGCGGCCAACCACGGCGTTTCTTCATTGATTCTGAGGCCCGAGAGGACCACCGGGGGCGTATAGGGGAAGGTGCGGGCGGGATCAAGGGGTGTCGGGTCTGGGCCCGCCAGTGAGTTGGACCTTGCCCCAAAGCGACGTCTCAAGACCCCCTGCCCGATGGCGTCAGCTCAGCGCAGCCCAGTGCACCGCGTCACGGACCGACCAATGGGGTCAAGGGCAACAAGAACGCCCCGGTCCCCAAAGGCCCATGTCTCGCCGCGTGGTGCCGTCAGGATCCCTTCGGCCAGACAAACTCCGGCCTCAACGCCGCTTCCACCGGACGCCCGTCGTTCGGTCGCGGCACCCCGGTCGCGGGATCGTAGAAGGCGTGATAGGTCGCTGCAGGGAACGTCGTGGCGTCATAGCCCATCAGGTTGGGCACGATCACCCGGATCCGGTGCTGCTTGTCGTCCAGCATGATCGGCTGGCCGCATTCGGCGCAGGTGCACAGCTCCAGCGGGCCATCCGGGTTCTTGGCGTTGAACGGCTGGCGCTTCAGCCCGGCCTCGTTGTCGACCAAAACGTCCTTGTAATTGTAGAAAGCCACATGCGTCGTCGGCTGACCGGTGACCGATTTGCAGACGGAACAGTGGCAGGTGTGGTTGTCGATCGGCCCATGGGCCGTCTTGGTATGGACATGGGCGCAGCCGCCCTTGAGTTTATCAGACATTTAACCCCCCTTGATACGCTTTGGCGCGACGGAGGTGCCCGTCACAGACTCACAGAAATACGCCAAAGCCCAAGGGCAGTGTAGCACATCTGGCCTGAAAAAAAGAAACGCCCCGGTTTCCCGAGGCGTTCCCAAATGTCCTTGCTATCGAAAGGCGCTTAGCCGCGCTCTTCGACGATCTCGACCAGATGCGGGATCGAGTTCACCATGCCGCGCACGGAAGGCGTGTCTTCCAGTTCGCGGGTGCGGTGCATCTTGTTCAGCCCGAGGCCCTTCAGCGTGGCACGCTGAACGGCGGGGCGGCGGATCGGGGAACCGATCTGCTTCACGACGATGGTTTTCTTGGCCATGATCCGGGTTCCTTACGCGTCTGCTTCGGCGGTTTCCACCGCTTCGGTTTCAGGCTTCTTCAGGATGTCGGCCACTTTCTTGCCGCGACGCTGCGCGACCGAACGCGGGCTCGATTCCTTCTGCAACCCGTCCATCGTGGCGCGGATCATGTTGTAAGGGTTCTGCGACCCCAACGACTTTGCAACAACGTCCTGAACGCCCAGCATTTCGAAGATGGCGCGCATCGGGCCACCTGCGATGATGCCGGTACCGGCCGGAGCCTGACGCATCACGACGCGACCGGCGCCATGGCGACCGTCGATATCGTGGTGCAGCGTGCGACCTTCGCGCAGCTGAACGCGGATCATCTGACGCTTGGCCTGTTCGGTGGCCTTGCGGATCGCCTCGGGAACTTCCTTGGCTTTACCTTTGCCAAACCCGACGCGGCCCTTCTGGTCACCCACAACCACGAGAGCTGCAAAGCCGAAGCGCTTACCACCCTTCACGGTCTTGGACACACGGTTGATCGCTACAAGACGATCGGCGAATTCCGGGGTCTCCTCGCGGTCGCGACGGCCGCCCCTTTGATTTGGTTCTCTTGCCATTATCGTCTCCTTAGAACTTCAGGCCGCCTTCACGCGCTGCGTCGGCCAAAGCCTTGACGCTGCCGTGAAAGAGGAAGCCACCGCGATCGAAATAGCATTCGGTCACTTTGGCCTTCTTTGCGCGCTCCGCGATCGCCGCGCCAATCTTGGCGGCGGCTTCGATGTTGTTCTTGCCGACAACGCCAAAATCTTTTTCCAGCGTGGAAGCAGATGCCAGCGTGACGCCGTTCACATCGTCGATCAGCTGAACGCTGATGTTCTTGTTCGAGCGGTGGACGGACAGGCGGGCGCGCCCGTCTGCCATTTTCCGCAGCTTGTTCCGGACGCGCAGGCGGCGCTTCAGAAACAGGGTTCTTTTGCTGTTTGCCATTTTTGCGATCCTTACTTCTTCTTGCCTTCTTTGCGGAAGATGTACTCGTCCTTGTACTTGATGCCCTTGCCCTTGTAGGGCTCCGGCTTACGCCATTCGCGGATATTCGCCGCGACCTGGCCAACAAGCTGCTGGTCGATACCTTCCACAACGATTTCGGTCTGCTTCGGGGATGTGACGGTCACGCCCTCGGGCACTTCGAAGTTCACTTCGTGGCTGTAGCCAAGCGACAGTTTCAGGGTCGTGCCCTGAATGTTCGCGCGGTAGCCAACGCCGTTGATTTCAAGCTCTTTCTTGAAACCGGTCGAAACGCCGGTCACAAGGTTTTCCACCATCGAACGGGACATGCCCCACTGCTGGCGCGCGCGCTTGGAAGTGCCGCGCGGCGTAACGGTGATTGCGTTGTCCTCGGTCTTGATCGTGACATCGTCAGTTGCGGTGAAGCTGCGCGAGCCTTTCGGCCCTTTTACTTCGACGGTCTGGCCGGAGACGGTGGCCGAAACCCCCGACGGCAGCTCGACCGGTTTTTTACCAATGCGAGACATACCAAACTCCTTAGAAGATCGTGCAGAGCACTTCGCCGCCGACATTGGCTGCGCGTGCGCTTGCATCCGACATGACACCCTTCGGCGTCGAGACGATCGACACACCAAGGCCCTGACGAACCGATGGGATGTCCTTGACGCCCATGTAAACGCGGCGGCCGGGCTTGGAAACCCGCTTGAGCTCGCGAATGACAGGGGTGCCTTCGTAGTATTTCAGGCTGATTTCAAACGCCGGATGGCCATCGGCCCCGGTCGATTTTTCATAGCCGCGAATGTAGCCTTCGTCCGCCAGCACATCCAGAACCCAGCCGCGCAGCTTGGAAGCCGGGGTCGAGGTGGTGGATTTGCCGCGCAGTTGCGCGTTGCGGATCCGGGTGAGCATATCGCCGATAGGATCGTTCATAATCTATGCCCTCCTTACCAGCTGGATTTCACAAGGCCGGGGATCTGACCGGCAGAGCCGAGATCCCGCAGCGCGATCCGCGACACCTTCAGCTTACGGTAGTAAGCATGCGGACGACCGGTCAGCTGGCAGCGGTTGTGCAGCCGGGTCGCCGAAGAATTGCGCGGCAGTTTTGCAAGCTTGAGGGAAGCGCGGAACCGCTCTTCCATCGGCTTGGATTCATCGTTCACGATTTCCTTGAGCGCGGCACGCTTGGCGGCATATTGCTCGACCAGCTTGGCACGCTTCTTTTCGCGTTCGATCATGGATTTCTTTGCCATATCTCTAACTTCCTTCCGCGATCAGCTGTTGAAGGGCATGTTGAATTGCTTCAACAGCGCTTTCGCTTCCGCGTCAGTCTTCGCGGTGGTGCAGATGATGATGTCCATTCCCCAGACTTCGTCGACCTTGTCGAAGTTGATCTCGGGGAACACGATGTGCTCTTTCAGGCCCATGGCATAGTTGCCGCGACCGTCGAACGATTTGCCAGACACGCCGCGGAAGTCGCGGATGCGGGGCATGGCGACGGTAACCAGGCGGTCCAGGAATTCGTACATCCGGTCGCCGCGCAGCGTCACCTTGGCGCCCAGCGGCATCTCTTCACGCACCCGGAAACCAGCGATCGATTTCTTGGCGATGGTGGTGACAGCCTGCTGACCGGCGATGGTGGTCAGGTCGGCCTGTGCCGATTTGGCTTTCTTGGTGTCACGCACGGCTTCTGCGCCGCAGCCGATGTTCAGGACGATCTTGTCCAGACGCGGGATCTGCATGTCGTTCTTGAAACCGAACTCTTCTTTCAGAGCGGCCCGAGCGACATCTTTGTAATGCGCCTTGAGGCGCGGCGTATAAGTGGCTTGGTCCAGCATCAGATGGCCTCCCCGGTTGTCTTGGCGAAACGCACCTTCTTGTCGCCATCCATGCGGAAACCGACGCGCGTTGCCTTGCCCTTGCTGTCGACCAGCGCGAGGTTCGACAGGTCGATCGGCACGGCGGTCGGAACGCGCCCACCCTGACTTGTCTGTGACTGTTTGGTGTGACGAATGGCGATGTTCACGCCTTCGACGACGGCTTTGCCCTTGGACGGCATCACTGCGGTGATCTCACCGGTGGTACCCTTGTCCTTGCCGGCCAGCACGACGACCTTGTCACCTTTGCGAAGCTTGGCAGCCATTACAGCACCTCCGGAGCAAGCGAGATGATTTTCATGAAGTTCTTCGCCCGCAGCTCGCGCACAACCGGCCCGAAGATACGGGTGCCGACTGGCTCGTTCGCGTTGTTAAGGATGACAGCAGCGTTCCGGTCGAACCGGATCGTGGTGCCGTCTTCACGGCGGACTTCCTTGGCGGTGCGAACGACGACGGCCTTGCGGACGTCCCCTTTCTTCACACGGCCACGCGGAATGGCTTCCTTCACCGACACCACGATGATGTCGCCAACAGAGGCGTAACGGCGATGGGAACCACCCAGGACCTTGATGCACTGAACCCGGCGAGCACCGGAGTTGTCAGCCACATCCAGATTGGTCTGCATCTGGATCATTTGGTTTCTCCCGACCTTTGGGGTAACGACCCCAGGGTTTCGATCAAACCGGAAGGTTGTCGCTTAGGAAGCGATAACCTCCCAGCGCTTGGTTTTCGATTTCGGCGCACATTCCTGGATACGGACGGTGTCACCGACGTTGAAAGTGTTGTTCTCGTCGTGGGCCCGGTATTTCTTGGACTTGCGGACGGTCTTGTGCAGCAGCGGATGCTTGAAACGGCGCTCGACAGATACGGTAACGGTCTGTTCGTTGGCGTTCGATGTCACGGTGCCTTGCAGAATACGTTTGGGCATTTCGTAAGGCTCCTTTACTTCGCAGCTTCAGCGGCTTTTTGGTTCAACACCGTGTTCACACGGGCAACGTCACGACGGACGACACGCATGCGGGCGGTGTTCTCGAGCTGGCCTGTGGCCTGCTGGAATCGCAGGTTGAAGGCCTCTTTCTTCAGCGCAACAAGCTGATCACGCAGCTGGTCGGGCGTCTTTTCTTTCAATTCCTGAGCGTTCATGGCTCAAACGTCCTTTCAACATCACCGGAAGGCCCCCGAAGGGTCACCCTGATTCCGATGGAGTTCAGTGATGAAGTGCGCCGTATAGGGGGGATCGGTGGGGTTGGCAAGGGAATTGTCGCAGGAAATCCCGGCATCTGAATTTACCGGCGTTTTGCGTCGCTTATGAACTTTTTGCTTGTCGCCGTCGAAATCCTCGCGTCATTCTGACCCGGCCACCGGGAAGCTGTCGCCAAAGCGTTGGCGGCCATGGGTCACGAGCACTTTCTGCCCGTGGGTGTAGGAACAAGGACGCCATGGCATGACCAGTGCGCTACCCGAGATCTTTCATGGCTACGGCATTCTCGTTCACATCGGGGCGATGCTCTATGTCATCGGCTTTCTGATCCGCGACCAGCTTGTCCTGCGCCTGCTTCTGCTGACCGGCACGATGTTCTATGCCCTCTACTATTTCCTCTCCGGGCCGCTTTGGGAACCTTTGCTTTGGGATGCGGTTCTGGGATCGGCGAACCTGTTTATCATCTGCCTGATCGTGATTGAGCGCACGACATTTCGCATGACCGCCGACCAGAAGCGGCTCTACGCCGCCTTCTCGTCGATGTCACCCGGCGAGTTCCGCCGGATTCTCAAGGCCTGCACCCTGCGCAAGCTCGATGCGCCAGAGGAAGTGACCCGGGAAGGCGAATACAACGCAAAGCTCTACTATGTGCTCGACGGCTCGGCTGAGGTGCACAAGGGCGATACCTCGTTCTTCCTTGCGCCCGGCAGCTTTGTGGGCGAACTCAGCTACCTGCTGAAGACCGCAGCAACCGCAACTGTCCGCATTCCCAAGGATGCCCTGATCGCGGTCTGGAATCATTCCGACCTGGAAGCAATCGAACGCGCCTCGCCTGCGATAAGGGTCGCGATGCGCGAAATCCTGAACGTCGACCTCGCAGCCAAGGTCAGCAACGGACTGCGCGACTGACCCGGTGCGACAGCTACCCGCCGATTGGTGGCCAGATCACCGATTGAAACACCGCTCAGACAGAGTAGACCTTTCGCCCGTCCATCCAGGTCTCGATAACCCGGATATTCTTGATACTTTCCGGATTCACCTCGCGCGGATCCTGCTCAAGGATCACGAGATCGGCAAGCTTCCCGACCTCAAGGCTCCCAATCTCATGCTCGGAAAAAAGTTGCCACGCGGCTTCGGAAGTGATCGCCCGAATGGCGGATTCGACCGAAATCCGCTCGGCGGGATTAAGCACAAAGTCAGGTTCGGCCCATGTCTTGCGGGTAACGGCCATCTCGATCATATGAAGCGGATCAGGATCGGTCACCATAAAGTCGGAATGAAGCGAGAATCCGATGCCCGCCTCCTCGACACTGCGGCAGCGACCAAGGTGCATCACCCGCTCTGGCCCGAAAACCTGATCCCGCATCCAGACGCCCCAGTAGTGGACATGTCCGATAAGGAAACTGGCAGAGACTCCCAATTCTTTCATCCGCAGGATCTGATCGTCATGCAGCATCGAACAATGTTCGATACGCGCGCGGACTCGACTCATGTCAATACCTGCATCGCGCACTGCCTGGCAGGCATCCAGAACCACGTCGATTGCAGCGTCGCCATTTGCATGAAGCGCTAGCTGCCAGCCCTTGCTGGCGCGATCGACCGCAATCGTCTTCATTTCCTCGGGCGTCATGTAGGCGTTGCCGAGACTGTCAGAGTTCACATAAGGTTCGCGCTGCAGCCCCGTGAACCCCTGGTTGGACCCATCAGCAACAAGTTTATAACCCGCAATCCGCCCCATGGCATTGCCGTCACCGGGTTTGACCCCGGCCGCGTCCCAAGCCTCGGCCCCAATCGTGTAGAATGGATAGGCCCTAATCCTGGCGTTCAGATCATCCGTATTGGCCAGGGCTGTCAGGATGCTGGCGTCGTTTGGAGACTGTGTCAGCGCGCCAAGTGAAAGTTCGCTGACCGTGGTCAGACCCAAACTCCCCCATTTCGACAAGAGATCGACAACGCCGGACACAGGATCAAGGCGCGCCATCGCCGGGGCCGCGCTGACGATCTTCAGGAACGCAACGTTGTTCTTGATTGTCCCCGTCAAATTGCCGTCAGCATCGCGCACGAATTCGGCACCGGGCGGGTCGGCGACATCGTCGGGGATGCCCGCCGCCTCGAACGCTTTGCGATTTGCATAAGCCAGGTGACCCGAGGCATTCAGCACGAATACCGGGATATTCGTCGACACGTCGTCGAGTTCCTTGAACGTAAGCGCCGACGGACCTTTCTGAAGCGCCGCATCGAAGTTCCGGGCCAGAATCCACTCCCCCGGTTGGGTGGTGGCGACCATTGACTTCAGATATTCCAAGACCGCCTCGGCAGTCTGAAAACGTGTCACACCGACATTTTCCATGATGCTGTCGACTGCCCCCCCGGCAATGACATGCGTATGGGCATCAATGAAGCCGGGCAGCACGGTCTTTCCCGAAAGATCGACCTCGCTTGCATTCGGGCCCGCCGCTGCTCTCACATCGGCCTCGGACCCCACACTGATGATCTGGTTGCCCCGGATCGCGATGGCTTCAGCTTCCGAAAAATCGGCGTCGACAGTCAGGACGCGCCCACCATGGAATATCGTAGTTACCGGGTCTTGGGCCACGGCCGGCGTTGCAAGTGCGACGGCAAGCCCGGTCGCAGTGGTGCCGGCCATGAAACTGCGGCGGCTGATCCCTTGCTTTGCGGTCCATGGAATGGCGCCGGCAGCCCCCGTGGCGGACCGGCTGGCGGCAAAAAAGCCGGCATAAGCACCACCACAACACGGGCAACCTGAAAACTCTTTCGACATAGACATCCGTCCTCCAACCAACCGGCGCCGCAAGGGAATCGAGGCCGATACCACTGATCAGTTATCCTACAAGAGAATTTTAGGTGTGGAGACTCCGAAGATTACCCAGCTGCGCAAAGGTGCCGTCTGGGGTGCAAACTGCCGGGTTGGAGCGTTCCCCTATCGTTGGTAGGCATAGCGATACTGATGGTTCATTTGATGCAGGGAGGCATTGCAATGATCGACCCGGACAAGGTCAGGAAGATGGCCGCGGACTAAACTGCGGCATGGAACTCGAAATCTGCGGCGGCCGTCGCGTCGTTCTTTGCGGAAACCGGCGAAATCGTCATCAACCGGGGCGAGCCGTGGATCGGTCGCGCACGGGTACAGGCCATGGCGGAAGGTTTCTATGCCGATGTTCCCGACCTGAGCTTGACCTGTGATGAGATCCGGTGCTCGGGCAACCACGCGGTCTATGTATGGACCTTCACCGGCCATGACGCGACCACGGGGAAACCGTTGAATATCCGCGGCTGGGAGGAATGGGATCTTGGCGACGACCTGAAAGTCGTTGCTTCGCGCGGCTGGTTCGATGCGGATGATTACGCGCGGCAGGCCGGAGGTTGAATTTGGCCTGCGCGGACAAGAGATTCGCGCCAAGCTGGTTGCCCGAAGGCTGAGCATTTGCGGCAGTGGCCAAGGCCACCAAACCATGTCTGATACCGCAATCATATTCTGAAGAGGTGGCGCGTGACCCGTTGTGCGCGTGATGTCCTACAACATTCTATGCGGCGGTCTGGCCAAGGCGCATGGCGTTGGCCCTCCGCCCCCACCCCAGACCTTCGTGTCCGTTAAAAAATCCCTAATGGATTTTTCTAATCTATTGATTTTCAACAATTAAACTTCCCGTCCACATGTGGACGCTTGCAGAATGAAAAAAGGGCGGGGAAATCCCCGCCCTTGTCTCAATCTGTTTGGGGTCGCCCCCTGCCCTTACCAGTCCTCGCGGACGATGGTGCGGGTCTTGATCGGCAGCTTCATCGCAGCAAGGCGCAGGGCTTCGCGGGCGACGGTTTCGCTGACTCCGTCGATCTCGAACATGATCCGGCCCGGCTTCACTTTCGCGGCCCAGAAATCGACCGAACCCTTACCTTTACCCATCCGGACTTCGGTCGGCTTCGATGTGACCGGCGTATCCGGGAAGATCCGGATCCAGACCGAACCCTGACGCTTCATGTGACGGGTCAGAGCACGACGGGCGGCTTCGATCTGCCGGGCGGTGATCCGCTCGGGCTGCGTCGCTTTCAGCCCGTAGGTGCCGAAGGCGAGCTCAAACCCACCCTTGGCTTCGCCGTGAATCCGGCCCTTGTGCTGTTTACGGAATTTAGTGCGCTTTGGTTGCAGCATCTTCTTCTCTCCTTACCGGCGGCCGCCGGGGCCACGAGGCGCGGCACCACGGGGGGCCGGACCATCCTGGAGTTCCTGCTGGCGACGGTCACGCGCACCTGGATCGTGCTCCATGATCTCGCCTTTGAAAATCCAGACCTTCACGCCGATGATACCATAGGCCGTCAGGGCTTCGTGGGTTGCATAGTCGATGTCGGCCCGCAGGGTATGCAAAGGCACGCGGCCTTCACGGTACCATTCGGTCCGGGCGATCTCGGCGCCACCAAGACGACCGGCGACGTTGACCCGGATCCCAAGCGCGCCCATACGCATCGCGTTCTGAACCGCGCGCTTCATGGCGCGACGGAAGGATACGCGGCGTTCCAGCTGCTGGGTGATCGATTCAGCGACCAGCTGGGCATCAAGCTCCGGCTTGCGCACTTCAACGATGTTGAGGTGCAATTCGCTGTCCGTCATGTTCGCCAGCTTCTTGCGCAGACCTTCAATGTCCGCACCTTTCTTGCCGATGATCACGCCCGGGCGCGCAGTATGCACCGTCACGCGGCACTTCTTGTGCGGGCGCTCGATGATGACTTTGGAAACGCCGGCCTGCTTGCACTCTTCCTTGATGAAATCGCGCATCTTGAGGTCTTCAAGAAGCAGGTTTCCGTAGTCCTTGGTATCCGCATACCAGCGGCTGTCCCAGGTACGGTTGACCTGAAGGCGCATGCCGATTGGATTGACCTTGTGACCCATTACGCTTGCTCCTCTACCTGGCGCACCAGAATGGTGAGTTCCGAGAACGGTTTGACGATCTTGCCGAACCGGCCACGAGCCCGCGGGCGACCGCGCTTCATGACCATGTTCTTGCCGACATAGGCCTCTGCGACCACCAGTTCATCGACGTCCAGGTTGTGGTTGTTCTCGGCATTCGCAATCGCGGACTGAAGGCACTTCTTCACATCCTCTGCAATCCGCTTCTTCGAGAAGGTCAGGTCCGTCAGGGCCTTATCCACCTTCTTGCCGCGGATCAGCTGTGCGACGAGATTGAGTTTCTGCGGGCTGGTGCGAAGCATCTTGGTCTTAGCCATAGCTTCGTTGTCGGCCACGCGGCGGGGGTTCTTTTCCTTGCCCATGACTTACTTCCGCTTCGCTTTTTTGTCGGCGGCATGACCGTAATAGGTCCGTGTCGGAGAATACTCACCGAACTTCTGACCGATCATGTCTTCCGTGACGTTGACTGGGATATGCTTGTGGCCGTTGTAAACGCCGAACGTCAGGCCCACGAACTGGGGCAGGATCGTCGAGCGGCGCGACCAGATTTTGATGACTTCGTTGCGGCCCGATTCCTTGGACTTCTCAGCTTTCTTGAGAACGTAGGAATCTACAAAGGGGCCTTTCCATACAGAACGCGACATGATTACCGGCCCTTCTTGGCGTTACGCGAGCGAATGATCAGCTTGCTGGACGCTTTGTTCTTGTTCCGGGTTTTTGCACCCTTCGTCGGCTTGCCCCACGGGGTAACCGGATGACGACCACCAGAGGTGCGGCCTTCACCACCACCATGCGGGTGGTCGATCGGGTTCATCGCAACGCCGCGCACTGAGGGACGCTTGCCATAGTGGCGGTTGCGGCCAGCCTTACCCAGGTTCTGGTTCGAGTTGTCAGGGTTCGAGACGGCACCGATGGTGGCCATGCATTCCTGACGGACCATACGGAGTTCGCCGGACGACAGGCGGATCTGAGCATAGCCACCGTCACGACCAACGAACTGAGCATAAGTGCCTGCAGCGCGAGCGATCTGGCCGCCCTTGCCCTGCTTCAGTTCGATGTTGTGGACGATCGTACCGATCGGCATGCCCGAAAACGGCATCGCATTGCCCGGTTTGACGTCGACCTTCGCACCGGCGATAATCTTGTCGCCAACACCAAGGCGCTGTGGCGCCAGAACGTATGCCTGCTCGCCGTCTTCGTACTTGACCAGCGCAATGAACGCGGTCCGGTTCGGATCATATTCGATCCGTTCGACGGTTGCCGAGATGTCAAACTTGTTCCGCTTGAAATCAACGATGCGGTAAAGACGCTTTGCGCCCCCACCACGGCGACGCATAGTGATCCGTCCGGTGTTGTTCCGTCCGCCATTCTTGGTCAATCCCTCGGTGAGGGCTTTGACCGGGCGGCCTTTCCAAAGCTCCGAACGGTCGATCAGCACCAGCCCACGCTGGCCTGGCGTCGTCGGTTTATACGACTTGAGTGCCATGCTTTCTGTCTTCCGTTAGCTTTGGGTCGTTAGACCCGGGTTAAAATAGGCTCGGCCCCCGCTTGGGGGGCCGGAGATTCGGCGCGTTCTATCAGAGGCCTGTCGAGACGTCGATAGTGTTGCCCTCTTCAAGCGTCACATAGGCTTTCTTGACATCCTTGCGGACGCCCGGCTTGCCCCGGAAACGCTTGGTCTTGCCTTTGGTGATGGACGTATTGACGGCCTTCACCTTGACACCAAAGAGCGCCTCGACGGCCTCCTTGATCTGCGGCTTGTTCGAGTCGATCGCCACTTCGAAAACAACGCCATTGGCCTCAGAGGTCATGGTTGCCTTTTCAGTGATGATCGGCTTGCGGATCACATCGTAGTGTTCTGGCTTCGTGCTCATTTCAGTCGAGCCTCCAGTGCTTCGATACCTGCACGGGTGATCACCAGAGTGTCACGCTTGAGGATATCATAGACGTTGGCACCCATGGTCGGAAGAATGTCCAACCCCTGGATGTTGGCGGCCGCACGAGCGAAGTTTTCGTTCACTTCTGCGCCGTCGATGATCAGCACGCGCTTCCAGCCGAGGTTCTTCACGGCCTTGGCCAGCGATCCGGTCTTGGCATCCTTCATATCCACGGTGTCGAGGATAATCAGGTTCCCGGCCGCCGCCTTGGACGACAGGGCATGCTTGAGACCCAGCTTGCGGAACTTCTTGGTCAAGTCATGCGCGTGGCTGCGTGGGGTCGGAACCTTGTAGCCGCCACCGTGACGGAAGATCGGCGCCTTGCGGGAACCGTGGCGTGCGCCGCCGGTACCTTTCTGGCGATAGATCTTCTTGGTCGAGTAGCTGACCTCGGTGCGGGTCTTGGCGCTGTGAGTGCCAGCCTGAGCGCGGGCACGCTGCCAGCGCACCACGCGATGCAGAATGTCCGCACGCGGTTCAAGGCCAAAGATGTCGTCCGACAGGTCAATGTCGCCGGCCTTCTTGGCGTCGAGTTTGATGACATCAGCCTTCATTTTTCTCGTCTCCTTCCGGCGCAGCATCATTTTCTTCGGATGCCTCGGATGCTTCAAGCGCTGCGGCTTCTGCTGCGGCTGCGGCTTCCGCTGCTGCGGCCTCTGCTGCTGCGGCTTCTGCTGCGGCTGCGGCTGCGGCTTCCTCGGCCAGACGCTTTGCTTCTTCTGCGAGCGATTTCAGGCCAGCAGGCAGCATCACGTTTTCAGGCGTCGGCTTCTTGACCGCATCCTTGATCGTGACCCAGCCACCCTTGGAGCCCGGAACAGCGCCTTTGACCATGATCAGGCCACGGTCGCTGTCAGTGCGGACCACTTGAAGGTTCTGAGTGGTGACACGGGCCGAACCCATGTGACCAGCCATCTTCTTGCCCTTGAACACCTTGCCCGGATCCTGACACTGACCGGTCGAACCGTGCGAACGGTGCGACACGGAAACACCGTGCGAGGCGCGCAAGCCGCCAAAGTTGTGCCGCTTCATGGCACCGGCGAAACCCTTACCGATCGATGTGCCGGACACGTCGACGAACTGGCCGGCGAAATAGTGGTCTGCCGTCAGTTCTTCTCCGACTGCGATCATGTTCTCGGGGTCTACCCGAAACTCCGCAATCTTCCGCTTGGGCGCGACATTGGCGGCCGCGAAATGGCCCCGCATCGCCTGTGAGACCCGCTTCGCCTTTGCAGTGCCCGCGCCCAACTGAACAGCCGAATAGCCGTCCTTTTCAGCGGTACGCTGTGCAACGACCTGCAGGCCGTCGAGTTGAAGAACGGTCACAGGAATCTGCTTGCCGTCTTCCATGAACAGGCGGGTCATACCCACCTTCTTTGCAATTACACCAGAGCGCAACATGACTGGGTGCCCTCCTTAAATCTTGATCTCGACGTCCACACCGGCGGCCAGGTCGAGCTTCATCAGCGCGTCCACGGTCTGCGGAGTGGGGTCGACGATGTCGAGAAGACGCTTGTGCGTCCGGATCTCAAACTGGTCACGCGACTTCTTGTCGATATGCGGACCACGCAGAACCGTGAACTTCTCGATCTTGTTGGGCAGCGGGATCGGGCCACGCACGGTGGCACCGGTGCGCTTGGCGGTCGATACGATTTCCGCTGTGCTGGCGTCCAGCACGCGGTAGTCGAACGCCTTCAGCCGGATGCGAATATTTTGCGACTGCATTCTTCTTGCCTTTCGCGGCTTGAGATTGAGAGGTGGAGCGGGG